>CBIHPJ010000029.1:0-23609 GCA_966211295.1 uncultured Myxococcales bacterium | reverse complement strand
GTGCTCACGCTCTCGCTCTCGTACAACGTGCTCGCGATCACCTGCGCGCTGCTCGGAGTGATGTCGCCCCTCGCCGCCGCGATCAGCATGCCGGCCAGCACACTCACGTTGCTGCTCTTCACCGTGAGCAGCCTGAGTCCGCGCCCCTTGTCTCCCTCTCCCCGCGGAGGAGGGGGTCGGGGAGAGGGCTTACTCACCGCGCAGCAAGGTCACATGAAGGGTTTCTCGGTTCCTTGAATCACGGTCAGACCGAATCCACGGACCTCATCGGCGATGTGCTCCGGGAGCGTGTAGCCAGCTGGGAGCTCGACCGTCATTCCCTTGCGGATGTCGCCCCACAGCGTGGCCAGCGGTCGAATGAGAAGCCGCGCCAGATCGCTGTCGTCGGGTACTCCGATGAACATCGAAGGACGCACGCGCGAGGTTCCTGACTTCAGGTCGAAGACGTACCGGAACTGCGTCGGCGCGTAGATCGTGCACGTCTCGAGCTTCAGCTTCTCGAGCGCCGCGCTGAGCCACGTGCCCGGGTCGACCGTCGGCGTCAGCTCCAGGTGTTTGACGCTGCCGAAGAGCGGAAGGGCGAAGAGTTCGTCAGGCTTCAAGCCTGCGTCGTAGCCATCGATCAGTCGCTTATCGACGAAGACGGTCTCGAGCGCGGGAGTCTTCACCTCGAGCAATCGCTCGAACTCCGCGCGCGTCTGGAATTCGAACCGCACCTTCTGCAGCTTCTCGAGCGCAGCGGGACACAGGGCCGCGAACATGCGCGCGGTGCCGGAGAAGTCGCGCACCTGGGACAGGAACGGCGAGCCCATCAGCGCATCCACCCGTGGGCCTTCGCCGCCCCACGCCGAGAGACGCTTGATCGTCGCCAGCACCGGATCAGTCGCCTTCGGCACGAAGTCGGTGAGCCGAAAGTTCACCTGCGCGAGGAAGCCGTCCTCGAAGACCTCTTTGCCCTTCAGGAAGTTGCTGCGGTCGATGGTCCGAAGCCAGGTGCTCGCGTGCTTCGTCTGCAGCGACTCCATGCGCGCGGCTGCTTTCGGCTCCAGCGCTCCCTTCGACGCAGCGAGCTGCAGGGTGATGAACTCACCGCGAGGATCGCCGCGCTCGGTGAGCCAGTCAGCGAACACCATGCGGCGCGAGAGATCGGTCGGGTCTTCGGCGATCGACTGAATGAACGACGCCTCATCGACGACCTTCGGAGCGGGCTTTCGCTTCACCTTCTTCGAGGTGTCTTGCGGAAGGGGAAGCCACTCGAGCGCGGGGATCTTCTCGACGAGCGCCTTGATGGCAGACCCGTGCTTCTTGTCTCCGTGCGCGCTGAGCAGGAGTCCCTGCACGAGGAACACCGGGTTCTCCGGCTTCACGACGACCGTCGGGTAGAGCAGCAGCTCCTCCACCGTGTCTGCGACCCGCGAGTCGCGCGGAAACTCCATCAGCTCGAGTCCACGCGCGCACAGATCGGTGGACGGCCCTTCGCCAAGACGTTCGAGCAGTTGCGGAAGCGCATCGGGATTCCGACTGGCCGCCAACTCGAGCCAAGCCGCCTGCAGCGCCTTCCTCGGCTTGAGCGGAATCGGTGCGGCCTTGAACGGCTTCGCCTCGGCTTGCACGGAGCGCGTCCGCGCGACGAACCGCTTCGCTGCTTCGAGTGCGGGTCCGCGCCAGTCGTTGACGCCCTTCGATTCAGGAGTGAGCTTCGTCTCTTCGAACGCCTCGACACCGGCGCCCTGAAGGATCGCGAGGCCGAGCGCGCGCGTCGCTCCACCGAGCTCAAAGACGTCGAACGGAAACGCCCGGAGCAACTCAGTCACGTGCTTTCCGAGCGCGGCGTTCCTGGGCCAGTTCGTGAGCGCGTTGAGTCTTCGCTGAGTGGCGGGACGGCTCACGGTGGTGAGCGTCTTGAACAGCTCAGGCAGATCCGCGGCGCGCTTCTTGTTCGCGACCTCAATCCATTCGTCCCGACGGGCAGCCATGACGCTGCGACCCTAGACGGGGACGACGCTCAGGGCACGCCCGCGTCCTTCGGAGCCTTCAGCGCCTCGGCAAACGCGAGCACCCCCGCGACGTACGCCTCTTCGTGGTTGTAGTCGTACACCGCATCACGAGCGCTCTTCTTGAACCCCGCAGACGCGAGGTACCGACCCACGGAGGCGATCGCGTCATCCATGTCGAAGAGATCGATCTTCCCGTCGCCATTCCCATCCTCGGCCCAGCGCAGGCTCGCCGGCATGAACTGAGGGAACCCAAGCGCGCCCGCCCAGCTGCCCTTCATCGTGAAGGGATCGATCCCTCGGCTCTTGCACTGCCGCACCAGCGCCACGAGGTTCTTCCGCCCTCGGCTGCGAATCGACTCCACGCGGTTCGCCTGCTTCTTCTCTGCCGCCGCTCTGGCTTCGGCGATCTTCGCGAGTTGCTCATCGGTGAGCTTCTTCTGCTTCGGATCCTTCTTCACCGCGTCCGCGCCCGACAGCATCGCCTTCTCTTCATCACGTGCGAGGGCGATCGCGTTGGCCTCGTCGGTGAAGAACGCCTGCGACGCGAGCGCGTTGAACGCGAACCAGTTGCCCGTGATGGTGCCGAGCTTCGACTCCCACATCAGGATCCCGATGATCACCTGGCGATCGACTCCGGTCTTCTTCTCGACCGAGCTCAGCACGTCGTCCTTGTCCTTCATGAACTTGCTGCCCGCCTCCACGCGCTCCGGAGCGAGGAACAGCTTCATCATGTCCACGTGCTCCTGCCGGTGACGCACGGTCATCGACGGAGCGACGATCGACACCGTCTTGTCTCCGTAGATCAGCGCAGCGCGAGGATCGTCGAGCAGCGCCACCGCCTCTTCACGAGTCAGCGCGGTCTCACCGATGCCACCCTCCTTCTTCGTGAAGTCAGTGATCAGCGACTCGCGCAGCGCGCCCTTCAGCTTCGCGTCCAGCCGCCACGTCGACGGAACGCCCGCGTCGTAGGCAGCAATCCCTCCGTCGCCCACATCAGCCACTCCACTGTCAGCAATTCCGCCGTCTGCGACCGCTGCGAGGCACAGCACCACCAGGTGAATCATGGGGACCAGCGTACCTGTTGACCCGCCCGCGTCACGCTAACCGTCCTCACTATTGGCAAGCCGGATGCACAGCCTGCGCGCGCAATGCTCTTTCCCCTCGGGTTGCGCTCCCCCCAGCGTCCCACGCATGCAGTTTCTGCGTTGCGCCTCTCAGTGGCGCAGCAAACGCGCGTTCTCGGCCTGAGGGCTCGATGAGCATCATCCTCCTCCAGGTCTTCGTGAGCTTGATGCTCGTGGCCGGCTCCCTCGTCCTCTTCATCTGGACAGTGCGCAGCCGCACCTTCGATCACGCGGACCGGCTCTCGCTCGCTCCCCTCGAAGACGACGAACCCAGGCAGCACAAGCAAGACAGGACGGAAATCCCCCAATGACGACCCGCATCGAACGCGTCGCGTACGACGACGAGAGTGTCCGCAAGTTCATGTTTGCCTCGGTGCTCTTCGGCGCCGTCGGCATGCTCGTCGGACTCTGGGCCGCGCTTCAGCTCGCGTGGCCCGCGCTCAACTTCGGCATCCCTTTCACCACGTTCAGCCGCTTGCGCCCGCTGCACACCAACGCGGTGATCTTCGCGTTCGTCGGCAACATGATGTTCGCCGGCGTCTATTACTCCACGCAGCGTCTGCTGAAGACGCGCATGGCGAGTGACGCGCTCTCGAAGCTTCACTTCTGGGGCTGGCAGTTGATCATCGTCGCCGCGGCGATCACGCTCCCGCTCGGCATCACCACCTCCAAGGAATACGCCGAGCTCGAGTGGCCCATCGACATCGCGATCGCGCTGATCTGGGTGGTGTTCGCGGTGAACTTCTTCTGGACGCTCGCCAAGCGAAACGAGAAGCACCTCTACGTCGCGATCTGGTTCTACATCGCGACGATCATCACGGTGGCGGTGCTGCACATCGTGAACTCGTTCGCGCTCCCGCTCAATGCGTTCAAGAGCTACTCCGCGTTCGCCGGCGTGCAGGATGCGCTCGTGCAGTGGTGGTACGGCCACAACGCCGTCGCCTTCTTCCTCACCACGCCGATCCTCGGGATCATGTACTACTTCCTCCCGAAGGCGGCGGGGCGGCCGGTGTACTCGTACCGGCTGTCCATCGTGCACTTCTGGGCCCTGGTGTTCATGTACATCTGGGCCGGCCCGCACCACCTGCTCTACACGGCGCTGCCGGAGTGGGCGCAGTCGCTCGGCATGCTCTTCTCGCTGATGCTCTGGGCGCCTTCGTGGGGCGGCATGCTCAACGGCCTGCTCACGCTGCGCGGCGCGTGGAACAAGGTGCGCGAAGAGCCCGTGCTCAAGTTCTTCGTCGCCGCCGTCACGTTCTACGGAATGGCGACGTTCGAGGGCCCCTTGCTCTCGATCAAGTCGGTGAGCTCGCTCGCCCACTACACCGACTGGATCATCGGCCACGTGCACGGCGGGGCACTCGGGTGGAACGGCCTGATGGCCGCTGGTCTCTTCTATTGGCTCACGCCGAAGCTCTTCGACAAGCCGCTGCACTCGAAGCGCGCAGCCGAGACGCACTTCTGGCTCGCGACCATCGGCATCGCCGTCTACATGATCGCGATGTGGGTCTCGGGGATCACCCAGGGCCTCATGTGGCGCGCGCTCAACCCCGACGGCACGCTCACCTATCCATCGTTCACCGAGACGCTGATCGCGATTCGTCCGATGTACATCGCGCGCGCGCTCGGCGGCACCATGTACCTCGCGGGCTTCGTGGTGATGATCTGGAACCTGCTCGCCACCGTGCGGGGAGCGCAGCCGGTGAACACGGTGGTGGAAGTCACCATCGAAGACGCCCCGCAGGCCGTGGAGCCGAACACCGGCCTCATCGCGGTGATCACCGGACGTCCGCTCTTCTTCTCGGTGATCGCGCTGGGGCTCACCGGTGGATTCTTCATGGTCGACTCGGCGATCGCCGCGATCGCGCTGGCCATCGGAGTGCTGGTGGTCGGAGAAGTCGCGTACGTGCTCACCAGGCGCGCCACCGCGGCGAATGGCATCTCGTGGTTCGCGGTGATCGAGCGCAAGCCGCTCACCTTCACCGTGCTCACGTTGATCGCGGTGCTGATCGGCGGCGTCGCGGAGATCCTCCCGATGGTGCTGGTGAAGCAGGCCGTGCCCGCGAGCGGCCCTTCACAGAAGCCGTACACCGCGCTCGAGCAACAGGGCCGCGATCTCTACACGCGCGAGGGTTGCTACGTGTGCCACTCGCAGATGATCCGCCCGATGGTCGCGGAGTATCTGCGCTACGGCGACGCGAGCCGCGCCGAGGAGTTCATCTACGATCACCCCTTCCAGTGGGGATCCAAGCGCACCGGGCCTGACCTCGCGCGCATCGGCGGCAAGTACCCGAGCCTCTGGCACTACACCCACTTGATGGATCCGCGCTCGACGAGCCCGGGCTCCAACATGCCCACGTACCAGTGGCTCTCGGAGAATCACATCGACGCAAAGCTGGCGCCCAGGAAGCTCGCGCTCATGCAGAAGCTCGGTGTCCCGTACACGAACGAAGACATCGACAAGGCCGAGAGCAACCAGAAGCGCCAGGCCCTCACCGTGGTGAAGGATCTCCAGGCCAGCGGCATCGCGCTCGATTGGGACAGCGAGATGGTCGCAATCATCGCGTACCTGCAGCGGCTCGGGCGCGATCAGGGCATCGCGCTCAGCGACGAGACCCCCACAGCGAGCGACGACCGACGGCGAACGCCGGAGGGCGGCCTGAGCGAGCGCATGAAACAGACCGCTTCTCTCGAGAGGTAACCAACCATGTTCAAACAACACTTCGCCGGCATGGAGTGGGGAAGCTTCTCGGTCTTCGCGCTCTGTATCTTCATGGCCTTCTTCACGCTCGTGGTGCTGCGCACGTTCGCCTTCAAGACGAAGCGCGACTTCGAGCCCCAGGGCCAGCTGCCGCTTTCAGATGGAAAGGAGATCACGTGAGCACCGCACCGCATGATTCCGACTCGAAAATCGTCCATCGCTACGACGACATCGAGGAGGAGGACAACCAGATGCCCAACTGGTGGCTCGGCATCCTCTTCGGAACGATCGTCTTCATGTTCGGCTACTGGATGGTGTTCCACACCACGCACCAGTTGCTGAATCCGCGCTCGGAATACGAAGCGCAGGTCGCGGAGATCAAGAAGGCCCGCCTCGCGCAAGCACCGCTCAGTGACGACGCGATCCTCGCGGTCGCCGCCGATGCCGCGCAGCTCGCGGAGGGCAAGCAGGTCTTCGCCGCCAGCTGCGCCGCCTGCCACGCGCAGGAAGGTCAGGGCCTCGTCGGTCCGAATCTCACCGACAAGTTCTGGCTGCACGGCAACAAGCCCAGCGAGATCGCGAAGTCGGTCACCGACGGCTACGCCGACAAGGGCATGCCGCCGTGGGGCCAGATGCTCGGCCAGGAAAAGGTGCGCAAGGTCGCGGCGTTCATCGTGTCCATCAAGGGCAAGGACCTCGCCGGAAAAGCGCCGCAAGGCGATCCGCTCGACTGAGATTGGACTGATACCCATGGCGCAGCTCTCGAGCCTCCCCGGATCGTTCAAGGCTGACGGCTCGCGGCCGATGCTGCACCCGGCCGATGTGAAGGGCCGTTGGATCAGCCGGCGGCGCGCAGTCTTCGCCTTGCTCGTCGGCTTCTACGTGCTCGCGCCGTTCATTCCGGTCGGCGGGCACCCGATGATCCAGCTCGACGTGCAGCACAGGCGCTTCTACCTGTTCGGCTCCACGTTCAACGCGCAGGACTTCTGGCTCGTGTTGTTGCTCGTGCTCGGGTTCCTCTTCGCGCTGCTCTTCGTCACCGCGTGGAAGGGCAGGGTGTGGTGCGGCTGGGGTTGTCCGCAGACCGTGTTCCTCGAGGGCCTCTATCGTCCGATCGAGCGCTTCTTCGACGGTCCGCGTGAAGCGCGCTTCCGCCTCGACGCTGCTCCGATGAGCGGCGGCAAGCTCGCGCGGCGCATCGGCAAGTACACCGCGTTCTTCATCATCAGCGCGGCGATCGCTCACACCGCGACGGCGATCTTCGTGTCGCCTTCCGAGCTGTGGCTGATGATCGTCGAAGGCCCGATGCTTCACCTCGAGGCCTTCACGCTCACCATCGGGTTCACCGCGATCCTGATGTTCAACTTCACGTGGTTCCGCGAGCAGTTCTGCACGGTGATGTGTCCGTACGGTCGGTTGCAGTCGGTGCTGCACGATCGTGACTCGGTGACCGTCGCGTATCGCGAAGCGCGCGGAGAGCCGCGGGGCAAGGTGCAGAAGCTCCCGGTGCTGCCGAAGTTCGGAGACTGCGTCGACTGCAAACGCTGTGTGGTGGTGTGCCCGACCGGAATCGACATTCGCAACGGACTGCAGATGGAGTGCCTCGCCTGTACCCAGTGCGTCGACGCATGCGACGACGTGATGGACAGGTTGAAGCGCCCGCGCGGGCTCATCGCGTTCGCTTCGCAGAACGAGCTCGCAGGACAACCGCGCCGCACCCTTCGTCCGCGCCTGGTGATCTACGCCGCGTTGATGGTGCTCTCGCTCGGTACGCTCGGCGTGTCGCTCGCCATTCGCACGCCCTTCGAGGCCAACGTGTTCCGCGCGCAGGGCGGCATGCCGTTCGTGGTCGACGGAGACGTGGTGAGAAATCCCTTCGTCGTGCACGTGTTCAACAAGAACAGCGATCCCTCGCGCTTCACCGTCGCGGTGCGTTCTCCCGTCGACGCGGAGATCGTGATCGGTACTCCGAAGCTCGAGCTGAACTCGCTCACCGATGCCCGTGTGCCCGTGGTGGTGTCGATCGCGCGCGCGAACTTGAAGTCTTCGGTGGTGCTGACGCTCGTGGTGACCGACGAGACGAACGGGATCACCCGCGAACAGCCCGTGCCCTTCCTCGCCGGAGCGCAGCCGAAGTAACGGCCTGACGCGGAGCGGAAGTCGCGGAGGCGGAGCGACCATCAAGAGCGACCAGCAAGACGGCCGCTGATCACTCCCGCGCGCACTCGATACAGCAGCGCGTCTCGGGCAACGCTCGCAGCCGATCGCGGCCGATCGCCCGGGCGCACTTCTCACATTGCCCCCAGGTGCCCGCTTCGATGCGCTCCAACGCGAGCAACAGCTCGCCGAGCTCATCGTTCGACTCATCATCGAGTCTCGTTCGCAGCTCCGACGCGCGCGCGTTCAGGAGCCGCCGAGCTCGATGCGTCATGCTTTCGCCTCCCCCTGTATGCCCCTGCAGCTCGTGCATGGTGGCTCTTCGGTGCAAGACAGTTGCCGAGCAGGAGATCGTTTCGCGGGAGAAACCGGAGCAGTCGAAAACGGCGCTCAGAGCGGAACGAAGCGAAACGGAGCGTCGTGCGTCGTGACGCGACTCGTCACTCGTTCGCAAACGCTGCGCTCGGTGCTCCAGCGACGCAACGCTTTCAGGGCGCGCGCGGCTCGAGGTACGTCGAGTGGCAGCTCACGCACGTTTGGGTCACTTCCCCGAGGCGCGCAGCGAGCTTTGCGTCGTCTCCCTCTTTCGCCGCGGCCGAGAGGTCGAGCGCGCGTGAACGCAGTTCGTCTTGGAGCACGAAGAAACGCTCTGGAAGCGCGGCGTTCACATCATCCGAGCCGCCCGCGATCGCGCGCGTCAAACGAGGCTCTGCTGCGAGCTCGGCCGCGATTCGCTGAGTGGTCTCGTGGTCGAGGAACAACACCGAGCGCACCATCGTGAGCATGTCGTTGCCGTGCCGCTTCATGCGCTGCTTGAGCACCTGCCGCGCGAGCGGGCTCAAGTACGACGGCGCCTCCAGGCCCTGCTTCGGCGGCGTTTTTTTCGCGAGCGCAGAATTCTTCGTCGGCGCATTCGAAGCGGGCTCGGCGGCGAGCGCCCAGCCAGCGATGCAAAACAGTCCAATCAGCAGTGATCCGACGACGAAATTGGTCGTCGGGGAGCGACCAACGAGGAAAGCGCGCATGACTGGTAACCAAGCAATAGGACGGCCATTCACGGCCCGAAGGCTGCAATGACGCAAAGCATGAAGAAGCTCCTTGCGGCAGTCGACGGATCGGAGGCGTCCATGCACGCCGCCCGCAAGGCCCTGGAGTTGGGTGACGCCCTCGGCGCAGAAGTCACGCTCGCGCACGTGGTGCCCCATGTTTTCATTCCCGCTGAGGTGCCCTTCGATGCAGGCGGCCTCGCGGAAGACGCGCAACGTGCTGGCGAAGTCCTCCTCACGCAGGCCGCGAAAGAACTCGGCAGACCCAACATTGCGAGGGTTTGCTTGAGAGGGAGTCCCGGAGAAGCCCTCGCCGAACTCTCTGAATCTGGCCACTTCGATTTGGTGGTGGTCGGTAGCAAGGGGCGAGGCGCGGTTTCGCGGGTGCTGGTAGGCAGCATCACCGACCGCCTCGTTCACATCTGCAGGCGGCCCGTCTTGGTGGTTCGCTGAGGAACGCATGAATTTCGCCAACGCAAATGAACGCGCAGAACCTGCGCGCGAGGAGAAGCACATGAAACACCGCATCCTGGTGATCGACGACGAGCAGAACGCCCGCGACGCCTTGAAGACCATCCTCACCGAGGAAGGCTACGAGGTCGGTGAAGCCGCGGACGGCGAAGAAGGTCTCGCCGCGTTGACCAGCTTCCGCCCCGATGCGGTGCTCTGCGACATCCGCATGCCGAAGATGGATGGCCTCGCGTTGCTCTCCAAGGCGCGCTCCGACGGGCACCAGTGCGTGTTCGTGATGGTCACCGCCTTCGCGTCCATCGAGACCGCGGTGCAGGCGATGAAGGCCGGCGCCGAGGACTACGTGACCAAGCCGGTCGACGTGAGCTCGGTGCTCGCGAAGCTCGAGAAGGTCCTCGAGAAGCGCGCCCTCAAGCAGGAAAACGAGCTCCTCAAGGAGCGCCTGCGCGAGAAGCACAAGTTCTCGAACATCGTCGGCGAGTCGACCGAGCTGCAGAGCGTGTTCGACGTCGTGGCGCGCGCAGCGCCCACCCGTGCCACGATACTGGTCCTCGGAGAGTCCGGTACCGGTAAGGAGCTGATCGCCCAGGCCATTCACGAGGCCTCGCCTCGGCGCGACAAGCCGTTCGTGAAGGTGAACTGCGCCGCCCTCACCGAGACGCTGCTCGAGTCTGAGCTCTTCGGTCACGAGAAGGGATCGTTCACGGGCGCCGTGGGCCGCCGCGAAGGCCGCTTCGAGCTGGCGAACGGAGGCACGCTCTTCCTCGACGAGCTCGGCGACGTCTCGCCCGGCTTGCAGGTGAAGCTGCTCCGCGTGCTGCAGCAGCAGGAGTTCGAGCGCGTCGGTGGCACTCAGACCGTGAAGGTCGACGTGCGCGTGGTCGCCGCGACGCACCGCGATCTCGAGGCCGAGGTGAAGGCCGGCCGCTTCCGCGAAGATCTCTACTACCGCTTGAACGTCGTCTCGGTGACGCTGCCTCCGCTGCGCCGCCGCAAGAGCGACATTCCCGCGCTGGTGAATCACGTCCTCGAGCGGTACGGCGAGGTGCACGGGAAGAAGCTCAAGGGGCTCGCGCCGGGCACGCTCAACGCGCTGCTCTCGTACGATTGGCCGGGCAACGTGCGTGAGCTGGGCAACGTGATCGAACGCGCGGTGGTGCTCGCTCGGGGCTCTGAGCTGACCTCAGATGATCTTCCGGCGGCGCTGCGTGGGCCTCGTCCCACGAATCGTTCGGGCGACTCGCTCATTCCAGGCGCGACGCTCTACGACATCGAGCGCGAAGCGATTCTCCGCACGCTCGAGCTGGTCGATGGATCGACTTCACGTGCTGCCGATCTCCTCGGCATCTCCGTGCGCAAGATCCAGTACCGGCTCAAGGAGTACGCCGACATGCAGCGCGGCGAAGAGAAACCCCACGTGAACTAGTGAGAAGTGCTCCCGCTCCCTGCGAAGCGGGGAGAGGGTCGGGGTGAGGGGCGAGCGCTTACTGTCGAGGCAGCACGACCTCGAACCGCGCCCCACCCAGCGAGCTCCGCCCCAACTCAATCCGCCCACCATGCTGCGACACGATCGCATGCGAGATGGGCAACCCGAGACCAGAGCCCTGCGCCTTCGTCGTATAGAAAGGCTCGAACAACCGGTCCCGCTGATCCGGAGCGACCCCCGGACCCGAGTCATCGACGTAGATGTGACTCCCATCCGCATCGATGAAGTTCTCCACCCGCACCTTCCCTCCGCGCCCCGCCGCATCGAGCGCGTTGAGCGTGAGGTTCATGAACACCTGGCGCAGCTGATCGGCATCGCCCGAAGCGCCCGCCTGCCGCGTCTGGCACTCGAGCTCGATCTGCCGCCGCTCGGCATCTGATCGCAGCAACGCCACCACCCGAGTGATCAAGTCGTCGATCGACACCGGCCGCATCGTGACGTGAGCCGGCCGAGCGAACTGCAGGAAGTCCTGGAGAATGTGCTCCAGCCGTCGAATCTCATCGCGCACCAGCGTGAGCGGCTCGAGCAACGGAGGCTGCATGTTCGGCTCGAGCTTCCTCAACCGCCGCTCGAGCACCGTGAGCTGCAGCGCCGCCGCGTTCAGCGGATTGCGAATCTCATGAGACAGACCCGCGGTGAGCGTACCCACCGCCGCCAACTTCTCGGCGCGCTGAGCCCGCCGCGCCAGATCGCGCCGCTCGACCTGCGCATCCACGTGACGGAGCGCCTTGGCCAGGGTCGCCAGCAGATCCGGAGTCGCGCAAGGCTTGATCAAATAATCCCAGACACCCGCGCGCACCGCCGCCGCCGCCGACTCCACCGACGCGTGCCCGGTGAGGAGCACCACTTCACAATCCTGATTCTCGCTCTTCAGCTCCTCCGCGAGCCGAGTGCCATCGCCATCAGGCAAACGCAGATCGACCAGGGCGACCTGCACCCAATCACGGCCCAGCTCGAGCGCCTTCTTGCAGCTGCCCGCTGAACGCACCTCATGCCCGAGGTCCGCCAGGATCTCCGTCAGGTTCGCGACGAAGTCGGGGTTGTCCTCGACGATGAGCACTCGAGTGGTCACGCGGCGCCCTTCTGCAGCGCGAGCGCCTCGAGGCGAGCCATCAGCTTCGCGGTGTCGAATGGCTTGCGCACGATCTCCAGCCCTCCCTGTTCGAACTCGCGCGCGCCAGTCAGCACGAGCAGCGGCGTCTGCGGAAAGAGCTCCTTCACCTTCTGCACCGCCGCACCGTCTTCGCTCCCGGGGATCCGCACGTCGACCAGCGCCGCCAGCGGCTTCACGTTGAGCTGGCCGAGCTCTTTGACGGACGACGCCGAGCACGCCGTGAAGCCACGCGCCGCCAGCGCTTCAGAGAGATTCTCGAGCAGCGCGTGATCATCGTCGATCAGCACCACGCAGGCATCGCGCCTCGCGTGCTCCATCAGGCTGATCAGCTGCTTCGTCCCGGTCGGCTTGCTCAAGAACGCGAGGAGCCCCAGGCGGCGCGCCTCGTCGATCTGCGCGTCCTGCGCCCAGGCGGTGAGCAACACCACCGGCACTCCCGGATCGATCTGGCGCAGGCGCTTCAAGAACTCCGCGCCCGACACGCCGGGCATGCGCATGTCCGTCACCACCCCGTCGAAGCGGGTGCGCTCGAGCTGCTGCAGCGCCTCCACCGCGCTGGGCACCACGTGCACCTCGGCGCCAGCGTCTCCGAGGATCTCGGCGACGTTGTCCGCGAACGCCACGTTGTCGTCGACCACCAGGTACTTCCGGGTCATGGCGACTCTCCTGCCGGTTTCTCTTCACTGAGCGGCAGCTGCACCGTGAAGCGTGCCCCACCGAGCGGACTGCGTGAAGCAGAGACCGAGCCCCAGTGCCGCTCCACCACGCGCCGCACCAGCGCGAGGCCCAGTCCCACGCCTCCCGGTCGGGTGGTGACCAGTGGCTCGAAGAGCCGATTGCGAATCGTGGGATCGATCCCCGGGCCGCTGTCGTCGACCGTGAGGATCGCCTGCGTCGGCGTGAGCTCCAGGTGCACCTCGACCTTGCCCTCAGGACCTGCGAATTGAGTCGCGTTCTGCGCGAGGTTCACCACCACCTGGCGCAGCTGCGTAGCGTCGCCCTTCACGAAGGCCTTCTCGGGCTTCGTCACCTTGACCGGCCCTTCGTGGCCGCTGAGCGCGTCGCTCACCAGCTCGGACAGGTCGAGCGTCGCCTGCTTGAGCGGCTGTTCACGAATCAGGTCGAGGAGCTGCGAGATGATCTCGTTGGCCAGCTTCACCTGGTGGCCGATGCGATCGAGGTGCTTGAGCGTGCGCTCGTCCGCCGAGGGACGGCCCTTGAGCACGTAGAGCGAGGTCTCGATCACACCCAATGGATTACGCAGCTCGTGGCCGATGCTGCCCACCAACTGCCCGAACGTGGAGAGCCGCTCCGAGCGCGCCTGGCTCGCCTCGAGATCTTCCCGGTAGGTGTGCAGCATCAGCGCGAGATCGAGATCGCACATGCGCTCGATCGCATCGACGCTCTGCCGCCCTTCGGGTGAACGCAGGTCGTGGATCTTCGACACGCGCTCGCGCAGCTGCAGCCGCACCACGGTCATCGCCGAGACCATGAAGTGCTGGGGCAGGGCGATCTGCACGTGCACCCGGCCGATGCGCGCGCGCCGCTCGACGTACGCCTCGTCATACGGGCCGAGGAAGAGCTCGTTCATCCACGTCACCAGCTTGTGCTTGAGCTGGCCCACCTGCTTCTCGCCGCGCGTGAGCGCAGCGGCCGCGTTCGGGTCCTGCAGCACGCGCTCATAGAACGCCTCGGAGATCGCGGGGAAGGAGTCGGTCAGCTGCGGGTGCAGCGCCCGCAGCGCCCGTGCGTCGGCTTCGCCGAATCCGACGTACTGCTGCAGCTCTTGAAAGAGGGCGAACACGAGGCGGCTTATACCCGAGCGTCGCACCGCGCCGCACACTCGGATCAGTCAGAAAATTCTGCGCGTGATGAGATGAGTACACTTGGTGGCGCACGAATCGCAGAGGATCTCGTAGAGACGGAAGTCAGGGCCGGTGGGAGCGTGGGAACTCGATGTCACTCGGGACGTTCCTCCTTGGTGACAGGCCGCTGGGGCACCTCGTCTGGTGGACGGGGCCGGGCACCAGCGAGCGTGCCTGGAGCTCCCCCGAAGGCACCGCTGAAACCGCGATGACCAATTCGCTCGGAGTGCCCGTGCTCGAGCGAAGTGGCGTCTTTTGGATCGCTCCAGACTTCAACGCGCAGTTGGAGACGCTTCGAGGCGCGCTGCGGAAGTTCCGAGGCTGGGAGCTCCACACCACGGAAGTGCGAGCCACCTCGAAGACACTGGATGCTCTCCGCGCCTCCGCCACTCGCGATCTCGACTCGAAGCTGAACGCGCTCGCCGTGGACCTCGAGGTCCTGCTCGCCGCTCAACGAGTGCGCGCGTCGCTGCTGGTTCGCCAGCTCGACACCCTCGAGCGCTTGCGCAAACAGGACGAGCTCAACGCCCGCCACCTCAAGCTCGCTCGCCAGGGGCTCTCCACCTCCCTGGACGAGTGGGCCCGGCGCATCGACGCCGCCCTCTGCGCTCGGATCGTGGCCTGACTCGATTCGACCGGAGCGCAGCTTTCTTCCCCTGCACTCCTCTCTCGGCGGGCAGGGAAAGCAGGACAGGAATCCTTGGTCTTGTGACCCGGGGGCGGGCAGACTCCCCGGCCGTGGCCGACGTACATGGACATCTGGTTTTCGCCTGTGGCGCGAGCCTCTATGCGGTGCCAGCCGACACGGCGTCCGAGGTGGTGAACGTTCCCTCCCTCACGCGCGTGCCCGGTGCTCCGGGCCATCTGCTCGGCGTATTCGCCCATCGCGGCGAAGTGCTCCCCGTCGTCGATCTCACGCGCCTCACCGGTCACCCGCTCGATGAAGCCTTCAAGCGCGCCGTCCTCGTGCGCACGCCGAAGGGCTCCGTCGCGTTGACCGCCAGCCGCGTGCTCGGCGTCGCCACCCTTGAAGGACCCTTCGAGCGCCTTGGTGACGCGGGCGTGCATCAGCATTTGCGTGGACCAGCGCGGGCGGCGGCGGGTGAGGTGGCGGTCATCGATACGCAGACCTTCATCGAGTTTCTCTCCAGCGCGGGGTGAGCCTCTTGGCTCAGAGTGAATCGACGGGTGAATCGGTCATCGAGGGGCTGGTCCTCTGTCGCGTGGGCGCTGATCGCCTCGCCGTGCGGGCGCAGGAAGTGACCGGCTTCGAGGCCGCTTCCGAAGGCGCGATGTACGCCGGAGTTGGTTTTCAAGCCGACGCCCGTCCTCCACCCGACGCGAAGCTGATTCGGCATCGCACCTCGGCAGTGGTGGTCGACGCGGTCGAAGTGCATGCGGAGCGGCTCGAGCTGCTCGCGGTGCCTGAAGTGCTCCGCCGCGCGTGGGGCGGCGCGCTCTCGGGTTTCGTCGAGACAGGCGGCGTGTTGTGGCCCGTGCTCTCGCTGGAGCGGCTCGCAGGGAGTGCCCCATGAGCGAGACCTCGGTGCTCAAGGGCCGTCATCGCTGGCTCACCAACATGAGCAGCGTGGCGGTGATCACCGGGCTGCTCATCGCCACGGCGTTCATCGCGGTCACCATCGTGTTCCCCGAGGGGACGGGAGTCTCCTTCGGTCTCTCCCTGCTCGGCGTGGTGATTGGCTTCTGGGCGCTCGGCGACGGAATCGAACAGCGCCGCCTCCTCACCTTGAAGCAGGTGGGCGACGGCACCCTCGCTCCCACCGAGACCAACCTGCTCGCCGCGGCGAACGAGGCGATCGCCATTCCCGACGTCAGCTTCTGGAACTCGCTCGCCTTCCTGTCGATCGGCCCCTTCATCGTGGGCGCGCTCTGGACGGTGACCTCCAACGTGCCGCTCACCGTCGTGCTGGAAGTCGGAGTGATCGCGCTCACCATCGCGCCGCTCACCGCCATGCTCGCGCTGCTGGTCACCCTGCCCCGCTCGCGTCAGGTGTTGCGCGATCTCGTCGCCGCGGGACTCCCGGTGATCAAGCTGTACCAGGGCGTGCCCGTCGCCTTCCGCCTGCGCAGCCGCCTGATGATCTTCGCCGCGGTCGCGGTGCTCACGCCGATCCTCCTCGTCTCGGGTCTCGCGGTCAGTCGCATGCGCGCGGTGGTCGGAGCCCTGGTCGCCGCGCCCGAACAAGAGTCGATGCTCGCGCTCGCGCAGGCGCAGCGGAGCGCCGGTCTCCTTCCCATCATCGGCGTGGTGCTGATGGTGGTGGTGACCGTGTCGGTCAGTGCGTGGCTCTCTGGCTCGATCCTCGGTGATCCCCTCAAGGAGCTCGCCCTCGAGACCGAGCGTCTCGCACGCGGAGATCACGGCCAGCCTCGCTTCGTCCCTGGAGAAGACGAGACCTTCGCCGCCGCGGGCGCCATCGCCACCATGGAGAGCCAGCTCGGCGAGCTGCTCTCGCGGCTCGGACACGCCGCGGGAGATCTCTCCGGAGCAACCGGCGCGCTCTCGGGTGGCAAGTCGACCTCCCGCGCACACAATCTCGAGGCCGCCTCGTCCACCACGGGTGAGCTCGCCCGCAGCGCGAAGGACATCGCCGCCAACGCCCAGCGCGTCTCTGAGCTCGCCAAGGAGACCTTCGGTGCGGCCCGCACCGGACGCGACGGCGCCGAGGGCTTCATGGCCGCCATGGTGCAGGTACGCGAAGGCAACCAGGCGATCGCCGACAGCGTGGTGCGCCTCAACAAGCGCGTGCAGCAGGTCGGGAAGATCATCGAGTTCATCAACGGCATCGCCGACAAGAGCGATCTCCTCGCCCTCAACGCCGAGCTCGAGGGCAACAAGGCCGGTGAAGTGGGTCGCGGCTTCTCGCTCGTCGCTGCCGAGATGCGCCGCCTCGCTGAGTCCGTGATGCAGTCCACGCGAGAGATCGCGGGCCTCATCGACGAGATCCGAGACGCCACCAACGCCGCGGTGATGGCCACCGAGGCCGGAGTGAAGGCCACCGACGCTGGCGCCGCGCTCGCACAGAAGGTCGGCGAAGGACTGTCGAGAATCGTCGACTACGCGAACCAGTCCGCTGACGCGATGGAGAGCATCAGCCTCGCCACCTCGCAGCAGCAGTCGGGTACCGATCAGCTCGTCGACGCGATGAACGAGATCCTGAAGAGCACCGATGCCTCGGGCTCCGCCGCGCGCGAGATGCGTACCGCGCACGAGCAGCTCATCTCGCTCGCGAAAGATCTCGAGACCACCGTCGCGAGCGGCGGAAAAGGCGTGGCCTCGCCAGGGAGGGCCAGCACGTGACCCTCGAGAACTGGCTCAAGAATCGAATCGCCTGGCTCATGTTCCCCACCATCGTGGGCAACAGCCTCGCGGTCGCCATCGCTGGCCCGTGGGCCGCGTCCGTCGAGGCGCTCGGAGGCAGCTCTCTTCAGGTCTTCCTCTTCCTCACCGTGGGCATCACGTTGTTGATGCAGCTCTCGTTCACCAGCATCGGGCTGGGTCGAATGACGAAGTTCCGCGGGCTCGTCTCGGGCCGCCTGCCGGTGACTCGGGAGAACCGGCTCACCTCGCTGGGAGAGCTCCGCCGCCTGCCGGCGCACATGGTGGTGCTCTCCCTGGTGGGATGGATCGGCGGCGCGGCCCTGCTCGGCCTCGGCATGGTGCTGTTCGCGGACGCCCCGTGGACGGTGGCGCTGCGCCTGGTGATGATCGGCGCGCTCTTCGGCCCGCTCGCCACGGTGCTCGTCTCGCTGCTGCTGACCACGCGCGTTCACCAGGTGATCGATCGCCTCTCCGAGGGGCTCCCGCCGCACGACGTGATCAAGGCCGCGCCCGGCGTCGACTGGAGCGTCCGCGGTCGCACCGTGGGCTTCACCATTCTCCTCACCGTCATCCCCGTGCTGATCCTCGCGGACGTGACGTGGGTGAGCCTCGGGAGCGCGCCTTCCGAGCTCGCTGCCCTCGCGCCCGCTGCTCGGCAAGCCGCGGCTGATGCTCTCGTGATCCGCCTCGCGCTGCGGCTCGCCGGTCTCGGGCTTCTCTCGGTGATCTTCGCGGTCGCTGCCGCGGCTGCTGCTGCGACGACGATCGCGCGGCCCATGCAACGCCTCGCCGACGAAGCGCGCCGTGTCGCGGCTGGCGATCTCGCCGCTCCGAGAGTGATCACGGCTGATGGAGAAGTGTGGCGGGTGACCAGCGTCTTCGCGCAGCTGCACGAGCGCCTCGCGGGGTTGGTACGCAAGGTGGTCGATGCCGGCTCGCACGTGCACACCGCGACCGATTCGCTCCAACGCACCACGAGCCGCTCGGAAGCGACC
This sequence comes from uncultured Myxococcales bacterium, assembly GCA_966211295.1. Lineage (GTDB taxonomy): Bacteria > Myxococcota > Myxococcia > Myxococcales > Myxococcaceae > Archangium_A. The sequence goes on along the minus strand of CBIHPJ010000029.1, from coordinate 5,310 downwards.
GCGGCGGAGCAGGCCGCCGCCCTCAACGAAACCTCCGCGACGACCGAAGAGCTCGCCCGCAGCGCCCGGCAGATCGCCGCCAGCGCCGGCTCGGTGCTCGAGCTCGCCCGCCGCACCCTCGAGGCCGCCCAGCAGGGCCAGACCGACGCCACCGCCTTTCAGAACGCCGTCGATCGCATGAAGCAGGACAACAAGAGCATCGCGGGCGCGGTCGAGCGGCTGCAGCGCCGGGTGCAGCAGATCGGGCGCATCGTCGAACTGATCAACGCGGTCGCCGATCGCAGCGATCTCCTCGCGCTCTCCGCCGAGCTCGAAGGAACGCGCGCGGGAGAAGTGGGCCGCGGCTTCTCTCTCGTCGGCGCCGAGATGCGCCGCCTCGCGGAGAACGTCCTCGAGTCCACGGCGGAAGTCGAAGAGCTGATCGGAGAGATCCGCGACGCCACCGTGCGCACTGCGGAAGCGACGGAGCGCGGCAGTCATCTCACCGAGCGCGGTACTGCGCTGGCCGACGAGGTCACCGGCTCGCTCTCGAAGGTGGCTGAGCTCGCGCTGGAGACCTCGAACCAGGTGCGCGCGATCACGCTTTCGACGCAGCAGCAGCAGAGCAGCACCGATCAGCTCGCGGAGGCGATGGCCGAGATCCTCGCGGGCACGCAGAACGATCTGCAAGGCTCGCAGAAGGTCAGCCTCGTGAACCAGCGCCTGCTCGGGCTCTCCACTTCCTTGCAGGCCGTGGTGGGCCGCTTCACCGGAGCGAAACCGGACGGAGCGAAACCGGACGGAGCGAAGCGGTGAGCGGCAGCCGCGACAGACTGTTGAACCAGTTCCGTGAGCTCGTCACCGAGCGGCTCGCGCGAATCAACCGCTCCATGATGACGTTGGAATCCGGCGCTGACGAAGAGGCCGGCAAGCAGGCCCTGCGCGAGCTGCACGGACTCAAGGGCGAAGCCCGCATGATGGGCTTCGGCGAGATCAACTCGCTCGTCCACGAGATGGAGGAGCTGGTGCGCGCCGCGCAGCCCCGCGGTTACGCGCTCTCGGGCGGCTCGGTCGACGCGCTCCTCGTGGTCTCCGATGCGGTGGGCGTGCTCGCTGGCGCGGTGGCCGGCGACAAGCCCGACGTGGAGCGCTTGCTCGGTTGGCTCAAGCAGGCCACCGCCGCGGAGCTCGAATCAGGTGGTGGTGCGCCTGCACCTCTGCCGTCCGCTCCGGTCCCTCCTCCTTCCGCGCCCACGCCGACCCTCGTGGCCCCTCCCGTGCCGGTGCCAATGGCCGCGGACTCACGGGGCACGGTCGCCACTCGAGCGGTCGAGCCCGTGCGCGCGGCGCCGGCAGACGCCTCGATTCGCATCACACAGCACAGCCTCGAGGTGCTGACCGCGTCGACCAACAATCTGCTGCAGCGCTCGCGTCAGGCCGAGGTCACCGCCGCGCGCAGGCGCCAGCTCTCGCGTGAGCTCACCGCGCTCCATCGCCTCTCGGAAGATCTCGGGCCCGCCGCCGCGGAGCTCGCCACCCGCCTCGGTCGCGCGAAGGAGCTCGCCTCCGAGATCAACCGGCGCTCCTCCATGCTCGCCACCGAGGAGCTGAAGGAACTCTCGGTGCTCTCCGAAGAGATCACCGCGCTGCGCATGGTGCCGCTCTCGGTGCTCTTCGAGTCGTACCCGCGCATGGTGCGCGAGCTCGCGAAGGATCTCGGCAAGGAGCTCGACCTCGTGCTCGAGGGCGAAGACGAGCGCGTCGATCGTTCGGTGCTCGACGCGCTGAAAGATCCGCTCCTCCACCTGGTACGCAACGCGATCGATCACGGCCTCGAGACGCGTGAAGAGCGCGTCGATCAGAACAAGAGCCCGCGCGGCAACCTGCTCCTGCAGGCACGACGCGAAGGTGAGCGCCTCGTGTTGCGCGTGAAGGACGACGGCCAGGGACTCTCCGCGCCGCGGCTGCGCGAGGTGGCCGTGCGCAGGGGCCTGCTCGACGCGCAGAGCGCCGCCGCGCTCCCCGATGCCGCCGCGATCGATCTCGTCTTCCTCGCCGGCTTCAGCTCGCGCGACGAGGTGAGCGACATCTCGGGCCGCGGCGTGGGCCTCGACGTGGTGCGCTCGAAGCTCCTCTCCATTGGCGGCGAGGTCACGGTGGAGACGCGGCCCGGCCTCGGCTCTACCTTCGAGCTGCGCGTGCCGGTGAGCCTCAGCGTCGCGCCCGTGCTCTTCGTGCAAGTCGGAGAAGAACGGCTCTGCCTCACCGCCTCCAACGTGGTGCGCGCCTTCACCGTGGAGCAGACGCAGCTGCGCGAGGTCGCCGGCAAGCCCGCGCTCTCGGTGGACGACGAAGTGCTCCCGTTCTCCTCGGTCGCCTCGCTGCTCTTTGCCGCGCCCGAGCGCCCAGCCTCGGAAGGCGAGCTGGTGCTCGTGCTCAAGGGCCGCGGTCAGTCCGCCGCCATCGCCGTCGATCGCGTGCTCGAGGAGCGCGTGCAGGCGGTGATGCCGCTCAAGGGCCTGCTCTCGCGCTATCCGCACCTCAGCGGCGCCACTCCACTCTCCGATGGAGATCTCGCGCTGGTCCTCTCCGCGCCGCACCTGGTCGCCACGGTGCACGGCCGCGAGCTGCGCCTCGGCGCGGGCGTCTCACGAAAGAAGGAGACCAAGCGCCAGAAGGTGCTCGTAGTCGACGACTCGCCACTCACGCGCGAGCTGCTCGTGTCTCTGCTCGAATCCGTTGGGTATCAAATCGTGCAGGCCAATGACGGTGGTCAGGCCATCGAGGTGCTCGGGCGCGAAGCGGTGGACATCGTGGTCACCGACTTGGAGATGCCCAACGTGGATGGGTTGGAGCTGACCCGCAGACTCAAGAGCCACGCGAGCTGGCGTGGGCTGCCGGTGGTGATCGTCACCACTCGTGGTAGCGAAGTCGATCGGCGACGTGGAATGGAGGCGGGCGCGGACGGGTACGTCACCAAGGGGGATCTGGTTCGGCAGGACCTGGTGGACGTGGTAGCCAGATTGCTGGCGTAGGAATCACTCGAGGCTTCGTGATGTCAGGCGGACTCCTATGACGGTGAAAGTACTCGTCGTCGACGACAGTCCACTGATCCGTCAGCTGATCGTCGAAGCGCTCGAAAAGGACCCTGAGGTCAAGGTCGTCGGGACGGCCGAAAACGGCAAGCAGGCGATCGAGCAGGCCAAGGCGCTCCACCCGCAAGTCATCACCATGGACGTCGACATGCCCGTGATGGATGGGCTCACCGCGTGTGAGCACATCATGGCGGACTACCCGACGCCGATCCTCGTGCTCACCGCCGACCCGCGGAACCAGGCGCCCGAGCTCACGCACCGCGCGCTCGCCGTCGGAGCGCTCGCACTTCGCATCAAGCCCGGCGCGGAGGCCGAGATGGCCCACCTCGCGCGCGAGGTGAAGTTGCTCGCCACCATTCGCGTGATTCGCCACGTGCGCGGCGTGAAGAAGCCTCCGGGCTCGAGTCCCTCGCAGCCCAACCTCCCGCAGATCGCGAAGGAGCAGCCCTTCGCGGCCAGCAACCTCGGCGTGATCTGCATCGCGAGCAGCACCGGTGGACCGCAGGTGGTGCAGAAGCTCCTCGCCGAGCTGCCCTCCGATTTCCCGGTGCCGATGGCGATCGTTCAGCACATCAACGCCGCGTTCTCCGATTCGTTGGTTGGCTGGCTCGCCGGCACCTCGCGCCTCAAGGTGAAGGTCGCGAAGGACAACGAGCTGCTCGCGCCGGGCACCGTGCTCCTCGCGCCGCCCGACGCGCACCTGTTGATCGCGGGGCGCGGCAAGGTCTCGGTGCAGCAGGGTCCCGCGCGCGACGGACATCTTCCTTCCGCGACGTTTCTGCTCGAGTCGGCGGCGAAGTCCTACGCGCGCCGTGCCGTGGGAGTGATCCTCACGGGCATGGGCAACGATGGCGTCGACGGTCTCGCTGCGATTCGCGCGGCAGGCGGAAAGACGATCGCGCAGAACCAGGAATCGTCGGTCGTCTTCGGCATGCCTGGCGCGGCGATCTCGCGCGGCATCGTGGATCACGTGGTGTCCGGCGACGATCTCGCGACGACGCTCATCAAGCTGGCTCGAGGTCAGGACGTCCCACGCGTTTGATGGAGTGGTCTGACGCTCAATGACTTCGGCGCTCGAGCCACTGCTGCAATTCGTCGCGCAGCGCACGGGCACGAGGCTCTCGAAGCAACAGCGCGAGCGACTCGCGGCTGAGCTGGGAAATCGGGTCACGCCGGGCGCAGAACAGAGCTACCTCTCGCGCCTGCAGTCTCTCGACGGAACGTTGGAGCTCGCGCGGCTGCTCGCCGCGGTCTCAGTGCACAAGACCGATCTCTTTCGTGATGAGCCGCAACTCGAGGCGCTCGAGAAGCACGTGCTGCGGCCGCTCGTCGCCTCGGGTCGTCCGCTGACGCTCTGGAGCGCAGGCTGTTCGACCGGAGAAGAGGTCGCGACGCTGCTCATGTTGCTCGCCGAATCGGGAGCGCACCCGGAGAGCTCCGTACTCGGCACCGATCTCTCCGAAGCTGCGCTCACGCAAGCGAAGCGGCTCTCGTTCACCGCGGACGTGCTCAAGCGAGTGCCCGCGCCGCTGCGTCTCCGTTACTTCCACGAAGGAACGCTCGCGCCGACGCTGATCACGCGAGCCCGCTTCGCCCAGCACAACCTGATGGACCGGCCGTACCCGTTCGCGGACGGCAATCAGCTCTTCGACGTGATCATCTGCCGCAACGTGCTCATCTATTTCACCGCGGAAGCGGCGCGCGACACGGTGAGCTCGTTCGTCGAGCGGCTGCGGCCGGGCGGGGTGCTCGTGCTTTCCACCGCGGAACCACTGCTCGAACCAGTCCCTGGAATCTCGACGCTGAGACTTCCCGGAGCGTTCTTCTATCAACGCGACACCGGAGTGATCGCCGCGCCGCCTCCCGTAGTCGTACCGAAGCCAAGACCCAGCGCGCCTCCGCCGAGACCGAGCGCGCCCGAGAGGCCCCGTCCCACGATCACCGGCGAGACACCGATCGCGCTCACGCCCGAGGAGGAAGGAAAGAAGCTCTTCGAGCTGATCCTCGAGTGGGCCGCGACTGGCGAAGATCACCCTGAAACGGAAGCGGGCTTGCGCAAGGCGCTTTACCTCGCCCCTCAACTCGCAAGCGCACGCTACCTGTTGGGCCTCATCCTCGAGCGACGAGGCGTCGGCGCAGACGCCTCGAGCGAATATCGCCGAGCGCTCGCGACGCTCGATGCGGGCAAAGCGATGCCGAGCGCGTTCTTCCTGAACAACGATCGCCTCAAGCAAGC
>CBIHPJ010000028.1:0-24005 GCA_966211295.1 uncultured Myxococcales bacterium | reverse complement strand
ACATCGACGCGCGGCTGATCGACGATCGGATCCGCGCACACGAACTCACCACCCGTGATGTTCTTCTTCAGCACGTCACCGAGCAGCGCCTTGGCGAACGTTCCCTCGGTCAGCCGCCGCGCGAGCACGCGATTGAACAAGTCGCTCTGGTACGCCGATAGGAACAACTTCCGCTCGAAGCGATCGCGATGTCTTCCGCCGCTCTGAAGGATCCGCTTTCCCTTCTCGGCGTTGTCGCCGCCGATGCCGAAGCGCTGCTCCCCGAAGTAGTTGGGAATGCCGAGCTTCACCAACCGTGCGAGCACTTCCTGCGCGACGGCCTGCTCCTTCACTCCGCGCACCACGAGCGTGAAGCGGTTCCCGTGCAGGTGCCCGCCCTTCAACTTGTTCCGATGGCGCGCGGAGCGGAGAACCTTCACGCCCTCCATCACGAACGTGTCGAGCTTCGGCTCGACGTACCGCGCGGGCGCGCAGAGATACTGGCGGGTGATCGCCTGGCGATCCTTGAGGCCCGCCCAGCTCACGTCGCGCTCCTGCATGCCGCAGTGCCGCGCGAGCGCCTTCGCCACGTCTTGCGTGGAGCGGCCGCGCTTCTCGATCCAGAGAAAGAGGTGCTCGGAGTCCTTCTCTCCGCTCGGCTCGTACGCGGGCAGTTCCTCGACGATGAAGTCTTCGGGAGTGCCCTTGAACGTGCCGCCGCAGCCCGGAAGCTCGGCAGTGAGGAACGGCAGATTCACTGCTTCACTTTCACTTGGGCTCGAGGGTCGCCAGATGTTCCTTCACGCGGCGAGCGAGCTCCTCATCCGCCGCGGACTCGAGCAGTTCGCCGGCCTGGAAGAGGAGGAAGAACATCACGTCAGAGAGCGCCTGCTTGAGCGACGCGATCGGCTCGGCGCCCAGTTGCCCTTCGGCGCTCAGCTGGCCGTAGCGCTCGACCAGCATGGCGTGATCGAGCATGCCGTCGTCGCCGAACATCAGGCCGGTGAGCACGGGCGAGGTCGACACGCCGTTGCCCTTGAGCGCCGCGTTCGCCGAGGTGAGGAACGGCTCGAGCGTGCCGCGCGCAGTCACCTCGTCGCGCACCTCGCGGAAGATGGTGTTGAAGACGTTCACCACCATCTCCACGGTGATCACCACGGGCTTGGGCGCGGGCGCCGGAGCAGGGCGCTTGGGCGCCACCGAGACGGGCTCCACCGTCGAGGGCGACGAAGCCACCGGGGCGACGCTGGGCGCCTCGGCGACCTTCGCGAGGCCGAGCTCCATCAGGCGGTGCACGATGCGCGTGGCGTCGAACTCCGAGAAGCGCGCGTGCTGGCCGACCTCGATCACGGTGCGCTGTCCGTCGATCTGCGCGAGCACCGCTGACTCTTCGGGCTCCAGCTCTTCGCCCTCGTGCGGCCGGCGAATGAGCACGTACATGCGCCCGTGCGGGATGCGCTTTCGGAACTGCGCCAGCTCGTCGATCTTGCGGATGCTGTCCATCAGCAAGCCGTTCATCGAGAGCGAGAGGTTGTGCGTGAGCGCCTTCTCGTCGATCTCCTGATCGATCAGCGCGAACGCGCCTTCCTTCGAGAGCATGATCCCGTGGAAGATCTCGGCGATCTGCTCATTGAGGCACTTGTAGAGATCGTGCGCCTTGATCAGGTTGCGCTCGACCAGCGCCTTGCCGATGCGAGAGGGCGGGGCCTCGGCGAGCACCTTGTCGAGCGCGGGGCGCGCCACATAGCCCATGCGCACCATCACCTCGCCGATGCGATCGCCCGACGAGTCACTCGCTGCCGAGCGCACGTCGCCGTCCTTCAAGAGCAGGCTGCGCTCACCCGACGGCGCGGTGACGCGCAGCACGCCGGTCCACCGCGACTGACCGAGGAAGGCGATCAGATCTGCGAGGTGAAACGCGCCGCAGTCTCCCGCGAGCACCACGCGCGGACGGGCTTCCTGCAGACCACCCTGCGCAGGGCTGCGCAGCATCACGATCCAATCAGGCGAGGTGTTCTGAAGGCGGAAATATCCCGAGCGATTGACCAGAGGCGAGCCTCCCCCGTCAGCAGGGGCCAGCGAGCCACGAGGATCGACGAGGAATCGCGCGTCCAAGATCGTTCGAGATCAGTTCGAGGGCCAGGCGCTGTTGCCTGTCATCCAGTCGAGCTCGTCATCAACGGCCAACGAGAGCGACTCAGGGCTCAGGCCCAGGCTGTACTTGCGGCCGTTGAGATAGATCGACGGAGTGGAGTCGACGCCGGCCTTCTTGCCCGCTTCCTTCATCGCCTCGATCTCCTCGACGTACTTCTTGCTGGTGATCGCCTTCTCGAACGCCTTGGCGTCGAGACCCTGCTTGGTCACCAGCTGCTTGATGAAGTCTTCCGAGATCGACATCTGGTTGTCGAAGAGCGCGTCGTGCAGCTGCCAGAACTTGCCCGCGTCGCGCGCGAAGAGCGCCGCCTGGCCCGCGTACATCGCGTGCGGGTGCATCGGGAGCGGGTACGCCATCCAGCACAGGCGCAGGGTGTTGCCGGTGGCCGCGCGCTGCTTCACGTACTCCTCGAGGATCGGGCGGGCCGCCGCGCAGGCCGGGCACTCGAAGTCGCTGAACTCCACCATGGTGACCTTCGCGTCCTTCGGGCCGGTGCACTGACGCTCGTCGGGCTTGAAGCTCGCGCGGGCCTTGTTGAAGCCCTGGTTGTACTTGCTGAGGTGAACGATGATCTCGCTCGAGCTCGACCCGTCGGCCGCCATCGTCGCGGCGAGGCCCACCAGCCTGCGGGTGTGCTTGCAAGCGTCGCCCTTCTTCAGCGAGGCGAGCAGGGTGAGCGGGCGGCCACAGTAGTCGAACTCGTCAGTGAGGACGCTGACCAGTTCCTTCTTGGCAGGAGCCGGGAGGCGGTTGAAGTCGAAGCCGGGCACGTCAGAAAGGACGCGCGCCGGGTCGGTCTGAGCAAGTGCGTTACCAGCGACGAAGACAAAGGCACTGGCAAGCACCAGCGTCACGGATTTCGCGAGGAGGTGCGCCACGATGCGAGTCGTTGTAGCCACCGGGTGCTGCCTTGTAAAGGAACGCTGAAGAGCCTCGCTGCCCATGAAAAAGATCCTCCTGGTCCACACCGGCGGCACGCTCGGCATGACGGGCAGACGCCCGAACGCGCTCAAGCCCGGCTCGTTCTTTCGCACCGTGCGGGAGCGTGTGCCTGAGCTAACGCAGCTGGCCCACCTCGAATTCGAACTCTTCAGCAACATCGACTCGTGCGAGATGCAGCCCGAGCTCTGGGTGCGCCTCGCTGAGCGTTTGGCGGAGCGGCTCCCCGATTTCGATGGAGCGGTCGTCACGCACGGCACCGACACCCTCGCCGAGACGGCCTGTGCGCTCTCGTTCATGCTCCCCGGGGTGCGGAAGCCGGTGGTGCTCACCGGAGCGCAGCGGCCGCTCGGTGAGATCCGCTCCGACGCGCGGCTCAACCTCATCGACGCGGTGACCTCGGCGATCAACGGGCCGAAAGAGGTCACCGTCTGCTTCGATTCGCACCTCTACCGAGGCAACCGGGTGCGCAAGGTATCGATCGCCGAATACGACGCCTTCGACAGTCCCAATCACCCGGTGCTCGGCACGCTGGGCGTCGACACCAACTTCTCGAAGGGCATCGACTGGAAGACGCCCTTCAAGTTGTCCGCGAAGGCCGACCCGAACGTCTTTCTGCTCCGCGTGTTCCCCGGGCTGAACCCTGAGATCCCGATGAGCGTGCTTCCCCGGGTGAACGGCCTGGTGCTCGAGGCCTACGGCGCGGGCAATTTCCCCTCCTCGAAAGAGCTGGGCCGTTCGCTCACACCTGTCTTCGAGCGGGCAGAAGAACTGGGCGTGCCGGTGTTGGTGGTCAGTCAGGCGCACCGCAATGGCGTGGACCTCTCGCAGTACGAATCGGGCAACTCGGCGCGCACGCATGGCGCCATCGGCGGTGGAGATATGACGGTGTCAGCCGCCGTAGTGAAGTTGATGCATGGGCTTGCCCTGTTTCCAGTCAAGAAGTACCCAGGTGACGCGTTGCGCAAGTACCTCGAGCGATCTGTGGCAGGTGAACGGACCTGAGTGCTAGCGTCACCAACGCATTGCGGGGATGCGCACGAGTGACTCACGAGTGAGAGATGGCTGAGGACAAGACAGCAGTACACAAAATCAGCGATCTCCTCGGCGAGGCGAAGTCCGCCAGCAACGCCTACCTCATCGTCATCTCTGCGAAATCGGCTGCGGCGATCGGCAAGATGATGAAGCTCGACAAGGGCGAGTTCGTGATGGGCCGCGCGCCCGACACGCAGCTCCAGGTCGAGGACGACGGCATCAGCCGCAAGCACTGCAAGCTCGCGATGGCCCCCAACGGCCACTACCAGCTGGTCGATCTCGGCTCGACGAACGGCACGTTCCTGAACGGCATCAAGGTGAACGTGGCCACCCTGCAGGACGGCGACAAGATTCAGATCGGCGCCAACACGGTGGTGAAGTTCTCCATCCAGGATCAGCTCGAGGAGCAGTACCAGCGCTCGATCTACGAGAGCGCCACGCGCGACGGTCTCACGCGCATCTTCAACAAGAAGTACTTCCTCGACACGCTCCGCAAGGAGTTCGCGTACTGCCTGCGTCACCGCGTGCCGCTGTCGCTGGTGATGTTCGACATCGACCACTTCAAGAAGATCAACGACACCTACGGTCACCCGGCGGGCGACTACGTGCTGCAGAAGGTCGCGGCCAAGGTGGCGGAGACGGTGCGTCAGGAAGATCTCTTCGCGCGCTACGGCGGTGAAGAGTTCGCGCTCATGCTGCGCGAGTCGGCATCGGAGAAGTCGATCCGCTGCGCTGAGCGTTGCCGCCGCGCGGTGGATGGCTCGGAGTTCGTGTTCAACGGCACTCCGATTCACGTGACCATCAGCCTCGGCGTGGCCACCGTGCTCGATTCTGATTTCGCTCAGCCCGAAGACTTGATCGGCGCGGCCGACAAGTACCTGTACCGCGCCAAGAAGGGCGGCCGGAACCGGGTCGATGCGATGGAGATCAGTGGTCCGTAAGGACCATCAGAGATTCAGTGGTCCATAAGTAGGCCCCTCACCCCGACCCTCTCCCCGCTTCGCAGGGAGAGGGAGTTCTCAGGCTCGAGGAGGCAGAGGCGGAAGCGGCGGCAGAGGAGCGCCGGCCGGAGTCTCGCTCGTCGCGTTGGTGACGAACTCCACCCGATTTCCACCGCGCGCCATCGCCTGCGTCAGTCCGTCCTGCGCCTGGCGCACGAGATCCGAGAAGCCGTACTCGCGGCCCGGCTCTCCCGCGGCCACGCCGACGGAGATGGTGGGGTGGAGCACGGTGTCTCCCGCCTGCAGCGTGGCGCGCGCCACCCGCTCACAGATGCGGCGCGCCACGATCAGCGAGCCCGCGAGATCGGTGTGCGGCATCAAGAGCAGCACCCGATCGGCGGAATGATGCACGGGGTAATCGGTGTCGCGCAGCGAGCGTCGAATGGCGAGCGCGAGGCCGCCCATCAGCTGGTTCTGCAGCTCGGCGTCCATGCGGCCGGCGATCGGATCGAACGCCACCAACGCGAGGGCGAGCGGGAAGCCGTAGCGGCGCGCGCGCTTCACCTCGACGAAGAGCACCTCTTTGAAATGGGCGAACGTGTAGAAGTTGGTGGTGAGGTCGAGGATCCCTTCGCCGGGGCGGGGCGCAGGCGCGATCACGGCGGATCCTCCAGCGGCGGGCTTCTGACGCTCAGCCAGACGCACCTTGAGATCGTTCGGCGACACCGGGAGCGGCAACACGCCATCAGCCCACGGCGCCTTGAAGCCCTTCGCCCGGCCCGCGAACAACACTGCATCGGGCGCGTAACGGCGCACTTCGCGCGCGATGCGCGTGGGACTCTTCAACGAACCGCCGAGCACCACGAGCTGCTCCTTGCTCAGCTGCTCGGGCTCGCGCGCGGCGGACACTTTGAGGCCGGCTTTCTTCAAGGCGTCGGCGACGGCCTTGTAGCGTGCGGCGTTGGGCTCGATCACAGCGGCCAGCTTGATGGTCATGGCGACGGACTCCCTGGCTGGAGTTTACGCAAGGACTGAGCGGCGACGAGCTTCACGTTCGGATCGGTGTCGTTTCTTGACGCCTGGCTCAAGGCAGCGATCGCCCGCGGTCCGCCGAAGCGGGGCAGCAGCTCGGCAGCGAGCACGCGCACGAGGGGCGAAGTGTCCTTCTCGAGCGCCCCAGTGAGGCGTCCTTCCAGGTTCGGGGCATCGAGCGCCACGAGGGCCTTCATCGCCTCGAGCCGCACTTCGGCGTCGGAGTCAGCAGCGAGCGCCGTCATCCGGCCTGTGCCGCCGCGCCAGCGCTTCTGGCCGATGCTCTGGCAGGCGGCCTTTCGAAGGGCTGGCTCGGTGGCGTCGGTGGCGCGCAGCATACGCTCGGTGACTTGTTCGCTCTGCGGCGCAAAACCCAGCGCCGCCACCGCGGCGGCACGCTCGGGGACTCCCGGAGCCTGCAGCGCGGCTTCGACGTCCTTACTCGTCACGCCCCAATCGCACGACGCAGCGACCCTCAACGCGCGCGCTCGCAGCTCGGCGGCTCGCGCGGAATCGCGCCAGGTCTGCAGCGCCACCTCAGCGCAGTCGGCTTCATGCGTGTCGCCCACGAGCTCGAGGAGCGCCAGCTGTTGCTCGCGCGTGGCGGGCTTCTCGCCAGAGAGGCGCCCACCCGCCATCGCGGCGAGTGAGCGCGACTCCCCGCGGGCGAGGCCGCGTGCCGCCGCCAATCGATGTGCGGGCAGTGGATCGGAGAGCGCGCCGAGCAATTCCGGCTCGGAGATCGGCGCGAGGCGAGCGAGCTTGCTGAGCGCTTCGCGTCGCATGGGGACCTCGGTGGAGCTCAAGTCCGGCTTCGCGGCGTCGCGCTGCCGCGAGTACACGGCGAGCACCCGGTTCATGGTGTTCACGTCGTCGGGTTTCGCGGCGGAGAGCAGCGAGGCCGCGGGCGAGACGTTCTCTTCGATCGACCACGACGCCAGCGTTTCGAGGATCAGCTCGTCGAACGCGGCGGGATGCGTGGGCAAGGCATCGAGCACCACTCGACCCGCGGGCCGCTCGAACGCGCGAGAGAGATGCGTGAGCGCTTCACGGCGGAGCACCGGATCTTCGGAATAGAGATCGATCCACAGCACGCCGCGCAGCTCGGGCTCCTTCGCGAGGCAGGTCTGCGCGGACTTGCCTTCTGCGCTCAGCAGCGCCGCGAGCGAGGTCTTCGTCGCACCCGCAGCGTGAACTCCGGTGAGACACGCGCGCTGGAGCTCGTCACCTTGCGCGCGCGCGATCCACGACGCGAGCTGATGCGCCGCGGTGCCCTTCGTCTTGCGGCCCTCGGCGAGCAGCGCCGCCCAGCGCACCTCCCAGTCCTGATCTTCGAGGAGCCTGGGAGGGAGCGACGGGAGCCGGCTGAGCCACGCAGCTCCCTGATCGGGGGAGGTGAGGCACGCTCCACACGCACTCGCTCGCAAGCGCGGATCGGTCACGTTCCGCTCGCAGGCCGCCCAGCATCGGGAGACACGTGTCTGCGCGAACGCTGCGGGGACGAAGAGCAGGAAACACGCGAGCGCAGCCGTCCCAGCGCAGTTGCTGGGCCAGGAAGCGGTAGCGCAGCGGACGCTTCGCCGAGGCGGAGCGACCCAGAAACCGAGGGTTGTGAGGGAGCGCACGTGAAGGGCCGATGCTACCGTCTGCGCCCATGAAGCGTTGGCTCCTCGTGTTCATTCTCTGTGCCCCGCTGCTGTCGTTCGCCAAGCCGAACAACGGCGCAGAAGCGTTGAGGGCCCTCGACGGTTTCCTCTCGGGCACCATGCCGCTCAACGCGGCGATCAACCGCGTGCAGTTTCTGGGCGAAGAGTTCCGCGTCTCGAGCGAGCTGGTGATGGCCGCGCGTCGCTCGACCGGCAAGCAGCTCGAGCAGATCCTCGAATTTCTCGCCGCGCTGGGCGTGCGAAATGAAGACGTGGAGCGCGTGTTCTTGAACGCGATGAAGAGCGACGAGAACGGCGAGGTGATGCTCGGGGCCAGAGGCCTGGGGCGCATCAAGAGTGACAAGGCGGTGCCCGCGCTCATCGAGATGCTCTCGAGTCCCGTGATGGGACCGCGCCGCGAGGCCGCGCGCGCGCTGGGAGAGATCGGCAAGCCCGCCGCCGCCGCGCCGTTGCTGAAGGCCGCGAAGGCCGAGAAGGACTTCGATCTGCGGCTGATGATGATCGTCTCGGCCGGCAAGTCGGGCGACAAGAAGCAGATCCCCGCGTTCGAGGCGCTGCTCACCGATGACTCCGAGTCGACCCGGCTCGCCGCGGGACAGGCGCTCTGCGCGGTGGGCGCGCCGAAGTGCACCCAGTTCGCCAACAAGCTGATCGCCTCGAAGGACAAGAACGAGCGCTTCCAGGGCGTGATGGTCTTCGAGGGCTCGAGCGCGAAGTTCTCGTCGCCCACGCTCAAGCCGCTCCTTGCCGATGCCGACGACAAGCTGCGCGCGCGCGCGTGCCGAATTCTCGTGCAGGGCGGTGACAAGACGGGCCTCGAGTGGCTCGTGCTCGAGAGCACCAAGGCCAAGGGCGAAGCGCGCCTGATCTACGAAGACGAGCTCGAGAAGCTGCGCATCACCGACGAGCAGCGCCAGGCGATCTTGAAGAAGGCGGGCTTGCAGTGACGTCAGCAGTGATTGGTTTGCTGCTCGCGGCGACGCCGTGGGCTTCGATGGGTGACGCACAACGCGCTGACGCGATGGCGCACTTGAAGACGCTGCCGACGATGCGCGAGCGGCTGCTGGAGGCGACCGCGGGTTTCGTGGGCTCTCCGTACATTCTCTCCCCGCTCGGAGAGGGCAGCGGACGCGACGCGGATCCCCTGATCCGCTGGGACGCGGTCGACTGCGTCACGATGATCGAAGAGTCCTTCGCGCTCTCGACGGCGGAGCCGAACACGCTGGTCGAGGTGCTCAACGGGCTTCGCTACGACGGGCCCCCGTCCTGGGAGAACCGGCTGCACATCATGGAGTCGCAGTGGCTCCCTCAGAACGTGAAGCGCGGGCTGTTGCGCGACGTGACCGCCGAGCTGGGCGGCGCGAAGGCGAAGAAAGTGAAGAAGGTCCTCAGCGCCGCGACCTGGAAGGAAAAGAGCGGAGTGGGGCTGGCGCTGCCCGAGGAGAAACACACCCTCGGCACGTACGAGTTCGACATTCTCCCCTCGGCCGTCGCCGCAGAGGTGTTGAGCAAGGCGCCGACCGGCTTGCTGGTGGTGGTGGTGCGCGCCGATCGCCCGAACGCGGTCACCCGCATCTCGCACGTGGGCGTGTTGGTGCAGACGCCCAAAGGCCCCACGCTTCGCCACGCCTCGCGCAGCTTCAAGAAGGTCGTGGACGAGCCGCTGAGCCGTTACCTCGGGCGCAACCTCGACTTCGCGCAGTGGACCATCGAAGGGCTCGCGATCTACGAGCCCCTGCTCGCTGCGTCTCCGCAGGCGGCGAAGAACTGAGCTTCAGGACTCGGGAGTCTGGTTTTCGCCCGACAGGTTCTCTGCCGACATGGCTTCTTCTTCAGCGGCCTTCGCGTTGGCTTCACCGTCGCGCTCGATCTCCTGGAGCTCGGTGTTGATGAGCCCCAGGGCCTGCTCGAAGCCCTCGCTCGGGACGAGGATGTCCCAGTAGGCCGGGGAGGCTGACGCGAACGCGGCTGACGAGGCGGCACCGCCCGCCCGGCTGAACGCATCGAGCTGAGCCTCCTGAAGCACCTCGACCAGGCGCTCTGCGGTGAGTGGATCCTGCACGGAGGTCGCGACCGAGAATGTGCGAGGGGCCATGCCGGAATTTTACGCCTTCCCCTCCTCGATGCACGCCTGAGAAATAGGCGCGGAGGTTTGACGCGCGTGCTAAGCCATCAAGCCGATGGCTCGGCTTAAGTTTCTCGTCTTCGCCCTGGTCGCTCTCGGCTTGTGGGCTTACCACCTCCTCGCAATCGCACCCCTCGCAGTAACCGGCTCGGTCGAGCAGGCGCAGGCGGCTGTGGCAGGCGCGGCGGGACCCGTCGCGGTCGCGCTCGAGTCTCGGCGCTCGCTGGTGCAGGTGGTCGCGCTCAAGGTGGTGGGCGGGAACGCGGCGTGGAATCCGGGACCGAAGCCCGGCGCAAAGCCTGAGGCGCCGACCATGGATCGTTTCGCGGCGGTGCGGACCGCTGCCAGCGAAGCGGTGCCTGCCGAGCTCAAGGATCAGCTCTTCGTCGCGCTCAGCAACGAGACCGGGGTGCTGTGGGCGAAGGGCGGCGCTGAGCCGATGGGCGGCGTGCCCGAGGGGCTCGAGATCGCTCCGGTAATCGAGGCTGGTACCGCGGGCGCAGTGCGCACCATCGACGGCGCGAGCTACCTGCTCTTCGCCGTGCCGATGGTGATCAGCGACAAGAACGAAGTCCGCCAGGCGGGCAGCGCGGTGGTTGGTCTGCCGGTGCTCCCTGACGCGAAGGTGCTGGAGGCGACGGCGAAGTCCCTCAACCTCACCAGCCTTGCGCTCGTGGCTGACGGCAAGGCCGTGCTCACGGCCGGCGACAAGAAGACCAGCGACGACGTGCTTGCGAAGGTGAAGGCCGGTG
The DNA here is from genome assembly GCA_966211295.1 of uncultured Myxococcales bacterium. Lineage (GTDB taxonomy): Bacteria > Myxococcota > Myxococcia > Myxococcales > Myxococcaceae > Archangium_A. Next base: position 13,380 of record CBIHPJ010000028.1, on the reverse strand, counting down.
CCACGGGCGCGCTGGCTTCGGGCCCAGTGCGTGAGGTTGGCCCCCTGCAGCTGCCGATGCTGGTCGAGAATCCGGTGCATTCCATCGGCGGCCGCCAGGGGATTGGTGGCACCACGATGGAGGTCGCGGCCAGCGCTTCCTCGACGTCCGGCCTCGAGGCGCTCGCGAACTATCAGGTCTTCGGTTTCGGCTCGCTGCTCGGGCTCTTCCTCTTCGCGATCGTGATGACGATCGTGATGGGCGGCGCGCCTGAGGAAGCCGGCGGAATGGTGCTCCCGCCCCCGATGGCGATCCCGCCCAAGCGCGAAGAGGCTCCGCCGCCGGCCGCCAAGGCGCCCATCACGATGCCGGAGCAGGAAGCTCCGCCCGAGGCGAGCCCCGACGACTTCGATTTCCCGCCCAGCAATCCGGTCTCGACGACCGGCCTGCAGCAGAACTTCCAGCCGGCGCCTCCGCCTCCCGCGCCGCCTCAGGCTGCAGCCCCGCCGCCTCCGTTCTCCACTGGCAGCACGGGCCAGTCGCCGCTCTTCGATCCCGAGCCGACGTCTGATCCGTTCGCGAACAGCGCTCCTCCTCCGCCTCCGCCTTCGTTCGCGCGCGCGGCTCCGCCTCCGCCTCCCGTCGCCACCGCGCAGACCCCTGCGTTCCAGCCGTCGAATGGCTTGATGGACCAGGAGGAAGAGGGCCAGCGCACCGTCGCGTATCCCGCGTTCAAGCCGCCTCCGGGCGCGGTCCCTCCGCCTCCGCCGGCCAGCGCTGATCCGTTCGCGATGGCCGCGGCTCAGCAGGGCTACGACAACGCAGCGCCCTCGCACGAGGACAACCCCGATGCGACCCGCGTGGCCGCGGTGCCTGCCGAGCTGATCAAGGCCGCGCGTGCCGGTGCTTCAGGCAACACGGGCGAGCGTCCCGCGCTCAAGCCGGCCACTGCCGCGCTGCCGAAGATCGGCTCGATCGCTCCCGCAGCCGCGGGCAACGAGGAAGAGCGTCACTTCCAGGAAGTGTTCCGCGACTTCGTGGCGACCAGAGAGAAGTGCCGCGAGCCGGCTGATGGGCTCACCTTCGACAAGTTCAAGGCGAAGCTGCTCAAGAACAAGGAGCAGCTCGTCTCGAAGTACCAGTGCAAGACGGTTCGCTTTCAGGTCTACGTGAAGGACGGCAAGGCCGCCCTCAAGGCCACGCCCGTCAAAGACTGATTTGGAAGGTGTCTTGCTCCAAGGGGTGACCGAATTCTGGTCACCCCTTCGACTTTTCGCGGCGGCCCTGTCACCGGCGTCTCCTCTCACTGGGTGAGAAGGGCGAAAGCCGTCTGATCACCAGCACTTCGCGGCTCCATGAGACGCGATTCCCCGTGGCATATCCGTTGCTCAAACGCCCACGCCGTTTGGGGTGGTGGTGGGGCCGGGGTTCTACGCAGTGGAAGCAGATCGACGATGCTGTCGCCCTGCAGCCAGGAGCCGGGAATGAGCGTCGATAACGCAGCCGAAGCAGTCACGAGGTTCCTGCGGCCAGTCGCCGCGGAAGGCACCGGTCGCGAGACCGAGCTGGCGATGCTGCTCAGAGAGCACCAGGAGGCGAAGGCCTCGGGCTCTGCGCGCTTCGTCTTCGTGCGCGGTCCTCGCGGCGTGGGCAAGACGCACCTGATCTCGCAGCTCGCGCAGACGCTGAGCACCCAGGGCACTCCGATCTTCGAAGGCGGCAGCGGCCGCGACTCGCGTCAGACGTGGGGCGTGTTCGCGCCGATGCTGGGCGAGCTGCTCACCCTGGTGAAGCGCTCAGGCGTTCCCGAGACCACGCTGGCGCGGCTGGCTCGCGCGGTGGAGCCGGTGCGCAGCGGCAGCCAGTCGCTCCCTGCCGAAGAGCGCCGCCTCGCGCTGTACGACGGCGCTGGTGAGCTGTTCTCCCTGGCGGGCCGCTCGGCGCCGCTGGTGATCTGGCCCGACCTCGACGTCGCCGATCGCGCGTCGCTCGAGCTGGTGCGCTACCTCGCCGCGATGGCCTCCACGCCGCAGTCGAAGGTGTGCGGCCTCTTCGTGCTGACCTTCCGTGAAGACGAGGCGCTCCCCGCGCCGCTGGCAGAGGTCGTCTCGCACGTCTCGGGCCGCACGCTCTCGCTCTCGGGTCTCGACCTCGACGGCATCCGCAGCTTCCTCTCGCGGCAGGACGTCGCGCAGAAGCTCCTCGATGTGACCGGCGGCAACCCGCAGGCGCTCGGTGAGTTGCTCGAGCGTCCGGTGGCAGCGATCGACTTCTTCGTGCGCCGGGTGGAGCGCTTGAGCGAGTTGCAGCGCGCCGCCCTCTCGGTGCTGGCGATCGCGCCCGAGGCGCTGCCCGTGGAGTGGCTCGCTTCGACGATGGGTGCCGAGGCGCCGCAGAGCGCCGAGACGCTCGACTCGCTCCTCCGTGAGCGGCTGGTCACCGTGAAGGTGGTCGATGGCCGTCCCTCGTGGCGCTTCGCCCGCGAGACCGAGAAGCACGCTTATCTGAACCTGATCGCCGACGAGCAGCGCCGGGTGTCCACGCTCGCGCTCGGTCGCGTGATGGCGAACGCAGGTCAGCTGCTCTCCGCTGCCGAGCTCCTCCTCCCCGTGGCGCCGCTGGAAGGTGCGCAGCTCGCCGTGCGCGCCGCTGACGCGCTGGTGGAGCGGGGCGCGCTGGAAGACGCTGAGGCGCTCTACTCGCGCGCCGCGCAGCTGCTCGCGCCCGCCGACAAGAGCCCGGTGCTCGGGGCGTGGGGCCGGGTGCTCGCGCTGCTCGGTGATTACCGCGGTGCCGTGCGCCGCCTGCTCGAGGCTGCTCGCCGCGGTGATGCGACGAAGCGTCCTGCGCTCGCGCTGGAGGCCGCGCGTCACCTGATCAAGGCGGGCCGCTCGCGCTCGACCCGCGCGCTGCTCGACGTGGCGCGTGCTTCGAAAGAGACCGCTGCTGGCGCCGAGGCCACGCTCGCCGAGCTCTACGTTTCCACCGGCAAGGCTGCGGAGGCGCTCGAGCTGGGCAAGGCCGCGCTCGCCTCGCGCACCACTGAGGATGCGTCGTCGCTCACGCTTCGCCAGGCGATGGGCAAGGCGCTCCTCGTGCAGGGCCAGGCCGCCGAGGCGCAGAAGCTCTTCGCCGAGAACGCCGAGCGCGCTGCGCAGGCCGGTGAGACGCGCATCGTGGCGCTCGCGCGGCTGAACGAAGGTGTCGCGGCGTACAAGCGTGGCGATCGCGATCGCGCCATCGCCTGCTGGGAGAGCACGCCGCCCGAGAGCCGTCCCCTCCACGCGCACGCCGAGGCAAACCTGGGCTCGCTCTACGCCGAGTCGGGTGACTTCGAGCTCGCGCTCGGTCACCTCACCCGCGCGCTCTCCGCGTTCTCGCGCTTCGGCAGCTTGCGCGAAGTGGCGATGGCGGCGAGCAACCTCGCCCGTCTGCACCACTTCCTCGGTGACACCGAGCGGGCCGCCGAGCTCTCGGAGCACTCGCTGCGCCAGGCCCGCCGCCTGGGCGACGGCTACCTGCAGGCCTCCGCGCAGCTGAACCTGGGCGCGCTGGCGGTGGATGCTCGCGAGTACCCCGAGGCGAAGCGCTTGCTCGAGTCTTCGCGCGCTGGCTTCGAGCAGCTGGGCAACGACGCGTGGGCCGCGCTGGCCGCCGCGTGGAAGGCGCGCGCGCACCTGCAGACCGGCGAGCGTGCGCAGGCCGAGCTCGAGCTCTCGCGCCGCTCGGTGGAGAAGGGCAGCGCTTCGCTCCAGGCCGCGTCGCTCGAGGTCGAGCTCACGCGCACCGAGCTGTGCCTGCTCAACGGTGATCTCCTCGGCGCCGGCCGAGCTGCTTCGCGCGCTCGCGAGGCGCTGCTCGACAAGCCAGATCTCGAGGGCCCGATCCGCACCTACTTCCTGATGGGCAAGCTGCGCATGGCGGCGAGCGACATGAGCGGCGCGCAGGCTGAGTTCAGCCGCGCGGGCCGCCTGCTCGACGAATTGCTGCAGCGCGTGCCGCCCGTGCGGCGCACCGCGTTCCTCTCGCTCCCCCGCCGCGCCGAAGTGGTCGCGGCCGTCGAGCCCGAGCTGCGCTTGCCGCGCGCGATGGCCTCGCTCGCTCCGCGTCAGGCGGTGGAGAGCATGAACGGCCTGGTGGGCCGCTCGGTCGCGTTGCAGCGCATCACCAAGCAGCTCGATCCGATCGGCCGCAGCAACGCCACCGTGCTGGTGCGCGGTGAGAGCGGCACCGGCAAGGAGCTGCTCGCCGACGCCCTCCACGCGCTCTCGCCCCGCCGGCACATGCCGCTGGTGAAGGTGAACTGCGCGGCGATGGTCGAGGAGCTGCTCCTGAGCGAGCTCTTCGGTCACGAGAAGGGCGCGTTCACCGGCGCGATCAAGGAGCGGAAGGGCCGCTTCGAGATGGCCGATGGCGGCACCATCTTCCTCGACGAGATCGGCGACATCTCGCCCAAGGCGCAGGTCGCGCTGCTGCGCGTGCTGCAGGAGCGCGAGTTCGAGCGCGTCGGCGGCAGCAAGACCATCAAGGTCGACGTGCGCATCATCTGCGCCACCAACCGCGACCTCGAGCAGCTGATCGCGCAAGGCCGCTTCCGCAGCGATCTCTACTACCGGCTCAAGGGCGTGATGCTCGAGCTGCCGGCGCTGCGTGAGCGTCTCGACGATCTGCCCGGCCTCACCCAGCACTTCCTCGAGAAGGTCTCGAAGGAGCGCAACGAGCCGGTGCGCCGTCTGTCCTCGGAGTCGCTCGCGCTGCTCGGCCGTCACCGCTGGCCCGGCAACATTCGCGAGCTGGAGAACGTGATCGCCTCTGCCTCCATCTTCGCGGAGGGCAACGAGATCGACGTGGACGCCTTCACCCACGTGAACGAGCTGCGGGCCCTCCTCGATGCACCTTCGAGTGCGATGCAGGTGCAGGTTGCCGAGGTGGCTGCGCCGGTGATGGCCGCTCCGGTTGCCGCTTCAATTGGCACGGTGCAGGCGGCTCCGGCGGTGGCCGTCGCCGATGGACCGCTCGACTACTACGCGTTGGCGAAGCGGCGAGACATCTCGCTCAAGGACCTGCGCCACGAGATCGAAATGCAGTGCATCAAGCGCGCGCTCGAAGAGTCGGGCGGCAACATCAGCGAGGCTGCTCGGTTGCTGAAGATGAAGCGCTCGCGCCTGTCACAAATCGTCAACGGAGAGACTGACCTGAAGGAGGCCGCCCATGGAGACGAATGACGTCGTGAGGCTCTCCCCTTCTTCGGAAAAGTCGGCATCGGGGTTGCACATGGTCCTGGGCATGAAGCGGTTCGCTGTCGCAATTCTGGCAATGGTCGTCGTCTCCGGGTGCGGAGTGGGCGCCGATGAGTACTGGGACGGGGAGAAGCTGGTCTCCTCTCAGAGCCAGGGCCTGGAGCAGAACCCGGCCGACGCTCCCGAACTGCCTGGCAACGCGCCGACCGCGCCTGGGCCGCAAGTTCCCGGCACCTCTGGATCTTCTCCCTGGCGCGACCCGTCGACGACGGCGCTGCCGCAGGACCCGATCCCCGTGTTCGAGGGCAAGCCCGTTCCCGGCACCCCGCCGGCGATGGACCCGTCGTTCGATCCACGGTTGGGCTTCTCGCCCCGTCCCGGAGTTCGCTGAGCCGCCAAGCCTCTAACGGGATGACAACGTTGCCGGAGATACCCCTGGCAGCGACACCCTGAACAGCGCGCCGCCCTTCGCTCCGTCGGCGGCTTCCAGGCGGCCCCCGTGCTCCTGGCAGATGCGGAGCGCGATGGCCAAACCCAGCCCGGTCCCCTGTGGCTTGGTCGTCACGTACGGCTCGAACAGGCGGGCTTTGAGGTTCGCGGGGATGCCCGGGCCTTCGTCTTCGACCTCGAGCAGCACCTCTGGGCCCTTCTTCACCCGAACGTGAATGGCGCCAGTGCGCCCGGCCATCGCCTCTTCGGCGTTCTTCACCAGGTTCACCAGCACCTGCGTGAGCTGGTCGCGATCGATGGAGACGAGGGCGCCTTTCTCGAGCGCGACTTCGAAGGTGAGGCCGTCGTGCGGCGCGTAGAGCGACATCACGGCCTGCATCACCTCGGCGAGATCGTGCGGCGCGAGCTGCGGATGAGGGAGGCGGGCGAACTGGCTGAACTCGTCGACGATGCGCTTGAGGCGGTCGACCTCTTCCAGCACGGCGCGGGCGCTCTCGGAGAAGAGGCCCTTGAAGCGATCGTCGAGCGGCCCGCGCTGGCTGGCGGCGAGCAACGTCTCGAGCGACATGCGGATCGGCGTGAGCGGGTTCTTGATCTCGTGCGCGAGGCGGCGAGCGACTTCCTGCCAGGCGGCCACGCGTTCGCTGGCGACGAGCTTGTCGGTGGCGTCTTTCAAGTCGCCGGTCATGCGGTTGAAGGTGTCGATGAGCGCCTTGAGCTCGCCTGAGGCCGTGGGCTCGTCGACCTTCACGCCCGGCGTGCCTCCGCCGATCTTCAGCGCGGCGTCGGTGAGCGCCTCCACCGGGCGCGTGATGCGACGGCTCACCAGGAAGCCGAGCACGACCGAGAGGAGCAGTCCGACGCCGGCCAGGCCCAGGAAGGCGCGGAGGACTTCGCTGCGGGTCTCCACCAGGTCCGCCTGCGAGAAGGTGAGGCGCACGGTGGCGACGTCTCCCACGGGGAGCGTGCGAGTGATGGTGGGTGGAGCGGCCTTGCCGGCGGTGGCGTGGGCGACTCCGTCGGAGAGGATCTCCACCTTGCCGCCGGTGAGCTTCGCGAGATCTTTCGCGCGCGCTTCGGTGAGGAGCACTCCGCCCACCGCCCAGACGCGGCGCTCGCCGTAATCGATGGGGCGCGCGGTCACGAGGGCCGGGGCGCTCACCAGTCCGTCGGCTCCGGAAAGCTCGACGCGAGTGGCGGTGACACCGCGCGGGGTGAGCCTGGTCACTCCGAAGAGTGGATCGTCGGGCTCGCCGAGGCGCGCAGGGAGATGGCCGGAGGAGAGGGTGCGGCCCTGCTCGTCGAGGAGCGCGAGCACGTCGAGGCCGCGCGGAGTCATCAGCGCGGTGGCGGCGGTGGTGACGTGCGCGGGGGCGGGGACCCTGGCGGCGTCGCGCGCGACATCTTCGAGGGCCTGGCTCTGGGCGAGCTCGTCCATCGAGCGGCGCACGTCGTCTTGCACGCGCTGCGCTTCGGCCTCCACCGTGACCATCAGCTGATCGACGCGCGCTTCCTGCTGGCTCGAGAGGAGCGCGGAGAGGTTCTTGAGGGCGAGGGGCACGACCACCGCGACCTGCAGCACGGAGAGCGCGACGAAGGCGAGAGCGAGCGTCCAGCGCAGGCGCATGCGAGGGGATTACTCCGTGGCGAAGAAGACGTCGTCGAGGCGAGGGAGCCCCAGCGCGTCGCGCGTGAGGTGCTGCACTTCCTTCGAGGCGGTGACTCCGAGGCCGCGGGTGACGAGCGGGATGAGCGGGAGCTCGGGGCCGAGCTGCACGGCGAGCTCACGCGCGCGGGCGTCGAGGTCAGGCGCGGCGGCGAGCTGCTGGAGCACCGCGGGGATTCTCGCGTGCTGGCCGGCGAGCTCGAGCCACATCAGGAGTGCTCCGCTGGGCGTCGGGGGGAGGGCGATGCTCTGGAGGAAGACTTCGCCTTCCGCGGGGACGCGGGTGCGCAGCTGCGCGCGGGGCGTGGGCTTGAGCGCCAGGCGGTATCCGAGCGGCTGGAGCTTCACCTGGAGGCGCTGGGCGATGGATTTTTCGTGCGCGGCTTCTTCGTCGAAGAGGAGTGCGAGCTCGCGGGGCGGGACGAGCGGCGCGGGCTTCGCGAGCGGGGCCGGTGCAGTCTGCGGGGCGAGGCTCGGCGGGAGGAGGCCGGGGAGGGGACCCGCGGGGCCGGGCACGAAGAAGCGCGCGAGGTCCTGGCGCTCGATGGTGCTCTCCACGGCGGCGCGGAGTGCTCCGAGTCCCGGGCCGAGGACCACGGCGGTGGCGAAGAGTTGGGAGACGTCGTCGGCGGTGGCGGCTCCGAGGACGAGCTGGACGCGGCGCTGGGCGAAGAGGCGCTCGGCGGTGCGGGCGTCGGCGGCTTGCAGCACCACGGCGTCGACGTGCGGTCGGCCGAGGGGCTGCTCGTCCCAGGCCTCGAGCTTGTCTCCCTTCGCGCGGAAGGCGCCCGCGGGGATCGCGAAGGCGGGGTGGCAGAGCATGCGCTCGAGATCGGGCGAGGGGCCCTTGAGTTGAAGCTCGACGGCGCGGCCCTTCACGGTCCAGCTGGCGATGGGCGTCGCGAGGCCGCGCGCGGCGGTGGTGGTGGTGCTCACTCGCTGGAGCGCGTCGGTGACGAGCTTGGGGTCGATGGAGGGCGGGGTGTTGAGCCGGAGGACGTTCGGGAGGGGGCGGCTGAGCTCGACGACCTTGCAGAGGAGTTGGTGCGTGAGGAGGAGGCGGAGTGCGTCGACCGGGGCGTCGGCAGTGAGCGGATCGACCGCGGCGGAGGGAGAGACGAGCGCGACTTGCAGCGTGCCGCCGGGGTGCGCGCGGCTTCCTGCGTACGCGAGCGTCGCGAGGATGATCAGGGTGAGGGCCGCGTAGCGCTTCATGCCTCTGTCTCCGTCTCCCCTCGGGAGAGGGTTGGGGTGAGGGCAGCTGTCTTGCGATTCATGCGGGCCAGCTGCGTCTCTCTCTTCTTTTCGGCCTTCGGTGTCCGGAAGGTTGGCTCACGGAGCATGCCCTCACCCCGCCCCTCTCCCGATGGGAGATAATGGGTGCTCATTGGGCCCTCCGGAGGACGAGCAGCTCGCCGACGCCTTCGTCTGACCACGTTCCGAGCACGACCTCGTCCACTCCGTCTCCATCGAGGTCTCCGCTCGCGGCGACGATCGCGCGCCCTTCGATCTTTCGCTGCCAGGCCACCGCGGCTTCATTCAGCTGACCGCCGCGCGCCTGCGCTGACTCGAACGCGCCGAGCGAGACCACTCTCACTTCATCGGAGTTCCCCGTGGTGCGCGCGGAGGTGGCGATCACTTCGGGGGAACCGTCTCCGTCGAGATCAGCGAGCGTGCTGCCGCTTCCCACTCCGGAGAGCTGCGTGGTCGGTGCCTGACCGCGCGCGATCGCGGCGGTGCCGAGCGGGGAAACGCCGAGCGCCATCGTTCCGAACAACGCCAGCTGCTGCACCGGCTCAGGCCAGCTCACTGACTTGCCCGCCCAGTTGAGCTCCTTCGCGAAGCTCGCGAGTCCTGGCCGCGGCGTGAACGAGACGAGACCCACGCTGGGACCATCGGCCGCTCCGCTCGGGCGCCATGCGTCCTTGATCCACGTGAAAGACTCCGCCTTCTCACGTCGCGACGACCACGCGACCAGCCGTCCGTTCGAGACGCTCAACACTCCGAACGGCTCGCGCGTGGGCCGCATGGAGAGCGGCGCGGTGAGCTCAGCGCGTCCACGCTGCTTCCCGTCGGAGCTCCACGTGAGAATCCCGTCACTCACCAGCGCGATCACTTCGGCGCGCTTGTCTCCGTCGAGATCTGCGATCGCGAGCGCGGCGGGAACGGCGGTCAGCTTCGCGAGCACTCCGAGGTTGAGCTCGAGCGGTCGCGTCGAGTTCGGCACGGGCGCTCCTGCGAGCGTGAGCGCCTCGAAGTCCGCATCGACTGCGCTCACCACGGCCGCGGCGGGTCCCGTGCGCGTGGGCGCGGAGCCGGACCAGAAGTTCACCCACGTGCTGAGCGCGTCGCCTCGCACCACGAGCTTCGGCGGCTCGAGCGCGAGGGTGAGACGCACCAATGAACGCAGTCCCTGCTCGCGCGCAAATCGCTCGGCTTCAGTCGCATCGCGCGCGGTGATCGGAACTGGAGCGAGCCGGCGGTTCGACAACGAGCCCATCACCAACGTCGCCAGCACGCGACTCGCAGGCGCGGGACTGCCCTCGACGTAGACGCCGATCGGTCCCTCGAAGCCGCTCTCGGCGACCGAGCGCGAGACGTCGGACGCAAGACGCTCCAACGACGAGCCGGAGGTCGCCGGTGCTACCGCGAGCAGGAGGGCCGCCAGCAGGGTCACCGGCCTCCCTTTTGTTGGTCGAGCAACAGGAAGTCGTTCGGATCCACCGCGCGCGTCTCTTCAGTCGGCTCGGTGCCCTCGAGGAACCACTCGGCGCGGCCAGGCACCGACGCGCCCGCGAGCTTTCCGGTCCGCGGATCGATGCGCACCTGCTTCACACCCTCCGGCACCGGGAACTCGCGCGGCGGCAGGCTCTTGTGGGCCTCGCGCATGAACCCCAGCCACAACGGGAGCGCCGCCTTGCCGCCGGTCTCTCCCGGACCGATGGGCTCGTGATCGTCGAAGCCCACCCACGCCGACGCCACGTAGTCCGCGGTGTAGCCACTGAACCAGGCGTCGCGGAACTCCTGCGCGGTGCCCGTCTTGCCGGCCGCGGGACGATTCAGCTCGAGCACGGCGACCGCGGTGCCTTCTTCGACGACGCTGCGCATGAGCGAGGTGGCGAGGAACGCGACGGCTGGATTGAGCACCTGCTCAGGCGCGGCGTGACGCTCCTCGAGCACCTTGCCGCTCGCATCTGCCACGCGCACCAACATCACCGGCTCAGCGAGCATGCCGTTGGTCTGCAGCGTGGTGTACGCGTTGGCGATCTCCAGCATCGACACTTCACCGGTGCCCAGGGCGAGCGTGAGGTTCTCGGGCAACGGGCTCTTGATGCCCGCCTTGTTCGCGAACGCGATCACGGTCTCAGGCCCGAGCGCCTCGATCAGTCGCACCGATACCGTATTCTTCGACTTGGTGAGTGCCGCGCGGATCGTGATCGGTCCCTCGAAGCCGCCCTTCTCGTAGTTCTGCGGCTTCCACATCTTCCCCGTGAACGGATCGCGGATCGCTTCGGGCGCGTCGTTCACGATGGAGATCGGAGTGAAGCGCGTGCTCTCCATCGCGGTCGCGTAGAGGAACGGCTTGAACGAAGAGCCCGGCTGCCGGTGCGCCTGCGTCGCGCGGTTGAACGCCGAGGTGTTGAAGTCGTAGCCACCCACGAGTGCGACGACGGAACGATCCTTCGGATCGATCGCCACCAGCGCGCCCTGCACCACGGGCACCTGCGCGAGCGTGGCGGAGATCAGTTGCGACGCGGGGAGGGCGGCGCCGAGACGCACGCGCACCAATTCGCCGACCTTCATCACCTCGGAGATCTTCGTGGGGCTCGCACCGACCTTGGTGCCATCGCGACGGCGGGCCCACTTCATGGTGCTGAAGTCGACCTGCGCGGTCGCTCCGATCAGATCGATCTGCGCGTTGCCCTTGGCGTCGTCGAGGGTGGCCACGTAGCCCACGGTCTCCACGCCATCGGTGAGCGTCTTCACGCCGATCGCGCGCGCGAGCTTCTCGTCTTCACTCGCCGCGGGCTCATCGACCTCGGGGTTCTCTTCGGGATCAGCGAGCGGGTCGGCGCCCTCTTCGCGCTCCGGCGGCTTCGCATCTTTGAGCGCCGTGAGATCAGCGACGAAGCGTTCATCGGGCTTTCGCTTGCCGGCTTCAGTGAGCCGCTTCTCGAGCAGCGGACGCAGCGTGGTGAAGTGCGCACCATCGACCGCACCCGCGGGGCCGCGATAGCCGAGGCGCTTGTCGACTGCCTCGAGTCCTGCGCGCACCGACGCTTCCGCAGCGGCCTGGAGCGCGGGCTCCATCGCGATCTGCACGCGCAGGCCACCCTCGAGCACCATCTTCTCGCCGTAGCGCGCGACCAATTGCTTGCGCACTTCCTCGGCGTACGACGCGCCGACCTGCACCGGGGGACGCGGGCCGAGGACGATCGGCTTCTCCATCTCTTGATCGATGGTGGCCTTCGGTACGAAGCCGTGACTGGCGAGCTGGCTGAGCACGTACCGCTGGCGCTTCTTCGCCTTCACGATGTTGGTCACCGGGTTGATGCGGTGCGGGAGCTGCACGGTGCCCGCGAGCACCGCCGCTTCACTCAGCGTGAGCTTCTCGGCGTGCTTGCCGAAGTAGAAGAGCGCGGCCTCCTCGATGCCGTAGCGGTTGTGACCGAAGTAGATGGTGTTCACGTACAGGTTGAGCACCTGGTCCTTGCCGAGCGCCTTCTCCATGCGCGGCGTGAGGATCCACTCGCGGATCTTTCGGGAGAGCGTGCGCTCCTGGGTGAGCAAGAGCGCGCGGCAGGCCTGCTGCGAGATCGTCGAGGCGCCCGACTTCATGCCTCCCGGCTTCAGGTTCTTGATCGCGCTGCGGAGGATGCCCGCGTAGTCGAGGCCGCTGTGCTCGTAGAAGTCGGCGTCCTCGGCGGCGAGGAAGCTGTCGCGCACGTGCTTGGGCAGCTTGGTCACGTCCACCCAGGTGCGGCGCTGCAGGTAGAACTCGGCGCAGACCGAGCCGTCGCGGCAACTCACCTTGGTGACCTGCGGAGGACGCCAGGTGCGGAGCTCTTCGACGCTGGGCAGATCGCGCGAGAACCACCAGAAGGCTCCGCCGGCGACGAGGACCGCGAAGACGAGGCCCATGATCGTCAGCGCAAGGAGGCGCTTGAACCAACGCCACAGGCGGCTGGGCTGCTTCGGACTCATCGGCGGGGGCGGACTGTATCCCTCAGCGGGTGGTTGGGCTGCCTCCTTCTGTGGAGGGGTTTCGTGGCGGGTAGGACGCAGTCTGCGGGTGAACAACCGCGGAGCCGTGGGCATTCACGGGGGAAGAGCAAGCCGTCTGCCGTCGGCAACTCCAGAAATCGTGCTGCCGATGACTCTTTGTGCTCCTGAACACGCTCTCCCGCTCGGTCATTCAAACGGTGAGGGTGGAATCGTCGTGCAGGTGCACTGACGTTTCTCTCGCAGCGGAAGTTCCCGAAGTCGAAGCGCCCGTCGTGTTCCGAGCTCGCCCTCATCGCGAGCCAGGGAGACGACCATGGTGCGATCAACGCTGATCTTCGCTGCTCTGACTTCTGCTTTCGCTCACGCCGAGTACTCGAATCACTCGATCGGCGTCGGGCCTCACCTCACCGTCGTGACGGGGAGTCGATCGTTGATGTGGGGCCTTGCGATCGAGGCCTCGAACTATTTGGAGAACGGCTTCGAGCTCTTTGGCCGCGTGCCTTTGCTGATCGCCGAGCCTGCGGCGGGTGAGACGATGCGCGTCTTCGTGACCGGTGGAAGCGCGGGGGTGAGGTACCTCTTCGTCGAGGGCACCGTGCAGCCGTGGGTTGGGCTGCAGCTGAGTGGCGTGGTGTTGATGACGCAGCCGGTGGTGAATTGGTTCCTCGGCACCGGCGCGACGATCGGCCTCGACTGGGTGCTGAGTGAGTCGTGGTCGATCGGCGCGCGCGGGATCTATGACGTGTTCATTCGGCTCGATGGGCCGTGGCGGCATCAGCTCGGCGGCTCACTCATGGTCTCGGTCGTGTTCTAGAACGG
>CBIHPJ010000027.1:0-24013 GCA_966211295.1 uncultured Myxococcales bacterium | reverse complement strand
TGGCCGAACATGTATGAGGCCCCTGCCCCAACGCCCAGCAAGGGCATGGGCGGCAAGCACCGCTGAGCGGTGCTGGATTAACGGGCTGAAGCTATGCGGGTGGTCGCGGTGGCGGAGCGACCGGAAATCGAAACTTTTCCGAAATTTCCGGAAATAGGTCCGTGGGTCTGAACGTTCTCCGTGCCCCCACTCCCTGGCAGGGAGGCGGTTGAGGTGAGGGGATTTCCTTCTTAAAGCCGGTGACGAGTGAGCGTCAGTCCCACGCCCGGTGAGCGGTTCGGTCCGTACGACATCGTCGGCCCTTTGGGGTCCGGCGGCATGGGGATCGTGTACCGCGCGCGCGATACGCGGCTCGGTCGTGAGGTCGCGCTCAAGACGTTGCCGCCTTCGAGCCTCTCTGATCCCGCGCGGCTGCAGCGCTTCGAGCAGGAAGCGCGCGCGGCGTCGGCGCTCAATCACCCGAACGTGCTCGCGGTGTTCGACGTGGGCCGCGAGGGAGATACGCCCTTCCTGGTGACGGAGCTGCTCGAAGGGCAGACGTTGCGCGAGCGGATCGCGGAAGGACGCCTGTCACCCAGAAAGGTGATCGAGCTCGCGATGCAGGTCGCGCAGGGGCTCGCGGCCGTGCACGAGAAGGGAATCGTTCATCGCGATCTGAAGCCCGACAACGTGTTCCTCACGCGCGATGGCCAGCTGAAGATCTTGGATTTCGGCGTCGCACGCACCACGGAGGGCCTCGCGCCCGTCGCAGGGACTCTGCCCCTCACCCAATCGGGGGCGGTGATGGGCACTGCGGGCTACATGGCGCCGGAACAGGTGCGCGGTCGCCCCGCTGATGCACGCAGCGATCTCTTCGCGCTCGGCGCGATCATCTACGAGTGCCTCACGGGGCAGATGGCGTTCCCCGGAGAGACTCCGGTCGAGCGCGGCTACGCGATTCTGAACGGCGACCCGAAGGAGCTCGACGCGCACCGGGTGAACGTGCCTCCTGCGCTGGCGCGCGTGATGCGGCGCTGCCTCGACAAGAATCCCGAGCAGCGCTTTCAGCACGCGCGCGATCTGCTCTACGCGCTCGAGGCGATCACCGATGGCTCAGGGCAGCAGGTGCTCGCGCCTCCCGCTTCGCAGACCGGCCTGCGCCTCACGGTGTTCATGCTGGTGAGCGTCCTGATGATCGCGCTCGCGATGTTGCTGCGCGGCCAGCCCATGCCGAAGGACGAGCACGTCGAGGTCACGCCGAGCAACGCAGCGGCGCTCGCGACCGCCAGGCCCGTGGTGAGCAAGCGCGTCAGCTTCCGCAGCGGGAGCATCTACAGCGCGCGCTTCACCTCAGACGGGCGCGGCCTCGCGTACACCGGCGCGTTCGAGGCCGCCCCTCCGCGCGTCTACGCGGGCGTGCTCGATGGAGCGCAGCTGCGGCCGGTGAGCGAAGCGGGCGCCTTCCTCTTCGATCTCTCCGGCAAAGACGAGCTGGCGCTGGCGGGGATCCCCGACGAGACGCAGAACATGGAAGGCCGCACGCTCGCGCGCGCGTCACTCGCCGGAGGGGCGCCCCGCCCGCTCTACGAAGGCGTGGTGTCCGCCGACTTCGCGACGGACGACTCGCTGGTGCTCATTCGGTTTCACGACGCGCGCTTCTTCATCGAGTACCCGCCGGGCAACGTGGTGGTGACCAGCAATCACCCAGTGGCGAACGCGCGCATCTCGCCTGACTTGAAGTACATCGCGTTCGAGCGGCACCCGGTGCGCGGAGACGATCGCGGCACGGTGGAGATCGTCGATCGAGTGGGTAAGCCGGTCGCGAGCTCGACCTCGGCGTGGACGCTCGAGGGCCTCGCGTGGGCTCCGGGCAGCCAGGAGGTGTGGTTCTCCGCCGGTTACGACGACGTGTCGCGGCAAATCCACGCGCTGTCGATCGGCGGGCCACAACGGCGCGTGTACAGCGGCGTGGGCAGCCTGCGCTTGATGGACATCGATCCAAAGGGGCGCATGCTCGCCTCGAGTGGAATCATGCGCTCGCGCATGTTCGGCAAGGTGAACGGCGCGGCCTCCGAACGCCCGCTCAGCTGGCTCGATGGCTCGATGCCGCTCGATCTGTCGGCCGACGGCAAGGTGATGCTGTTCCTCGAGGGCTATGGGCCGGCGGGGGCCGAGGTGCAGACCTGGCTGCGCCGCTTCGACGCGGCGGACGACACGCCCGTGCTGCTCTCGCTCGGCTGGGGTCGCGCGCTCTCGCCGGACAAGCGGTGGGCGGTGATCACGCCGACGCCTCCGTTCAACACGCTGAGGGTGATCCCAACCGGCGCGGGTGAGCAACGCGATCTGCCCGCGGGCGAGTTCCTCGCGATCACACGCGTGCGGTACTTCGCCGACGGGGAGCGCATCGCGTTCTCGGCGATCGATTCGGAGAACCAGTCGCACCTCTACGTGCAGTCGGTGATGCAGGCCGACGAGGAGACGGGGATCGATGGAAAGCCGCGGCGCGTGAGCGATCGCCCCATGGGCCTCGCGGCGCCACCCTCTCCTGACGGGAAGTGGCTGGTCGGGGTCGGCAAGGACAAGCGGAGCGTGCTGGTCGACGTCGAGACCGGTGAAGAGAAGCCGCTGCGAGACATCGCGTTCGGCGACTTCCCCATGCAGTGGACGGCCGATGGCAAGGCGCTCTGGTTGTTGCGCCGGCCGAAGCCGAACAGCGCGGAGGTCGGGGTGGAGATCCTCAGGTACGACCTCACCACTGCGAAGTCGACGCGCATGGGCCTCTTCGCGCCTCCTGATCCCGTTGGGATGCATGGAGTGAGAGAAGGAGTGCTCACTCCCGACGGGAAGCACTATGTCTACACGGTGAACCAACAGCTCGATGAGCTGTTCCTGCTCGAGGGAGTCCACTGACGTGCACAGCACGCTGACCGAAGGCCCGGCGGCCGTCAGCGGCGGCGCGAAGAGCAGTGCCTTCCTGTACCGGGTGTTCGATGCGGACAGACCGGTCGCTCCGTCGGCTCGCTACTCGCTCGCTGCGATTGATGAGGTGAGCTTCGGCCGTGCGGATCAGCGCTCGTCTTCGCGCGCCGACGAGGCGGGGAAGCGCACGCTGCGGCTCGGCATCGCGGATCGGTGGATGTCGGGGCAGCACGCGAAGGTGTCCCGCGTGTTGCGGAGCTGGGTGCTGGAGGACACGAAGTCGAAGAATGGCGTGCGACGGAATGGTGAGGCGGTGCAGCGCGCAGAGCTGGTCGATGGTGACGTGCTCGAGCTCGGCCGCACCTTCTTCCTCTTCCGCGCGGATCAGCCAGCCGCGAGTGATCTCGAGAGTGAGACGTTGAAGCCCGCGGCGCCGGGGCTCGCGACGTTGTCTCCGGGGTTGAGCGCGCAGCTCGAGGAGCTCACCAAGCTGGCGAAGTCGGGCGTGAGCATCGCGCTCAGCGGTCCTTCCGGGAGCGGCAAGGAAGTGATCGCGAACGCGCTTCACGTGCTGAGTGGGCGGAGTGGCCCGTTCGTGGCGGTGAACTGCGGCGCGCTGCCTGATGAGCTCGTGGAGTCGGAGCTCTTTGGTCATCGGAAGGGAGCGTTCTCGGGCGCGTTGGACGATCGGCCTGGACTGCTGCGAACGGCACATGGTGGAACGTTGCTGCTGGATGAAGTGGGCGATCTGCCACTCGATGCTCAGCCGGCGCTGCTCAGAGTGCTGCAGGAGAAGGCGGTGATGCCGGTGGGCGGGTCGAAGCCGGTGCCGGTGGATCTGAGAGTGATCTCCGCGACGCACCGGAAGCTCGAGCGACTTGCCGAGCAGGGTCTGTTCCGCGACGACCTTCGTGCGCGACTGACGGGGTATCGGGCCGAGCTGCCTGCGCTGTCAGCACGTCGAGAGGATCTCGGACTGCTGATCAGCGTGTTGCTGCAGAAGCTCGCGCCGCAGCGGCAGTTCTCGGTGCAGTTCGGCATCACGGCGGCGAGGGCGTTGTTCGCGTACGACTGGCCGCTCAACGTGCGCGAGTTGGAGAAGGCGCTCGAGACGGCGTTGGTGTTGTCCGACGGCGGAGTGATTGAGCTGAACCACTTGCCGCCCGAAGTTCGCGAGCCAGGGGCTCGTCGCAAAGAGTCGAGCGCGGAAGACGCCGACGAGTCACGCAGGGTCGAGCTCGAGAAGCTGCTGACGGAGCACGCCGGAAACGTCTCCGCCGTCGCGCGAGCGATGGGTAAGGCGCGCATGCAGATCCAGCGGTGGATGGATCGCTACAGCCTCGATCCGCGCAACTACCGAAAATGATCCTCCCTCTCCCTGCGCCAGCGGGCGCCAGCGGGGAGAGGGGCGGCGCATCAAGCAAGAAGTGAGAGCGCTAGGTCGCCTTCATCGATGCGAGACCTTGCTCCACGGAAACCTCGGGCGAGTACCCCAAGTCACGGCGCGCCTTGTCAGTCTTCACAGTGACCGAACGAGACAGCATCGCGACGCTGAACCCGACCATGGGCGGCTTCCTCTTCGGAGCGAACACCGACCACGTCTTCTCCACGATCGCCGCGAACGGCCGCGCCATCGCGCCCGGAATACTCCGCGAAGGCAGCGTCACCTTCTGCGTGCTCGCGAGCGCGGTGAGGAATTCGCGCATCGACTGAGTTCCTTCGTCAGCGATGAAGTACGCCTGACCGCCCTGCCCCTTCGTGAGCGAGAGCTCGACCGCTGCGGCAAGATTGCCCACCCACGTCGTGCTGGTGCGCTGCCCTCCGTGATCGATCCACGCGAAGGCGCCCTTCTTCACCGCCTCGAGCACCTCGGGGAGCACGGCTCCGTCACGAGGTCCCCACACCAGCCGCGGCCGGAGCGCGAGGGTGGTGAATGCCGCTGTGTTCGCCCAGAGCACGAGCTTCTCCGCGTCGGCCTTGGTCTCGCTGTACAGGTACTTGTGCCGCGCAGGGATCGGCGCGGTCTCATCGATCTCGAGCAGGTCTCCTCCGTCGAAGAGCGCAGCCTCCGTGCTGATGTGCACGAAGCGCTTCACGCCCGCGGCCTTCGCCGCCTCGAGCATCCGCCTGGTCCCATCCACATTCCCCGCGACGAAAGCGGAGCGCGGACCGTACGACTTCACATACGCCGCGGCGTGCACCACCACGTCAGCGCCTGCGAGCTCCTTCGAGGTCACGGTATCGAGATCTCCGCGCACCGCCTTCGCCCCGTAACCCTCGACCACCTTCGCCGAGTCGGCGCTGCGAGCGAGCGCGAAGACCTGATGGCCGACGCGCGAGAGCCGCTCGATCACGTGTCCACCCACGAAGCCGGAACCGCCGGTGACGAAGACGTTCATGGCTCATTGATACGCCGCGAGCCGACATGGTGCCAATCGATGGCGGTGATAGCCTTCATGGTCCAAATCAATGAGCGCTCCGTACGGCCACTTCGACCCCTCCGGCATGCTCGCCCTGCACGCGCTGCTCGAGGAACGCCACGTCACCCGCGCTGCGCGACGGCTGGGAATCACGCAGTCGTCGATGAGCCACCGCCTCAAGGCGCTCCGGACCGATCTCGGAGATCCGCTCCTGGTCCGAGTGAAAGGCGAGCTGGTACCCACTCCGCGGGCGCAGGCGATCCTGCGCCCACTGAGCGAGGCGCTCGAGGCCCTGAGGCGCGCGGTGAAGCCGGCCGATCACTTCGACCCGAAGACGAGCCAGCTCACCGTGCCGCTCGGAATGCCCGACCTGCTCGCGCCGCTGCTCCCGGGGATCCTCGAGGAGCTCACCGCCGGCGCACCGAACGTGGACCTCCAGGTGATCGCCCCACCGCCCGTGCTCGCCGATGGTCTCGCCGCGGGCACCCCGTGGATGGCGCTCGCCCCGGTGCGCGACGTGCCGCAGCACATCGTCTGCCGCCCGCTCGGCGACGTGCACTTCGGAGTCGCCATGCGTCGCCGCCATCCACTGTCCCGCGGCACCTTGACGCTGGAGGGCTGGCTCTCGGTGCCCCACGTCGTGGTGCGCACGGGAAATCAGCTGCCCAACCTCGTGAGTGAAGTGCTGACGAAGCAGAAGCTCCGGCGCCGCGTGGGAGTGGAGGTGCCGACCTTCTTGGCCGGCCTCTTCGTGGTGTCTGGATCCGACCTGGTGATGAACGCGCCGCTGCCACTGGTGCGAGAACTCGCCACGCCCCTCGGACTGGTGCTCCGCGAAGCGCCGGTGCCCCTGCCGCGATCTCCGTCAGCATTGGTGTGGCACGAGCGCTTCCAGCACGACGAAGCGCACCGCTGGGCGCGCGAGCGAATCTTCGCCGCCGTGCAGCGCCGGCTCCGCGACTGAGTGTCTCCCTCTCCCCTCGGGAGAGGGTCGCGGTGAGGGCAGACATCGAGCACTCCGAGGTCGCACTCCGGCTGCAACAGGTGCAACACCTGCAACAGGTGCAACACCTCGCGAACCTGCTTTCCGCACCCTGATTCCCCGCGATTCCGGACAGATGCACGCGGCACGGCAGCTGCTCAAGGGAGGTCTCCATGAAGACCAACCTCTCGCTCGCCCTGTTTGCCGCACTGATTCTCCTGGGCTGGACCGCGCTCGCCGCTGGCGTGATCGCTGTGTTCGCGGGAGAGCCCCAGGTCTCTTCGCACTATCAACAGCGCGGCGCGCCCGTGCTGGCGCCTGCGCTCGTCTCTGATTCCGAGGCCCCCTGCCCGATGCGCGTCGAGGTGCCTGACGCGTCGGTTCCCTGCTCGGCCTGAAGCACTCGTTCTTTTGCAGTACGCAGTTGCAGGACTGATGGGCGGACTCGCCAGGACGGGTCCGCCCATTCAATTTCTTGAACGCTGCGCCTCGGCACCGCCAGACGGCTCGCGCCAATTCTTCAAAGAGATATAGGTCTTCAGGTGACCGGCCTCATCCGCCCAGCGAGAAGACCCGACGGTTGGGAAGCGCCAGGTCCGAAACCGCGCGGAGCTGACGGCCGCCCCGAGCTCCAGCCCGCTGACGACGAAGATCTCTGCTTCCTTACGGGCGACTGGCGGCTCTTTCAGAAGCAGCGCGGTCACCGTTGGAGCCTCGACGATCTGGTCACCGCGGCGATCGCCGCTCCGCACGTGCGCGAGGCGCGCCGATTCCTCGATATGGGATGCGGCCTCGGCAGCGTGCTCATGATGATGGCCTGGCGCTTTCCCGACGCCGACGTCACCGGCATCGAAGCGCAGGCCGATCGCGCGGCGATGGGTCGACGATCCATCGCGTGGAATGGAGTCGAGTCGCGCTGCCGAATCCTCGACGGAGATCTGCGCGATCCTTCGGTGCTCGCAGTGGACGCACGCTTCGGCCTCATCACCGGCACCCCGCCCTACTTCCCCATTGGCACCGGACCAGAGAGCGACAAGACGCACGCCGCGGCCTGCCGCTTCGAAGTGCGCGGAGGCATCGAGGAGTACGCGCAAGCCGCCGCGCGCTGGCTCACTCGGGAAGGTCGCTTCGTGGTCTGCACCGCCGCGCTCGAGGCCGATCGCGTGGTGAGCGCCGCACGTGAAGCGAAGCTCCAGGTGATCGAGCATGTCGACATCGTCCCGCGCGAAGGCAAGGACGTGCTGGTGATGATCGACGTGATGTCGCGCGAGCCAGGTCCGAAGGTGAGCCGGAGTTTGACAGTGCGCGACTCCCGCTCCCAGTGGACTTCGGAGTTCCAGCGCGTCCGCGAAGCGATGGGCTTCCCCCCGCTGCGCTGACCCGCGCTCACAACACTTGGCCCACCGGAAGGGTGACGCTGTGCGATGGTGCCGCGCCATGACGACTCCGGTCGCAGTGGTGACGGGTGCGAGCAGCGGCATCGGCCGTGCGCTCGCCAGGCAGCTCGATGGCGAGGGTTACCACCTCGTGCTGTGTGACGTGAACGAGCCGGGCTTGCGCGAGACGCAGTCGCTGCTCAAGCGCGGCTCGCAGCGAGTGACGCTCGACGTGTCGAACCGCGCGGCGGTGAACGCGATGGCGGCCGAAGTGATCGCGACGCATGGACGCATCGACCTGCTGATCAACAACGCCGGAGTCACCGTCGACGCCACGCTCGCTGAAGTCACGATGGAAGACTTCGAGTGGCTGTTCGGGATCAACTTCTGGGGCGTGGTGTACGGCACCAAGGCGTTCTTGCCGAAGATGCTGGAGCAGCGCTCGGGCACCATCGTGAACCTCTCGAGCGTGTTCGGGATGATCGCGTTCCCGCGCCAGGGGACCTACAACGCGTCGAAGTTCGCGGTGCGCGGCTTCACCGAGGCGCTGTGGCTCGAGCTCGAGGGCTCCGGAGTGACGGCGATCTCCGTTCACCCCGGCGGCATCAAGACCAACATCGCCCGTGACGCGCGCAGCACAGGTACGGCTGCGGCGAAGAAGAAAATGGCGGACGATTTCGGCCGCATCGCGCAGACCACGCCTGAGAAGGCGGCGACGACGATCATGCGCGGAGTGTACGAGAAGAAGCGGCGCGTGTTGATCGGAGCGGACGCGCAGGTGATTCACCTGATGTCGCGGCTCCTGCCCGAGTCGTATCCGGCGATCATTCGCGCGCTCGATCGGCGGGAGCGCTGAGCATGGCCCCGCGGCTCAAGCTGAAGGCAGCGAAGACGAGCGCGAAGAAGCCCTCCGCGTCCGAGCTGGTGGAGAAGGAGCTGGCGCGTTTGCTCGCGCGCCTCTCGAAGCCCGCGGCCGATCGCTGGGAGGCGGACACTGCACGCGTGCGGCACCTGCTCTCGCTCGATGCCGATGCGGTGATGAAGCGGCTGGTCGCCAAGCAGGACGAGGCGGTGGGGCTCTTCAGCCGGCTCCGCACGCGCGAGGGAATGATCGAGCTGTGCAGGAGTAGCTACACGACGATCACCTTCAGCGAGATGGTGCGGCTCGATCCCGAAGAGCAGCTCGCGGTCGAGGGCTTCCATCAAGTGCTGAACGAGCTGCGCTGGTACGTCCGCTACACCGAGGACATGCCGAGCGCGGTGCGATCGACGGTGACGCTCTATGTGACGCAGCTCGATGGGCTGCATCGCCGGTTGAACGCGATGATCGGTCCGCCCGAGGCGAAGGGCGCTCGCGTCGTCAACGGGTGACTCGCCTTGATTTGAATGGACGGGATGACGCGCGATCTTGCACGCTGATCAGTCGCGGTGGCCATTCGCGACAACAACCGGCGGTGAAAGCGCGGACATCACGAGCACCGCTGCGCACGGCCAGAGCTGAAGGAGGAGGCGATTCAAGAGTGTCCCGTTCTCCGCGAAGACCCGCACTCGCTCAGGACCTGCGAGCAACGCGACCGCGGTGAACGCGAGCAACAGCAACAACATCACTCGCATCGCGCGCACCGTCGGATCTCTCGTGGGTCGAAGCGCGACTCCGAGCGTCACTGCCCAGAACACGCCCCACGAGAAGACGTCGCTCGCGTGCATGCCGAGCAACTCGAAGAACTTCGGAATCCATCGCCAATCCGGCATGCCGAGCGCGTGATCGAACAGCGGCACTCCGTTGTCGTGCACGAGCCAGCGCCAGATGCCCATCGTCACCGCGGCCAGGAAGAACGGCACCGCGAGACGCCACTTGCGGAAGCCGTGCACCACCATCGCCGCCACCGTCGCCGCGAGCACCTGCGCGAGTCCCTCGTCCTTGAACCCCGTGAGCGCGACCGCGATCACCGCGGCGAGGAGCGGCGCGCGATCTTGCGAGCTCAACAACAATCCCGCGATCGCGAGACCGAGCATGCCGACGGGAAGATCGACGTACGTCGATCGCGCGTGCGCCCACACCAGCGGCGCAGCCACCAGCACCGCGACGACCAGCATGCGCGGACGCTCGACGTTCATCGACTCCAGCGCCGTCGCCGCGCAGAGCAACACCAACAACGTCGCCGCCAACACGTGCGCCGAGAGCGAGTCCTGCCCGAGCGAGATCCACCCGACCAACGATGGCCACAACGGCGGATACCCCGCCGGGATCACGTGCTGCGTGGGGTCGAGAGCAGCGAGCACTCCTCGCCCGAGCCCGATCGATTCGAAGCGCGCCTTCCCGAGCCACACGAACTCGTCCCACCACGTCGGCACCCACGGTCGCGCGAGCACCACCAGCGACACGATCGCCAACGTCTTCCCTCTGCCGCCGAGCGGATGAACGCGCTGTGCCGCGGGCCGCGCGATCCACCACGCGACGATCAGCGCCAGGAGGATCACGATTCCCGCCGGACCCAGCGAGAGCGCAAACCCGAGCGCGATCGCAAACCACGCCGACGACGGAGAGCTCAACGCCGCTCGCCATCCACACCCCGTCAGCAGGTGCCGCGCGACGGCGCCGACCAGGTGGAACAACGCCATTCCGAGGAGCGAGATCACTTCGCCCCTCCGCAGATCACTCGCTGCTCCTCGCGACGACAGGAGCCTTCACCATCACGAAGCTCGAGCTCCAATGGACCCGTCGTTCGACTCGGCAGCGCATAACGCCCCAACGGGAACAGCGTGTCGTCCTCGCGAACCACCGACACCTGGCTCTGTGGCCACGGCACCTGGTGCTGCACGTCATCGAGCGTGGACTTGATGGAAGCCGCCACGTCTCCGCGCTTCAACGGAGCATCCGCTCGCAGAAGGAGCAGGTGCGCAAACCCCGGCAAGGCCCCGAGAAACAAGAGCGCGAACAACACGAGGGGGCGCTTCACCACACGCACGATCAACGCAACGAGCACCGCGAGCCCCAGCCACACCCCTCCGTGCGGAAAATGTGCGCGCGGCGCCGACGTCACGCCATTGGCCCCGTCGATCAGGATCGACGGGCCCGTCGCCAGCGTGGTGGTCACTTCGGAGTCAGCCATTAGGGGAGCGCCGCTGTGGCGTCGCATGGGCGCTTAGCGCATTCTGTGGCGGTGAACCGCAGTCGTGCCGTCGTCCTGATCTCGATCATCCTGAGTGGATGCCTCGCGAACCGAACCCCAGAACGCGACGGAGTCGAGCTCCTGGTCATCGCCCCGCACCCCGACGACGAGGTGCTCCTTGCCGCCGGAGCGATGGCGCGCGCGGTGGAACAGGGTCAACGGGTTGCGGTGATCATCGTGACCAACGGCGACTATTCGTGCGAGCGCGACGGCTACCTGCGCGAGGCCGAGAGTGTCGCGGCGCTGAAGGAGCTCGGAGTCAAAGAGAGCGACGTGCACTTCCTCGGGTACCCGGACGGAGCGCTCTCGAAACTCAGCGATACCCCGCTCTCTCCGATGGAGCACCGAGATGAAGTGGGGCAGTGCGTCGCGCGTACCGGGACCTATGCGGATCGTGCCGCCGGTCGGATCGACGAGCACACGAAGAGAACCGGAACGCCCGGGGAGTGGACCTCGGAGAATCTCACCGGAGACCTCGCGGCTCTGCTCACGCGACTCAAGCCACGCGAGGTCGTGCTCCCGCACAAGCTCGACGATCATCCTGATCACTCGATGACCTATGTGTACTTTCGTCGGGCGCTCGATCGCGTCGAGACCGCTCCGGCGATCGTGCATCGCGGAGTCGTGCATGCGGGCGAGTGTTGGCCCTCGGACTGCTCGGCCTACTTCACGCCGTCACTTCCCTCGCCTGCGCTCCCGGGAAAACTCGCGGGACAGAAGCCGAGTGAGCGGCTCTCGGTGAATCCGATGCTCAAGTTGTCTGCGATTGAGAAGTACCGCTCGCAGCTGAGCCCTTGGCTCACTTCGTTCGCGAGGAAAGATGAGATCTTTTTTCCCGAGAAGTACTCGCGGAAAGGGAAGCACTGGGTGAGTTCGGAGGATGCGCCCGTCGACCTGGTGCAGCGATAGACGCGGAGTACGCCCCT
Source organism: uncultured Myxococcales bacterium (assembly GCA_966211295.1). Lineage (GTDB taxonomy): Bacteria > Myxococcota > Myxococcia > Myxococcales > Myxococcaceae > Archangium_A. The sequence continues at coordinate 12,238 of CBIHPJ010000027.1, read as the reverse complement.
CTCCCCGCTTCGCAGGGCGAGGGAGTCACTGCGACTTCATCGTCTCGATGAGTGTTGCCGTCACGGGAATGAGGCGCGGGGTCACGCGATAGCGATCGGCGCGCGTCTTCAAGAACACGGAATCTTCGTAGGCACCGACGCGCGCACCTTTGCGATCGAGCGCGAAGAGCTCGCTCACTCCGTTGATCCCGAGAATGTACGAGTCAGCAGCCCCGCCCGGCTTGAACCACGGGCTCGTCACCTGGCCACCGAGCGTGTGCCACCGCGAGGGTTCGGCGAGCGACTTCACCGAGGGGTGCTCCTTCATCATCGCCAGCAACAAGGTCGGCACGTCGTTCTGCGAGAGCGGCGCTTCTTCGATCAACGCCTGTGCCTCTTTCAGCGCGGCCGCGAGCGCGACCGGATCTTTCGCGCGCGCGAGGAACGGCTTCGGAATCACCAGGGCGAAGGGGATCTGCGACTTCGCGACGTCGGTCTCCGGATCCGTCTTGCCCCAGACATACGAGTGACCCGTCGAGTGATCCGCCATCAACAACACGATCGAGCGCTCGGAGATCCCGAGTGAGTCGAGCTGACCAAAGAGCCGCTCCACCGCCGCGTCCGTGTACGAGTACGTGATCAGCCGCAGCCGATCGTCCGCGTCTGCGCGATTCACCGCGGTCTTCAGCGCCTCGTCGACGCGCGCACTCACCTCCGGCGGAAGATCCTCGGGCGGAGTGAACGGCGAATGATTCGAGAGCGACATCAACAAGCCGAACTGCGGACCCGTCTTGAGTCCCTCGGCCACAGCATTCACGCTGTAGTCGAACACCGCGAAGTCCGTCACGCCGTCCCACGTGCCCTTCGGCAGATCCTTCGGAAGCTCGGCCTGCGCGAACACGTTCGTGTAGCCGTGGCCCTTCAGGAACACGTGCATCTCATCGAAGGTGCCGTCGCTCCCGTAGAAAAACGAGTGCGTGAAGCCCGAGTCGCTCAGCACATCCGACGTGCAGCGCACCGGAAACGGCTGCAGGTCGCGAATGAAGCTCAGGTTGTACGGCAGCGTGCCGAGTCCACAGGTCATCGCGCCGAGGCAATGCGCGGTGCGAACTCCCGCCTGGAACATCTTGCGGCTGGTGAGCACGCCCTCGCCGCCGTCGTAGAGCGAGCTGGTGAACGGAGCGATCTGCTTCGGCGCCTCCGGATTCAGCGCGTGCACGTCGTCCGCGCGAAAGCCTTCGAGCGAGAGCTGGAAGACCGCGACGTTCGGATCTCCCTCGGGAAACAACGCGCGTCCGATCTTCTCGAACGCCGCCACCAGCGCCCTGCCCCGCGGATCTTTGGTCGGAGGCTCGGTCAACAACTCGAGCGTGCGCGGATGAGGATGCTGCCTCCCACTCACTGAAGGCGGCCAACCGAGCAGCGCGGCGCCTTCATTGATCGCGACTGGAGGCAACTCCGCCGTCAGCACCAGATCACGCGGAGTCGCCGGTCCCTGGTGCCGGAAGATGTCGTACGTGCTCTCGACGAGCCCCGTCATGGGATCTCCGAGCGCGGCGGAGGTGAAGCGGTTCGCGAGCGACTGCAACGTGATCGCGAGGATCAACACACCCGCCGCTCCGCTCCCGAGTCCAACCGTCAGACCCGTGCCCCACGGCCTCCACGGATGCACCTCACCGAGCGGACGCCGCCACGCGAGCGCGACCACCACCAGCGCGAGCGCGCAGCCCACCGATGCGGGAACCCAGATTCGTTCGTAGCGAAGGAAGCCCACGGTCCCCTCGAGAAACGACGCGTTCGTTCCGCCCTCGAGCAGATCGAACATCGTGGGAAACGAGCCGCGCTCCGACTTCACTTCCTGCGCGGTGACGGTGAGCACCCACAACGCAAACCCGAAGGGGATCGCCCAGACCAGCGCACCGAGCCGCTGCCATCGAGGACCTCGCGCGTGGCGAAGTACGAGCGGGACGACCAGCGTCACCACCGCCACCAGCGGAGTGATCACCATCACCACCGCCGAGAGGTCCATCAACGCGCCCGCGAGCGCCTTCTCGGCCCTGCCAAAGAGAGAGCCCCAGCCACGCAAAGCGACTGCGAGCCGCGCCGGAAAGGCGGCGAAAAAAAGCAGGACCACCACGGTCAAGCCGGACAGAAAGCCCCGGCGAACCCCAGCCCCGGGGAGGCTGCCATTCGGGGGGAGGGAACCGCTCTCAGACGACACGGAAACGCGTATACCTCGCCCGCTGAATAGTGCATTCCTCCCCTTCCAGCCTTTGAAGTCCTTCTTCGCCCTCCTCCTCCTCGCTTCGACAAGCGCCGTGGCCGCGACGGACGCCGGTGTCGTCAGCTGCGTCGAGGTGGAGCAGAAGCTCGCGATCGCTCAACGCACCCTCGCTGCCTGTACGGACAGCACCCGCCGTGAGTCGACCGCGCGAGAGCGTTGCCAGGCCGAGCTCGAGCAGACCGAAGAGAAGCTCGGCACCTCGAACACCAAGGTCGAAGCGTGCGTGCAGCAGAAGGAACAGCTCTGCCAGGACGTCGCGGTGCAGGCGGCCTCCATGCTCCAGGGCACCGTGCGCAACCCCGGCTCGTGCGTGCCCGAGCAGACCCAGACGCAACTGCAGTCGCTCCTCGGCGCGTGGTTCTCGGTCTCGCGCACCATCGCGCAGCTCGATGAGTACGCCACCGGATCCTCCGACGTGCTCCCGCGTGCGCTCGGCACTTCGGAGACCGAGCGTCACCTCGGCCGCGTGCTCGGCGCACGCACCGGCACTCCGTTGTGGAACCGCCGAATTCTCGTCGAGGCCTTCAAGCTCACCGCACCCAACACGTGGGCCAAGCTGAAGGGACAGGGAGCGGTGGCGCTCGACGCGTTCTTCGATTCGCACGGTCCCTTGCCTGAAGCGTTCATCACCGAAGCGAACGGAGAACACGCCGAGCCCGCCGGGCCCGCAGGAACTCCGCTCTCAGCGGCACTGAAGCTCACGCTCTCGTACCTGCAGCTGGCGGAGTGTGAGAGCCGCACCAGCTCCTCGGAGTGCGGCCGCGCGCGCCAGCTGGTCGAGCTCCTCGACAACACCGGTCCGCTGATCGTCCGCCGCCGCATCGACGAGATGTTCGCCACGCCGTGTGATGGCTTGAACGCAGACACGGTGCGCGCGTGGCTCCAGGACTTCCCGGTGAGCCACAAGGAGAAGGGCCAGACCACCCTCGCTGAGCTCTCCGCTGCCGCGCGCGCGAAGTTGCACCGCTGCTACCTCAGAGATGCGGCGGGTGATCCCTCGTACCGCGCGTGGGTCGCGGCGAGGCTGCCGCAGCCCAGCGCGCTCGATGCCCGTGCGCTGCCGCTCGTCGATGACTTCGCGAAGTTCGTGCGCGACGGAGATGGCGTCGATCGCTGCGGCCGGGCCGTACGCGCCATGCAGCAGCTCAACAACGAGGGCTGCGAGATCGAGCGTCCCGAGATGCTCGCCACCATCGCCACCTGGGCGCACGAGATCTCGCACCCCGAGCCCGCGCCGCAGTGGCAGACCTGCCAGCGCATCGCGACCGCGATGTGGAGCGGCGAGTCCCTCCACATTCCCGAATCGCCTGCCGAGCAGGTGCGCATCGACGACGAGATCGAGAGTCCGGTCACGAAGCTGCGGAGCGCCTGCGATGAGCGTCAGGGCACCAGCGTTCGTTTCGAGAGCTCGCTGCTCCGCCTCGCCGCGGTGGCGAAAGACGTGGGCGAACCGACCAGCGCATCTCCGTGGCGGCTCGATCCGACGGGCACGCGCCCCGCCGAGAAGGCGCGCTTCGACGCAGCCGAGCGCTACACCGCGTGGGCGCGGCACTTCATCAACCAGGAACCTCCGTGCGAGGCGCTCGGGCTGAGCAAGGCGCGCTGTGAGGTGTGCGCGACCGCGGAGCCTGGCACCAGCTACGACTGCGACATGAACACCGAGCTCGCCAGTGCGTGGAGCCGACACAAGCGCCTCACCGCCGGTGGCACGTTCGCGCTCGCGCTCCTCACCCTGATCGCCCTCTGGTTGCAGCGCCTGCGCCGCGCGCGAAAGCTCTTCGCGGGTCCAATGCAGACGGTGCGCGATGGCCTCGAGGGCCTCGGTCTGCGCGCGACGCCCGACGCGTGGCGGCTGTTGTTGCCGGAGCGGCACGACATGCTCGCGCTCGAGCTCCCGAAGACGCCCGCGTGGGAGCGTTGGGGAGCCGAGGCGGTCGCGGTGCTCTCGGCTTCTCCCGCGGCCCTTCGCGAAGCTGACGTCAATCACGCGGCCGCGGTGGCGCTGCGCGAGAACGTGCGCGTGGTGTTCCTGCTGCACCCTGATGCCGCGGTTCCCGATCTCGGCGCGGTGCGCGCGACACTCGACTGGGCGGCGCGTGGTGGAACGCGTGCGGTGCAGGTGCTCCCGCTCGCGCTCTCGCGTCTGGCCTGGGCCACGCGGGACGAAGATCTGCTCGACCTCGTCGAAGAGACCACGCTGCGTGGAAATCCCTTCGAGGTGCGCGGACCGGTGCGCAGCTCGAGCCAGTTCTGGAACCGCGAGCGCCTCGTCGCCGGCCTGCTCACCGAGTCGCGCGCGGGTCACTGGGTGGTGGTGACCGGTCTTCGCCGCTTCGGAAAGTCGTCGCTCGCCCTCGAGGTCGCGCGGCGCACCACCGGCCCTTCCGCGTACGTCGATCTCGCGGGCTTCCATCACGAGGTCTCGTACGGAGAGACGCCTGCGGTGGCGGTGGAGGCGATTCTTCGCACCCTGGTCACTCGCCTCGCGGACTCCGCGACCACTCGGTTCCCCGCGGCGACGGTTCCCGCGATGCCCACGGGAGCGCTCGACGCTCCGACGTTGGCTTCGTGGCTGCGCGCGCTCGCGGCCGCATGTGGAACGTCCAGCGGCACACCGCCGCCTCCGATGTTGCTCGTGCTCGATGAAGTCGAGCAGCTGCTCTCCGCTCCTCCCGAAAAACTCGGCCGCGCGCTCGAGGTGCTCTCCACGCTCACCGGAAGACTGCGCAGCGCGTTCGCGGATCCCGCGTCTCCGCACTCGGGGAGCACGACGAGCGTGGTGTTGTGCGCCGCGCTGCACCCGCTGCTCTGGGCGCCGCTCGCGACGCTCGGTGGCCAGTCGTTGATGGGCTCGTTCCCTTCCATCTGCGTGCCCGCGCTCGACGACGACGGCGCATTCGCGATGATGCGCGGTCTCGGATCTCGTCAGGGCATTCGCTTCGAAGACGACGCGCTCGGTGCGTTGGTGAAGGCGTCGCACGGCGTGCCCCTGCTCCTACGTCGGCTTGGAACGAGCGTGCTCGAGCTCTACGACGCCGACCGCGCGCGCCAGGGATCGCTCGGCGCGGTGCGCATCGGCATCGAAGGCACGCTCGAGGCAATTCGCCGCGAAGAAAGTGCGGGCTCGCCGCTGCGCGTGTGGGTGGAATCGGAGATCGCCCAGGCTGACTCTTCGGCGGGGGTGATGCTGCGCGCCCTCGCAGAAGGAAACAGGGTGCCCGTCGCCACGCTCCAGCGGTTGGTGGAAAATCAGGTCATGGAGCGCTTCACCGCCACCGGCCTCACCGCCCACCTCGCCCCCGCGGAGTTGAAGCGCCGTGCACAGGAAGCGGCGGGCGTGATGGTGCGTCTGCTCGCCGAGTCGCGCTTGCTCGAGGCGCACGGCGACATGACGTCGCCCGAGGCGTATTCGCTGCCTGATGGCGTGCTGCGGAGGATCTTGAAGGAGAAGACTTCGGTGCCGCCGGCGAGGGCGGGCTGAATGCCTTCCGGCCTGCGGAAATTCGGCGGCCAGCTCGCTGGCGCAGCGCCGCTGATCGGCGCGGTGATCTCGCTGGTGTGGCTCGGTTGGTCCTACGAGCTCCCCGACACCACCTCGCGCATCATCGCGATGACCTCGCATCCCTTCGGCGCGATCGCGGTGATCCAGGCCGCGTACACGGGGCTGCTGAGCCTCTTGTGGATGCGCTACCGCGTGTTCAAAGCGCCCGAGGGTGCGGAGTGGCCGAAGGTCACCGTGGTGATCCCCGCGTTCAACGAAGGGCCGATGGTAGGCCGTTCGATTCGCTCGGTGGCCGCGTGCGCGTACCCGAAGGACAAGCTCGAGGTGATCGTCGTCGACGACGGCTCGCGCGACGACACGTTCTTCCACATGCAGCACCTGCGGCGGGAGTTCCCCGACCTGGTGCGCCTGGTGCGCTTCATCGGTAACCGCGGCAAGCGCTCTGCCCTGGTGGCGGGCTTCCGCGCGGCGACTGGATCGATCGTCATCACCATCGACAGTGACAGCGAGATCAACCCGAACACGGTGCACGAGATGGTCGCCCCGTTCCTCGCTGATCCGAAGATCGGCGCCGTCGCAGGCCGCGTGGCGGTGCTCAATCGCGACACGATGATCAGCCGCATGCTCGAGGTGCAGTTCGCGCTCGCGTTCGATTACGGCCGCGCGGCGCAGAGCGTGTACCGAGCGGTGGCGTGCTGCCCGGGCGCGCTCTCCTCGTTCCGCAAGGACATCATTCTTCCCTTCATGGACGAGTGGGAGAACCAGCGCTTCCTCGGTCGGCCCGTGAATCACGGCGAAGATCAGGCGCTCACCAACATCGTGCTGCGGCAGGGTTTCGACACGGTCTACCAGCGCACCGCGATCGTCCACACCCTGGTGCCGACCAATTACAACCAGCTCTCCCGCATGTTCCTGCGGTGGGACCGCAGCTACATCGTCGAGGGCTTCTCGTTCGCGCGCTTCATGTTCACGCGGTACCGGAAAGAGAATCGCGCGCTACCGATCGTGACGTTCTTCGTGTCGAACCTGCGCTTCGTGCTCGTGGCAGTGGCGTTGATGGAATTGCCGCGGCTCTTCGACACCAATCTCGACGGCATCGGCCGCTCGTTGATCGCGCTCGCGTTGGGCGCGGTGTTCTCTGCGGCGTATTACCTCCGCTTCGAGCGCAGCTTCCGTTGGGTGTACGGCGTGCTCTACGCGGCGTTCTCGGTGGTGATGCTGCAGTGGATTCTGCCGTGGGCGCTGGTCACCGTGCGTGATGAGCGCTGGGGAACTCGCTGAATGGCCTTCGTGGTCGCCGAGCCGTGCATCAAGTGCAAGCACACTGACTGCGTCGAAGTGTGCCCGGTGAATTGCTTCTACGAGGGACCGAACTTCCTCGTGATCGATCCCGAGGTTTGCATCGACTGCGCGCAGTGCGAGCCGGTGTGCCCGACGAAGGCGATCTTCCCGGAGTCGGATCTCCCGGCGAAGTGGGCTGAGTACAAGCCACTCAATGCCGAGCTCGCGAAGGTCTGGCCGGTGCTCTGCGAGAAGAAGCCCGCGCTGCCTAAGGCCGCGGAGTTCAAGGACGTCAGTCCGAAGCGTGACCTGCTGATCAAGTAGGCGGTCGGCGGCTTTTGCTGCGATTCATCCCCTCGGCCAGCCGTCGCTCCATTCCGTCGTTGGTCCAGCTTGGTGCACGCAACGATCTCGCCTGCCGGTCTGCGGCTTCATCAAGACGTCCGCGTCGCCAGCTCAGAAACGCCAGCGCTCGCAAAGCGCCCTGCTCGACGCACAAGTCCTCGAGCAGTTCTGCGGCAGCAAGCGCGGAGGGACTCTCGAGATCGCGACCAAGCTTGCGACGAGCCCGACGAAGGCTGTGGACATGTCGCAGAACTCATCCTTTCCGAACTGAGCGAGGGCCATCACGGCACGCGCCGCCTCGTCAGGCCCTTCAGAGCCATCGCGATACCGAATGACAGCCTCGAGAGCCCTCGATGAAGCTGAGTCGCCACTCATGAGCCGACCGTAACGCACGGCGCAGCAACGCGAACACGCTGCGAGTGCCGGACGCGTTCAACCCTCACCCGACCCTCTCCCGAAGGCGAGACGGTCAGTCCTTACACTGCAAACCGAAGTGACGGTCGCTGCCGTTGGGCGCGTTCACGATGAGCGTGTCCGAACCATCGAACGTGCCTGAGAATGAGCCTTCGATACCTCGCACCGTCACCGTGCCCGCGCTCGGACATTGGTCGAGGCACCGCTGGTAGCCGGCCAGCGTCGAGGTGACGTCCGCGTCTTTCCGCTGGCTGGTGCCCTGCGCGTCGATGGTGATGCAGCCGCTGCCCTGCTCCCAGCTAAAAGTGCCGGTGCTCAAGCGCAAGTCGACCTGCTCACCCGCGTGGCTCTTCGACTCGATCGTCACCACGCGCTGACTTCCGTTCGAGGACGCGGCGGCCGTGAAGTCGACGACGTAATCGTCGCCATTCACTCTCAAATTGCTCGAGCTCACGATGAATCGCAGCTGGCCGCCCACGGTGGTGAGCGCGACGGCGATGCGCCCGTTGATGTTCTTTCCTCCGAAGCGCGCGTCGCAGTTGTCGAGCACGTAGTTGACCGTCGCTTGCTGCGCGGTCGCTTTCACGCAACCCGCGTGGGTGTACGAGTCGCCCGCGCGCGCTGCGATCTCCTGCGCTGCCGCGTTGAGATCGATCGCATCGCCATGGAGACCGGAGGGCTCGTAGGTCCCGTACACGTACGTCGCGTCGTAGGCGGAGTAGTACGGGTCGTAATACGCGTAGCCGTAGTAGTACGGGTCGTACGTGCCGCAGTAGCAGGCCGGCAACACCGCCGCCGCGATCAACACGAGTAGACGCTTCATCACTCTCTCCTCGCTGCGCGGCCACGAGGTGGACCGCACAGCAAGTGAGGCAGTGCTCGTGCCACCAAGTGGTAACGGTGCCTTGCGGAGCAGTGATCAGCTTGAACGCCTCACACCAGCCTGGGCGTCTCAGTGAGTCGAAAGTGGCCCCGCACCCCGCCCCACTCCCCGCAAACGCCGGGTGAGGGGGGAAGGGGGCAGCTCGTGATGTACGCGAGCAGGTCCGCGTTGATCGTCTCGGCGTGCGTGGCGCCCATGCCGTGCGGGAAGCCCTTGTACGTCTTGAGCGTGCCCTGCTTCAGCAACTTCACGGTGAGCGGCGCGCTGTCGGCGTACGGCACGACCTGATCGTCGTCGCCGTGCATCACCAGCACCGGGACCTTGATCATCCCGAGGTCCTCGGTGAAGTCGGTCTCGGAGAACGCCTTGATGCACTCGTACTGCGCGTTCATCGCGCCCATCATCGCCTGGCGCCACCAGTTCTGAATGATCGGCTCAGACGCCTTCGCGCCCGCGCGGTTGAAGCCGTAGAAGGGCCCCGCGGCGAACTCCCGGTAGAACTCCGGGCGGTTCTTCGCCATCGCGGCCCGCAGCCCGTCGAACACCTCGATGTCGAGCCCGCCCGGGTTCGACTTCTTCTTCACCATCACCGGAGGGATGGCGCTCATCAGCACCGCCTTGCTCACGCGACCCTGCTGCGCTCGCGCGACATAGGCAGCCACCTCACCGCCACCCGTGGAGTGGCCGATGTGCACCGCGTCCTTCAGATCGAGATGCTTCGCGAGCGCCATCACGTCGCTCGCGTAGTGCTGCATGTCGTGACCGCCACTCGTCTGGGTCGAGCGGCCGTGCCCGCGGCGATCGTGCGCGATCACCCGGAAGCCCTTCTGCATGAAGAACAGCATCTGCGTGTCCCAGTCGTCGCCCGAGAGCGGCCAACCGTGGTGGAACACGATCGGCTGACCCTTGCCCCAGTCCTTGTAGAAAATCTCGACTCCCTCTTCGGTCTTCACGAACGGCATGGCGGACCTCCATTGCGCTTCGGGTGGAGGGCGCCTGCTACGCCTCACTGCGACTCTTCACAGGCCGAGGTTTGTCGAAACGTCGAATCAGAAACGGCGGAACCTCATGAAAGAACTAGCGATTCAAAGAAGACCTACACATCCACACAACAATGCGAGGCATTTGTCGACAATGGGGCTTCTTGACTCATCCAGCGTTCTCCTGAGGATCACAGCCCATGCCCAACATGCGAATTGGCGACAGCCGAATCCGGACCTTCACCGACAACCTGCAGCGCGAGGCGACTCCGAAGATCACTGACGCGAACGTGATCGACATCCTCGCGGCGGTCGGTGACGGCTCGCACGCGAGCGGCGAGAAGGTGAAGACGCAGCTCACGCGCCCCGGCATCTCGCGCAAGGAGCAGTTCGAGCTCGCCGCCAAGGGCCTCACGAATTCCGAGAAGAGCGACCTCGGCCAGATCCTCACCAAGTCGGGCTTCGCGATGGATCCCGGCGCGAAGAACTTCCTCGAGGCGCTGGTCGGCAAGGCGCCGCTCCAGGAGACCTTCGGTCCGCTCACCATCACCGGCGATCAGAAGAACGGCATCGCGGGCATCGCGAAGCCCGGGGAGACGATCGAAGCGATCAACCTCTCCGCTGCTCCCGCGGGCCGGCTGCACCTCACCGACACCATGGTGCTCGGCACTGCGGATGCGAGCGGCAAGTTCCTCGGCACCATGCCCGACGTTCGTGAAGGCGACATGATCCGCATGCGCACGCGCGCTGCCGATGGATCGACCAGCGATTGGCTCACCATCCAGGCGAAGGGCATCGAGACGAAGGACACGCGCAACGCGATCGTCAACCTCGAGCGCATGGACCTCGCGGTCGCCGGCGGAGAGATCAGCGTCACCCACAACACCGCGCGGCCGCTCACCGAGCCCGGCGCGATGCTGCAGTTCACCAACGTGCGCACCGGCGAGAAGACGCAGGTGAAGTCCACGGAGAATGGCTCCATTCCCGCGGGCTTCAAGTTGAAGGGCCAGGCCGGCGATGAGTTCAAGGTCGCGGGCAGCGACGGGCGCAACAACCTCGACTTCGCGCAGGTCGCCGGCTCGCTCAAGGTTCCGGGCGGCGGCACCGATCTGAACCGCGTCAACCTCCCCGACCCCGCGATGCACAAGGACGAGCTCAACGCGGACGGCACTCCGAAGTTCAAGCTCGAGCGCTTCAGCGGCCCGCTCTTCATCGACGAGCCGAAGGCCGACGACGTGCGCCAGGGCGCGATCGGCAACTGCTACTTCCCCGCGGCGATGGCGGCGGTGGCGTACGCGCGTCCCGACATCATCAAGAACATGATCAAGGACAACGGTGATGGCACCTACACCGTGAAGTTCACCCCGAGCAGCTACGGCGGCACGGGTCGGCCCGTGGAGATCAAGGTCGACGGCGATCTCTACGCGCGCAGCTACGGCGGCCCGATCTACGGCGGCTCGCTCGGTGGCTCGACCGCGCCCGACAAGATGGAGCTCTGGTTCCCGCTCATCGAGAAGGCCTACGCGCAGTGGAAGGGCAGCTACGACACCATCGGCAACGGCGGCGTCGCGGGCACCGTGATGAGCGAGGTGATGGGCAAGGGCTACAAGTACGAGAACATCACCTCGTCGAACAAGGACCGCATCTACGAGATGATCAAGACCGCGGCGGCGAACAAGCAGCCGATGGCTGCGGGCACGTACGGCACCGAAGACGCCGCGAAGTACACCAACACCGGCGTGTACGCGCACCACGCGTACTCGGTGATGGGCGTCGAGGAAGAGAACGGCACCAAGTACGTGAAGGTTCGCAATCCGTGGGGCCAGTCGGAGCACGGCAGCGACGGCAAGAACGACGGCTTCTTCCGCATCGAGCTCAGCAAGTTCGCCGAGCTCTACCGCGCCGTGCACATCGTCAATCCGTGAAGCGCGAGCGAAGAGAGATCATTGCCATGGCCAAACCTCCTGAACCCATCGACGAAGTGCTTCCTGGTGCCGACGCGGCGGTGCTCGCGGAGGTGACGAAGATCGTCACGCAGGATCCTCAAGCGCCTGCGAGCGGAGATCCGAACGCCACGAGCACGCCCCACCCGGCCGCGCGCCAGGTGGTGGAGCTGACGATCTCGAAGGTGATCTTCGGCAAGGTCGGCGCGACCGTGCAGGTCACCAAGCCTGCCGGCGCGTATGCGCTGCGCGCGGGGAACAAAGGCCCGTTCCTGCTGGGCAAGAACGAGATCCTCGGGCGTTTCGGTCCTGACACGTGGCCGGAGTCGGCCGTCGTTCAAGCTGTCACGCGTCACGGGAAGAGCTGACCGGCATTTCCAGCCGTGGCTTGATTGATCGAGCCATGGCGCGAACGAAGAACGCAGCTCCGAAGAAAATCGTTCTCACGGTCGATAGCGTTGCTCGCCGGTAACGCTTCAACCGATGCGCCGCTGCTCGAGAAGATCCAGCGAGGCCGCGATCATCGCTGAGCAATTATCGAGGACCGCCGCCGGATTGAGGCTTAGCGGAAGTTGGAAAGGATCTCCTTCTGGATGCAGCTATTGCGCACGTTGCGGCACGTGACGG
>CBIHPJ010000026.1:0-24268 GCA_966211295.1 uncultured Myxococcales bacterium | reverse complement strand
ACGAGGGCCTCGACGAGTCGAAGGCGCTCTACGAGTGGGAGTACGCCAAGCAGCTCCTCTACACCCAGCTCCTCAAGGACAAGATCGGCGAGCTGATGGTCGGAGCCGCGACGATCAAGGAGGCCGCTGATCGCGTGGCCTCGTCTGATGCGGTGTTCTTCTCAGAGCGCTTCCTGCTGCCGCGCCCCATTCTGCAGGCGCTGGTCAACCCGAAGCCGGCGGTGCTGTTGATCGACGAGATCGACAAGGCGGATCCCGAGTTCGAGGCGTTCCTGCTCGAGGTGCTCGCGGAGAACGCGGTGACCTTGCCCGAGCTGGGGACGATCAAGGCGAAGCACGTGCCGCGCGTGGTGCTCACCTCGAACAACGCGCGCGAGCTGTCGGACGCGCTCAAGCGGCGGTGCCTGCACCTGTACATCGACTACCCGACTCGGGAGCGTGAGCTGTCGATCGTGCGCTCGCGGTTGCCAGGTGTGCCGGAGAAGCTCGCGGAGCAGGTGGTGCTCGCGGTGAGCAAGCTGCGGAAGCTCGAGCTGAAGAAGGCTCCGTCGATCGCGGAGACGCTCGATTGGGCCCAGGCGCTCACGCTGCTGAATGCGGACACGCTTTCGCCTGAGCTCGTCGCTCAGACGCTCAACCTGGTTTTGAAGCACGAGGCTGACGTGGAGAAGGCGAAGTCTCAGATTCATTCGCTCGCTTCGCCGGGGTGACTTGCCCTCACCCCGACCCTCTCCCGAGGGGAGAGGGAGACACTGTCATTCAGCGGGAGCCTCTTCGGTCTTCTCAGCAGGCTTCTCGACCTTGTCGAACCAGCCTTTGTAGCCAAGCTTCACCGAGTCCTTGGTGAAGACCTCGCCGCGCTTCTTGTCGACGACGTACCACTTCCCGTCCTTCTTCCCGACGAGGTACGCCGACGGCTCGCCCTCAGCGATGCCCTTGTCCTCGACCTGGAAGTTGTCCTCGGTGACCTCGACCATCACGGTGCCGAGCGGCGCGAGCGACGCGGGGCCCATCTTGAAGTCCTTGAGCCAGTAATCGACCTTCTCGTGGAACCAGGGCGCCATGGGGTGATCTTCCTTCCCCATGCGCTTCTTCCGCTCGGCGATCGCCTCCAGCGTCTTGGGGTGCAGCAGCTTCTTCGCGTCGGCCCACTTCTTCGCCTTCACCGCGACGAGGTACTTCTGCACCAACGCCTTGGCCTCTTTCGCCTCAGGAGCGGTGCTGTCTTCGGTGGTGGAAGCGGCCGGCGCGGCGGTAGGGCCTTCAGTGCCCTGCGCGAAGGCCAGGTGAGCGACGAGAGCGCAGCAGATCGAGAGCGAGCGGGGGGACATTGGGCTCCAGGATGAAGAGGTGACGGCTTCGACTGAACTCTTACCCGCAGATTCAGTGCTGGAATAGGCTGCCGGCACTTTGTCCAGCACCGTAAACATCCTCATCGTCGACGACGACCGCAGCGTGCAGCGAGTTCTGGCAGATGCGCTGACCAAACAAGGCTTCGTCGTCACCGTGGAGCGTGATGGCGAGTGGGCGATCAAGAGCTTCGAGAAGAAGAACTTCGACGCGGTGCTCCTGGACCTGCTGCTCCCCGCGCTCAGTGGCTACGAAGTCGCCAAGGCGATTCGCGCGCTGCCCCGGGGCCGGCGAGTGCCGATCATCATGATCTCCGGCGTGTACAAGAACCCGGTCCATCAGCGTGAAGCGGTCGACAAGCACGGCGCCTTCGCGCTGCTGGAGAAGCCACTCGATCTCAAACTCCTCACCGGCACGCTGAAGGACGCGCTGGGCGACAAGTTCCCCGAGCCCGCGCGGCCGCAGCCGCCTCCGCCTCCGATGGAGGAAGACGAGAAGACTGGCGAGTACATGGCGGACGACGCCGCTCGCGAAGAGGCCGAAGACGTCGAGCGTCACGTGCCCGCGGCGCCTCCGCCGCCTCCGCAAGAGACGCCTCCCACGCCTCCGCCTGCTCCGCGGAAGGAAGGCACCAGGCCGCAGCCGAAGCGCCCGCCTCCTCCGAAGCCGCCGCCGCCCGAGCGCCCGACGAGGAAGGACGCGCCGCGCCCTCCGCCTCCTCCGGTGGATGACGACTTCGATCAGGAGCAGACCGATGGGCGGCATGAGCCCGCTCGTCCCGATTGGCGTGGCGAAGAGCCGAAGGCCGCTCCGCGAAAGACGGATCCCCTTCGCGCTGCGCCCAAAGCGCCGGAGAAGCCCGAAGCCCCGTGGGCGCACATCGTCGACAAGTCCTTCGCGCAGATCGTCGCCGACGCGTACCGCACCAAGTTCATGGGAGCCGTGCGCCTGCGCCGCGGCAACGTGAAGAAGATCGTCTACTTCCGCGAAGGCACGCCCGAGCTGGTGAAGTCGAACCTGCTCGTCGAGTGCCTGGGCCGCGTGCTGGTGAAGGAGAAGATGATCAGCGAGGCCGAGTGCGAGGAATCGCTCAAGCGCATGAAGGCCTCCAAGCGCATGCAGGGCACCGTCCTGATCGAGATGGGCTGCATCAGCCCGCACAACCTGCAGCACGCGCTGGTGCTCCAGCTGCAGCACAAGATCTGGGACGCGTTCAGCTGGGACGACGGTGACTACCAGTTCGTCCCCGAAGCGCCGCTCCCCGCGGAGCCGCTGTCGATCGGCATGACCTGCGCGCAGCTGATCCACGAAGGGGTCAAGCGCACGTACGACGAGAAGCGGCTCTTCAAGGCGTTCTCCGGGCACGACCTCGAGTACGTGCACCCGAGCGACGATCCGCTCTACGCGCTGCAGGACGTGGGACTGGGGCCCGAGGAGCAGGAGCTGCTCAAGCTCGCCGACGGTCACAAGACGCTCACCACGCTGCGCGCGCTCGAGATCCTTCCCGCGTTCGAGACCGATCGTTTCTTCTACGCGATGAAGAGCGCGCAGATGATCTCGTTCAAGGCGACCCAGTCGCAGGGCAAGCCGAAGGTCTCGTACGCCGAGATCGCTGCTGCGGTGAAGGCGGAGCGCCCTGCTCCTCCGCCGCTGCCCTCGATGCCGCCTCCGCTTCCTCCTCCGCTGCCCGCGAACAAGAAGCCGGCCGCGCACCCCGCGGAGCCGCCGCTCGAGCTGCCGTGGAGCGACGCGAAGTTGGCCCAGCCGATGGCGCGCCTCGACGTCGTGCCACCTCCTGCTCCGCCCACGGCCTCGCCTCAGCCCCCGCCCGCTCCGAAGAAGCAGGAACAGAACATCGCGAAGTCCGCCGGCTCGCTGTTGCCTGAGCTGTCCGAGGTGGTCTCACTGCCGCGGCTCTCGGGCCAGGAAGGCGCTCAGCGCGAGAAGCTCGCCGCGAAGTTCACCGCGATGCGGCGGCTCGATTACTTCGAGCTCCTCGGCGTGAAGTGGAGCGCCAGCCGCGAAGACATCAAGCGCGCCTACTTCGCGCTCGCCAAGGAGTACCACCCCGACAAGCACTTCTCGTCGGCCAGCGCCGAGACGCGCGCGCTCGCGCAGCAGATCTACGATCTGATCTCGACCGCGCACGACACGCTCACCGATCCCGACGAGCGCAAGCGCTACATCGCGCAGCTCGAGGAAGGCGCGCACAAACCCGACGACGCGGACGTGGGCAAGATCCTCGCGGCCGAGGGCAAGTTCCAGCGAGGCGAAGAGCTGATGCGCAATCGCCAGTACGCCGACGCGCGGAAGCTCTTCCGCGAAGCGATCACGCTCTACCCCGACGAAGGCGAGTTCCACGCGTGGGAAGGTTGGGCGCACTTCCAGGCTGATCCCACTCGCGCGGACGACGCGATTCGATCGATCGAGCAGGCCGTGAACCTGAACCCCAAGATGGACAAGGGGTACCTGTTCCTCGGCTACATCCACAAGGCCACGGGCCGCCCCGATCGCGCCGAGCGCCAGTTCGAGAAGGCGATCCAGGCCAACCCCGACTGCACCGAAGCGCTGCGCGAGCTGCGGCTCCTCGGCAAGCAGCGCCGCTGAAGTTTCAAACCCGTGCGGCTGCGCGAGCGCTTCGAGATCACGAGACCGCTGGAGGAGATGGAGCTCGCGCTCGTGCGCGCGGCCATCGCCGATCCGAAGCTCATCGACGCCCACGAAGAGGCGACGGTGCGCACTGCGCTCTCACTCGCGCGTCTCTACAAGGTGAATCACGAGGGGCGCGACGTTGGCCTGGGCGCGTACCTCGAGCCGTTCCGTGAAGATCTCGCGCGAAGACTCGGCCCCCTGCTCTTGCCTCCGGGGAACGCGAAGCTCACGCGCGCGCAGCTGCTGCCTCACTTGCGCGATCTGAAGGAACGCACCGTCAACACGCGCGATCAGCTCGTGCGGCGCATGGCGCATCGGGTGCCGTCCGAGGCGATCGATCGCGAGCTGCGCGAGAAGTCGCTGGTGCTGGTGCTCGGTGGCGGAGGCGGCACCGCGTACGTGTACCTGGGCGTGATGTCGCTGCTCGATGAGTACGGGCTGCGCCCCAAGCTCCTCGTGGGCACCTCGATGGGGAGCATTCTCTCGCTCTTCCGCAGCCGCATGCCGCGCTTCGAGCAGGACGAGGTGGTGGGCATCGTGCGTTCGCTCTCGTGGAGAAAGTTGTTCCGCACGCTCTCCACGGAGAATCGGTACGGCGTCCCCGCGGCGCTGCGGCTCTTCCTGCGGAGCGGCATCGGTCGCTACTTCGGCGTCGACAGCCGAGGCAGTGAAGGACCGAAGCTGAGTGAGCTCCCGGTGAAGACGATCATCGCGGTGAGCGGGATTCGGAAGGGGAAGCTCCCTCACCCGCTGGAGTTCTACGAGAAGCTGATCTCGCTCTCGCCGCGCTGGCTGCTGAACCCGATGATCCTTCCCCGCTGGTTCTCGGCGATCGCGGAGTTCACCGCGCGGCCCGACATTCTCACGCGCGTGCACCTGGGCGCGGACGAGGGCACCGAAGACTTCGACGCGCTCGACGCCGCGGGGTTCTCGAGCGCGCTGCCCGGAGTGATTCACTACGACGTGCTCCGCGAAGATCCGCGCATGCACTCGTTGCTCACCCAGTACATGGGCGATCACGGCATCGCGCGGTTCATCGATGGCGGACTGGTGGACAACGTGCCCGCGCGCGCGGCGTGGAGAGCGGTGCACAAGGGCCAGATCGGCACGCGCAACGCGTTCATCCTCGCGCTCAACGGGTTCTCGATGAAGCTGTCGACGCCGCTGTGGTTGATGCTGCAGCGGCTCGCCGAGGTGAACGTCTCGCGCAATCGTCCGTGGGCGCACCTGGTGCACGATTTCCCGAAGACGCTCTCGCCGCTCGTGATCGTGCCGACGGTGGAGCAACTCCTCGAAGCGGTGCAACTCGGCCGCACCGCGCTCGCGTGGGAGATGCAGGTGATCTCGCGCATGCTCGCCCCGCTTCCACGCCTCTAGACTCCCTCTCCCTGCGAGCGGGGAGAGGGGCGATTACTTCCGACAGAGAAAGTACGGAGTCACCACGCCTTCCTCGACTTCGCGCTCACCGAACTCCACCTTGAACCCTGCGCGCTCGAGCGCCGAGGACCACTGAGCCCGGCAGAACAGCCCCTCGACGTGGCGATCGTGCACCGTGCGCACCTGGCCATTCTCGCGCAGTACGAAGACGAACTCCGCCATCGCCTGATCGTCGGTGGGATCCGGATCCCACGACCACTCGATCGCGCGAAGCGACTTCACTCCGTCATCGCCCTCGAGGAGCTCGGTCGACTCGGCAAACGACTCCTTCGTCGCGTCGGGCATGAACAGCGCCACCCCGCCCGGCCGCGTGTGAACGAATGCGGTTTCTGCGAGCGCGCGCAGCTCATCGACCGAGCCAAGATAGGTGACCGCATCGTGCGCGATCACCGCATCGAAAGTCCGCGCGAGCCGAAGCGACCGCATGTCGCCCACCACGTGCTCGCATTCCGGATTCTGTCTCTGGCTGAGCGCGAGCATCTCGGGAGACAGATCGGTCAGCGTGCAGGTGAAGCGCTCCTTCAAGAAGAAGGCGTTGTTCCCCGCGCCCGCCCCCAGCTCGAGGAGCGTCTTCGCCGATGGCAACGCCTCGAGGAGCTGAGCCCGGTACACCGAGGCTTCGCCCGCGTGGTCTTTCACGGGATCCACGAGGTGGTACCAGCCAGCGAGCTCTGAATAGAGGAGCGTCATCTCCACGATGATGCCCGTTGCACCCCACTGCCGCATCGTGGGAAACGCGAGCGCATGAGCTCGACCTCGAACGCGGTGCTGAAAGCCGACAAGGTGTGGATGGACGGGAAGCTGATCCCCTGGGAGTCAGCGACCGTTCACGTGATGACGCACGCGCTGCACTACGGGCTCGGCGTGTTCGAAGGCATCCGCGCGTACCGCGCGAAGAACGGCAAGCTCGCCATCTTCCGCCTGCGCGAGCACATTCGCCGGTTCCTCGATTCAGCGCACATCATCATGCTGAAGATCCCGTACACCGAGGATCAGCTGATGGACGCGTGCATCGAGGTGCTGCGCGTGCAGGACGCGAAGTTCCCCAACGGCGCGTATCTCCGTCCGGTGGCGTTCATGGGCGACGGCGCGATGGGCCTCGGCGCGCAGAACGAGACGCGCGTGGCGGTCACCGCGTGGGAATGGGGCAGCTACCTCGGCGACAAGGGCATCAAGGAAGGCATTCGCGCGAAGGTCTCGAGCTTCACCCGCATGCACGTGAACGTGAACATGGTGCGCGGGAAGATCTCGGGCCAGTACGTGAACTCGATCCTCGCCAAGCGCGAGGCGGTGATGGCGGGCTACGACGAAGCGATCCTCCTCGACATCTCGGGCTTCGTGGCCGAGGCCTCGGGCGAGAACATCTTCTGCGTCGGCCGTCACGGCGTGGTGCGCACTCCGTCGCTGAGCTCGCCCATTCTCCGCGGCATCACGCGCGACACGGTGATCCAGCTGCTGAAGGACGCGGGCCGCAAGGTGGAGGAAGTGTCCTTCACGCGCGACGCGCTCTACATCGCGGGCGAGGTGTTCTTCACGGGCACCGCGGCTGAAGTGACGCCGGTGCGTGAGGTCGACAACCGCCAGGTGGGCGAAGGCAAGCCGGGCGAGATCACCAGGTCGATCCAGGAGCTCTACTTCCGCGTCGTGCGCGGTCACGAGCCCCGCTACGAGCACTGGCTCACGTACGTCTGAGTCTCTTGGTGCAGAAGGGCTAGGCTTCGACGCACATGGCGAAGCGCTCCCAGATGCACGAGGCGATTCCGACGCAGGAGACGCCGAACCCGTTTCAGCTCGAGAACCCGCGCATCCTCGAGCTGGCACCGCAACAGCCGCGGAGCCTCGAAGAGACCGGCCTCAAGATGGGCCTGCTCTCGGATCTCGCGCTGAAATTTTTCTACTACCAGGGCCAGGCGACCGGAGCCGAGGTCGCGCAGCAGCTTTGCCTGCCGTGGACCGGCGTCGTCGAGCAGGTGATCGACTTCCTCACCACCGAGAAGCTCGTCGATCTGCGCGGAGGCAAGGGCTTCGGCCGCGTGTCGGTCGACTTCCTGCTCACCGACAAGGGCCGTGAGTACGCGCGCGATGCGTTGGAGCGCACCACCTACGTCGGCCCTGCTCCCGTGCCGATCGAGCAATACAACGCGCTCATTCAGCAGCAGACGCGCGAGTCGCCGACGATCTCGCGCAAGCAACTCGAGCTCGCGCTCTCTCACCTCGTGGTGCCCGAGAACATCGTCGACAAGCTCGGACCCGCGGTGAACTCGGGGCGCTCGTTGTTCCTCTTCGGCCCTCCGGGCAACGGCAAGACGTCACTCGCCGAGGCGATCAGCGCGATGTTCGGAGGCGAGGCGTTCATTCCGCACTGCCTCGAGATCGACGGGCAGATCGTGAAGGTCTTCGACAAGCTCGTGCACCACCCGGTTTCCCTCGAGCTCGCGCGCGACGCCACCGGCCGCCGGCAGACCTTCGAGATGGATCACCGCTGGCAGGTCTGCAAACGCCCCTCGGTGATCGTCGGCGGAGAGCTCACGCTCGAGACGCTCGACCTCATCTACTCGGACACCGCGCGTTTCTACGAAGCCCCGTTCCAGGTGAAGGCGAACGGCGGCATGTTGCTCATCGACGACTTCGGTCGCCAGAAGGTGCATCCCACCGATCTTTTGAATCGGTGGATCGTCCCGCTCGAGAAGCGCGTCGACTTCCTCACGCTGCACACGGGCAAGAAGTTCGAGATCCCCTTCGATCAATTGATCGTCTTCTCGACGAACCTCGATCCGAAGGAACTGGTCGACGAGGCCTTCCTCCGCCGCATCAAATACAAGATCGAGGTCGGCAACCCCGACGAGAAGCAGTTCCGCACCATCTTCCGCCGCGTGTGCGAGGCCTCGGGTATTCCGTACGTGGAGCAGGCGGTGAGCTACCTGCTGGAGCACACGTACAAAGAGCGCAGCCTGCAGCTCCGCAGCTGTCACCCACGCGATTTGGTGCAGCTGGTGAAAGACGCGGCGCGCTATCGCGGCCAGCCTCCCGCCCTTTCGCGGGAGCTTCTCGATCTGGCGGTCGAGGTGTTTTTGGTCGACGTGTAGTCACCACCCGTACCCTGTTTCTGGACCGCCAGAATGGTCCGCCTAGACTCGCGTCGTGGCCTTCTCTCCGACACCACCACCGACCGGCTTCAGGGTTCGCCCTGCACGTCGCGGCGATGCGGCACCGATCGTCTCGCTGCTGGGCGAAGTGGGACTCGCAGCTGATCCGAACACGGTGACGTGGATCATCAGCCACCCCGAGATGGAGCTGATGGTCGCGGCCGACGCGCTCGACAAGGTGATCGGCTTCGTCACGCTCTCGCACCGCCCTGTTCTCAAGACCGGCGGACGCTCGGGAACGATCGACGAGCTCAACGTGGCGAAGAGCTGGCAGCGCCGCGGTGTGGGGCGCGAATTGCTCCGCCGCGTGGTGGAGCGCGCGAAGGTGCTCTCGGTGAAGCGGCTCCAGGTCGAGACGTACGGGCCGGTGACTCCGGAGCTGAAGGCGTTCTTCGCCGCGTGCGGCTTCGATCAAGCCGACGCCGGCATCTTCCGCCTCAAGTAGCTCGCAGCACTGCAGTTACATCGGCGCAGCCACAGCGGCGCAGTTACATCGGCGCGGTCTTGCTCGAGAGCGCTCGGGACACGGCTTCGAGCCGCTCGCGAACATCGGGATGCACGTTCGTGAAACGCACGCCCAGCGCCTCGCCCCGCACCCAGGCCACCACGCCCTCGAGCTCGAAGACTTCGCCCTCGATCGAGAGCGACAACCTGAGCGATTCGTTGAGTGAGTACTGCGACCTGGTGCGCAAGCAGAGCCCGCCGGCCGAGAAGTTCATGGAGTAGGCGTTGAGCGCCCGCGCCGCGTCCTTCTCTTCCGTGAAACGCACGTCGAAGTGGGACGTGTACCGAGGATCCGTTCGCCGCTCTCGCCCTGAAGTCATCAAGCTCATTGTATCGGAACAATCCCGGATAAGGTTTCGCCACCGTGGAACTCGAACTGACGGGATTCGGCGAATTCGAGGGAGTCGAGCTGCTGCAGAAGCTCCACCTCTTTCAGAAGCTCACCTTCGACGAGACGGCGCGACTGGGGAAGATCATCCAGTACCTCGACGTGCCTCCCGAGACGATCGTGATCGAGCAGAACGCGCTCGGTGACGCGCTGTACGTGATCGCGAAGGGAGAGGTGCGCATCAGCCGCGACGCCGACCTCGACGGGCAGCACAGCGCGGCCGAGGTGATCGGCAAGCTCGGTGAAGGAGAGCTCTTCGGTGAGATGTCGCTCATCGACGACGTGCTCACCTCAGCGCGGGTGACGACCTCGCAGCCCTGCCGCCTGCTCAAGATGCCGCGCGCGTCGTTCGACGAGATCCTCGGAGCGGACGACAAGCTCGCGGTGAAGGTCTACCGCTCGTTCATTCGCACCATGTCCGAGCGTCTGCGCCGCGCGAACCAGCAGCTCTCGAAGGCCACCGTCTTCTCCCCCAAGTAAACGACCATGGAACTTCCGACCTTCAATCAGTTCCTCGCGGCCGCGGTGAAGAACGGCGCGTCAGACGTGCACTTCAAAGTGGGAGCGGCGCCTTCGCTCCGCGTGAATGGTCAGCTGCTGCCGGTGAAGGTGCCGGCGCTGCAGCCCGAAGACACGGCGCGCATCGCGAAGCACCTGCTCTCGCAGAGCCGGTACAAGGGCACGCTCGAAGATCTGCAGGACTGGGACTGCTCGTATCCGCTCGAGGGCGTGGGCCGCTTCCGCGCCAACATCTTCCGCAACAAGGGGCACCTCGGCGCGGTGATGCGCTCGATCCCTCTGCAGATTCCAGACTTCACGAAGCTCGGGTTGCCGAAGGTGCTCGAGAAGATGAGCCAGGAAGATCGCGGCCTCATCCTCGTCACCGGAGTCACCGGCTCGGGCAAGTCGTCCACGCTCGCGGCGATGGTGAATTACATCAACCAGCACTACCGCAAGCACATCGTGACGATCGAAGACCCGATCGAGTTCGTGCACGAGGACAAGTTCTCTCGAATGGTGCAGCGAGAGATCGGGCCCGACACTCCGGACTTCGGGAAGGCGCTGCGCGCGGCGATGCGCCAGGACCCGGACGTGATCCTCGTCGGTGAAATGCGTGACGCCGAGACGATCGAGATCGCGATCAAGGCGGCTGAGACGGGCCACCTCGTGCTCTCCACGGTGCACACGCAGGACGCGTATCGAACGATCAACCGCATCATCGGCGTCTTCCCGCACGAAGCGCAGACGGGCGTGCGCAATCGCCTCGCTGAGAATCTGAAGGGCAGCATCTCGCAGCGCCTGCTCCCGCACGCGTCGGGCAAGGGCCGCGTGGTGGCCGCGGAGATCATGGTCTCGAACTTGTCGGTGGTGGAGTTCATCAAGGACCCCGCGCGCACCCACGAGATCAAAGATTTCTGCGAGCGCAGCCACGACATTCTCGGGACACAGAGCTTCGACCAGCACCTAGTGCAGCTGCTCCGCGCGGGGCAGATCACGGTGGAAGTCGCGAAGGAAGCGTCGTCGAACCCGAGCGACTTCGAGCGCGCGTTGGCGTTCGAATGATGTCTCCCTCGCCCTGCGCCGGCGGGGAGAGGGCCGGGGTGAGGGGCGTACTTCGCGTCGTCAGGAGTGACCATGCTCAGACGAATCCTGTGGACGTGTCTCGTGGTGACGGCGTGCGGCGCGCCCATCGCGCCGGGTGATGCAGGCACCGGAGGCGGAGGCGGCACCGCGACCGGCGGCGGAAGCGCGACCGGAGGCGGAGGCGGCACCGCGACGGGTGGGGGAACTGCGACTGGCGGCGGAACCGCGACCGGCGGCGGAACTGCGACTGGTGGCGGAACTGCGACTGGTGGCGGAACTGCGACTGGTGGCGGCTCTGCGACTGGTGGCGGCTCTGCGACTGGTGGCGGCTCTGCGACTGGCGGCGGAACTGCGACGGGCGGCGGAACTGCCACTGGTGGCGGCGTCGCAACTGGCGGCGGCACCGCGACAGGCGGCGGAACTGCGACGGGCGGCGGAACTGGAACCGGTGGTGGCGGACCGCTCCCTGGAGAGAGCTGCACGAGCGGAGCGATTCAACTGACGTTCGCTCCGGGGTCCGGCACTGACCTGGTGGCGAGCTCGACCGTCGATCTCACGACCTACGCGAACGACGTCGTCGGTTCCTGCAACGGGAACGGAGCCACCGGCGACATGGAAGCCGTCTTCCGCTTCACGCTCACCGAGACCCGCAACGTGGTCATCAACCTCGGCGCCAGCAATGGACTCGACGCCGTTCTGTACGTGCGCCAGGCGCCTTGCGCGAGCGGTGGGCAGCTCGCTTGCGTGGACGCCGAGCTGGCGAACGTCGCAGAGACCATCACCATCAACGCGCTCAGCGCGGGTGACTATTTCGTCTTCGCCGAGGCCTACAACACGAGCACCGGCACAGCCTCGCTGAGCGTGACCGCGCAGCTCCCTCCAGACGCAGGACCGTTCGAGCTCGTCTCCTCGTCTCCACCGGACGGCGGCGCGTACGACGGAGGCACCATCACCGCGACCTTCTCGCTCACAGTCGACACCGCCACCGTGAACGCGACGAACGCCGGGCTCACCTGGCGCGGCGGCGCGATCTCGATCACCAACACCTTGAGCACCGATGGGAAGACCATCACCGGCACGCCGTCCGAATTCCCAATCAACTCGACGATGAACTGGAACCTGACCTCGGGCCTCACGTCGAACAGCACCCCGTTCGCCGGCGCGTCCCTCTCGATGCTGACGCGCGACGGCGCGTGGCGCACCGAGGCCTTGCGTTACACGGGCGGCTCCCCGCGAATCGCGAACGGCGGCATTCACCGCAACTTCGTGACCTGGAGGTCCGGAGCCACCGTGCGCGCGGGCCACCACATCAACGCGAGCTGGATCGACGACGCGCAGCTGAGCACCGCGTTCGTCTCGACACAGCCTGAGGTCGCCGCGAACAGCGCGGGCAGCGCCGTGGTGGTGTGGACGCAGAACAGCACCATCGATCGCGTCTTCGCCTCGAGATTCGCGAGCTCGGTCTGGCAGACGGGCGTTCGCATCGATACGGGCACGCAGTCGGCCTACGACCCTAAGGCCACGATGGACGGGGCCGGCAACATTCTGGTGGTGTGGGCCCAGGCGGCCACCTCGGGCGGCGCACTGCAACTCAACTACGCGCGCTACACCGCCTCGACCAACACCTGGGGCAGCCCGATGACGTTGGGAACGGGCCGGTCCCCGGTGCTCGCGGGGAACGCGAACGGCGACGCGATCGTCGCGTACGAATTGCCGAACAGCACGAACACCACCTTCACCCTGATGATCGCCACCTTCACGAACAGCGGAGGGTTCAGCACGCCCGTCGCGGGAAGCCCCGCGCAGCCCACCTACTTCACGAACGTGGCCGTCGCGGCGGCGCCGGACGGTACGGTGGCCGCGCTCTCCTCACAGAACGTCGGAACGACGGCGGCCACGGCCGAGATTCGTTTCGCGCGCGGCCCGGCGAGCTCGCCCTTCCCCACCACCTCGACGGTGATCGACTCGGGGACGGTCTCGAGCCCCGCGATCGCGATGGGCCGCTACGGACAGATCTACGTGGCGTGGACCAAGCGCAACACCACGAGCAACATCTACGAGGCGCAGGCAGCGCTCGATCTCGGCGGCGGAGCGGGGTTCAGCGCTCCGGCTCGCATTTCTCTCGCAGCCAACAATACGGGACAGGTGGTGATCGCCGCATCGGACGAGCACGCCGTGCTGGTCTGGCTCGAAGGAAGTTCTTCGCTGCGGTCGATGCACTTCAACGGGCGCACTGGAACGCGCAGCCTCGGCGTCGACGGAGCGGCCACCGGCACCGGCCCCAGCCTCGCGATCGACGCGCGGGGACGTGCGGCACTGGTCTTCAGCACCAGCGGCGTCAGTTCGAATCAGTTCGAGTGACAGATCATCCGCGAGACACCGGAGGCCTTCCGACCGCCACAGCGGCAATGAGAGCGGTGGACTGCTGGGTTTCGTCGGAAGCTCGACGCGCGCGGCCTCTCGACTTCCGGCGCAGATGCGATTGTGACGAGGTGTCCCCCGGGGACGCTCAAACCCAAAGCATCGGTGATGACCGCCTCAGCATCACGGATGCTCGAGGTTTTCAGGAGCCCCCGACCTCTACCTCGTCACAAGAGCGCCCTTGCCCAGCTCGAGGCCCTGCGCGGATCGAGCAACCCCCGACATCCTCACCCACCACTGTCCCTCGAGGACGTTCGGCCTCTCAGGGGCACTTCAGACCAGTCTGACCGCTCGAGAGCGCGCGGGTGCACGCCGCCTTCACGGTGACTTCGTCCTTCAGCTCCTTCGCGAGCCGCGCGGTGCGCAGGTGCAGCTCGATGTTGTTCTTCTGCTCGCTCTCCTCACTCACCGAGCGCATCAGCTCGAGGCCGTCCTTCTTGCGGCCGAACTCGACGAGCAACTCGGCGAGCTCGAGCGTCTCACGCAGCTCTTCGCCGCTAGCGGTGTTGAGCGCCTTCTGCAGCTCATCATTCGCGCACGCGTCGTCCTTCTTCTGCTTGCAGAGCCGCGCGAGCGCCACGTGCACCACGCCGCGATCCTTCACGGTGAGCGACTGACGGAACGCAGCTTCGGCCTCAGCGGTCTTGCCGAGCTTGAGCTGCACTTCGCCCACCAGCTCCCACAACGAAGGGTCCTTGGGATCCAACTTCGCCGCCTCGGTGTACGCGTTCACCGCATCCTCGAGCCGATTCGCCTCGATCAACCGATCGCCGAGCTCGTTGTAGAGCGCCGCGCTCTTCACCCCCTTCTTCACCGCGCCCTCGAGAATGTCGACCGACTCCTTGCCCCGCCCTGCCTTCTGCAATTCCGCGGTCACGCGCAGCACCAGCTCACCGCGCGTCGCATCGGGCGCAGAGTCACTCGCCGTGAGCAGGCTCTTGATCGCCTCGTCGAGCTTCCCTTCCTCGATCTGCAGATCAGCGAGCGTCTCGAGCGCGTTGAAGTCCTTCGCGTTCGCCGCGAGCGCCTTCTCGAGAGCCTCCTTCGCCTTCTCCTTGTCGCCCTTCACTGAGTACAGGTAGCCGAGGCGGCTCCACGTGGTGCCGCGCTTCGGATCTGCCTTCGCCGCGGTCTCGAAGGCCTCGATCGCCTCGGGGATCTTCACTTCCGAGAGATAGACCTCGCCCTCCGCCGCAGGCAGTCGCGGATCGGTCGGATTCAAGGTGCGCACTTCAGCGAACTGCTTGTGCGCCTCCGCAAAATCGCCCTTCAGGTACGCCGCCTGGCCCGAGAGATAGTGCCCGTCAGCACGCACCTTGGGATCGACGCCGTCGCCAGGCTTGGGACAACCGAGGAACAGCAGCACCACCAGCGCCGCGCGCTTCAAATCTTCCTCATTCGCTCGAGGGTGTTCTTCTTGCTCTGCACCGCGGGAGCAAACCCCGGCGAGATCTTCAGCAGCTCATCGAGCGTGTCGATGCACGCGCCGTATTGCTTGAGCGCATTCAACGCGGCCGCGCGGTTGTAGAGCGAAGGCACGTGCCGGGGATCCGTTCGGATCCCGATATCCGCCGCGGCCAGCGCTGCGACCGCGTCGCCACTCACCAACCGGGCGAACGAGAGATTCGCGTACACATCAGGGAGCGTCGCGCCCCACTGCACTGCGAGCTCGAGCTCCTCCAGCGCACGCGGACCGGCCGACGCATCACCAGCCTTCACTTTCTCCAACAACGCCGCGCCGAGATTGCTCCGGTACTCCGCGACCTCGGGCTCGCGACGCACGGCCTGCTCGAGCAAGGGAAGCGCCTCGTCGAGCTTCCCCGCGCGCACCGCCATCGCACCGCGCGCGTAGTGCCACGCGCCCGTGCGCTCCTTCTCGGGAGCGGCGTCGAGGGCCTGCATCGCCCCGGGAAGATCGCCCGAGAGTTCCTTCTGCCTCGCCTGTTCGAGAACGCCGTCGATGCTCATGATCAGAACGTCCACGCGAGCGTGGAGAGCGCCCACTGCTTGAGGTTGGTCAGGAACGATTCCTTCTTCAGCTCGCCCATGGTGACCGGCACGCTGTTCTTGATGCCCGACGCGAACCGCTCCTCGAGCTGCTTCGCCGTGCTGCTGTCCTGCACCGCGAGCGCGACCTCGGCGTCCTGGTTCTTCGAGCGACCGTTCAAGTTCACCGAGCCGACGACGCTGAACTCTCCGTCGAAGGTGGCGGTCTTCGCGTGCAGCGTGCCGCCCTGCTTCTCGTTGATCTTCATGCCCGCCTTGATCATGTCGTCGTAGAAGTAGCGAGCCGCGTCGGCCACGAAGCCCATGTCGCTGGACGCGCGGCCGTTGGTCATCACCTTCACTTCGACACCACGCTTCGCCGCGTCGATCAGCGCCTTGCGAATCTCCGGAGGCGGCAGGAAGTACGCGTTCTCGATCGTGATGCTCTTCTGCGCGTGCTCGATCGCGCGGAGGTAGAGCTTGTCGGTGGTGCCCACCAGCCCCTTCACCTCGGGGTTGCTCTGCACCACGCGCACCGACGTGTTGCTGCCGCTCACCTCGGACAGCTTGGGGAACAGCTTCTGCCGATCACCGTCGGACAGCTTGCCGCCCATCTCGTCCCAGTTGCGAACGAAGGCCTTCATCGCATCGGCGACGGCGGGCCCCTCGAGCTTGATGTCGGCGTCGCGCCACGCCTCGGTGCCGGTCTTCCCGTCACCGCGCGAGAAGACCATCTTCCCCGAACCGCCCAGCGCGTACTCGTTGGCGACGTTCATGCCGCCTTCCACCGAGGCCTTGCCGTCGACGATCAGGTGCTTCTCGTGCCAGCGATCGTTGATGTCCCAGACTTCGTACTTCTTGCCGTACGCCTTCACGTCGACGCCGGCGTTCTTCATCATCTCGAACATCTTCGGATCGGCGCGGCTGCTGCCCGACGCGTCGTAGATCACGCGAACCTGCACGCCCTCCTGCGCCTTGGCCGCGAGCTTGTTCGCCAGGGCCCAACCGGTGTCATCGGAGTTGAAGATGAAGGTCTGAAAGCAGATCGACTCCTTCGCGTCGTCGATCATCTTGTTGCGCTCGGCGAACGACTGCACGCCGTCGAACAGCATCGAGACCTTGTTGCCCGCGAGGCTGCGCGAGTTGGTCTCCTTGTCGAGCTGCGCCTCGAAGACCTGGCTGCGCACGCCTGAGGTCGGCACCGAAGCGTTCGAAGACGCGACGGCCTTGAGCTGAGGCTGCGACACGCTGGCCGCACCTTTGGCCGCCCAGGCTTTCGAGACCTCCGCCGCCTTCGTCGGAGTCGCGGGCACGCTCGTCTTCGGCGCAGGCGTAGGCGTCGCGACGGCGGCGGGCTGACCCTTCTGGATCTTCATCGAGAACCCCTCATGCAGTGATGCGAAGCGTCGAAACTTCTACCAGATGAGTCAGGATTTCGTGGTCATGCGCAGCACTTCTTCGAAGGTGGTCTCTCCCTCGGCGAGCTTGCGCACGGCGGCCTCGCGAAGTGTCCGCAGGCCCATCTTGCGAGCCTCGGCGACCAGCATCTCGACCGGCGCTTTGTCGGCGATCAACTGCTTCACCGCCGGGTTCGCCGTGAAGATCTCGAACACCGCGGTGCGGCCCAGGTAACCCGTCCCGCGGCACTTCACGCAGCCCGCGCCCTTCACGAACTTCGGGCCACCGGGCAGCAGCGGAATTGGCACGCCGAGCGCCGCCACTTCTTCCTTCGTGAGCGAGACCGGCTTCGCGCAGGTCTGACAGACCTTGCGCACCAGGCGCTGCGCCATCACTCCGAGCAACGATGAGCTCAAGAGGAACGGAGGCACCTCGAGATCCTGCAAGCGATGCACGGCGCCGAACGAGTCGTTGGTGTGCAGCGTGGAGAGCACGAGGTGGCCGGTGAGCGCGGACTGCACCGCGTTCTCCGCCGTCTCGGGATCGCGAATTTCGCCGACCATGATGATGTCGGGGTCCTGCCGGAGGATGTGCCGAAGGGCGTTGGCGAAGTCGAGGCCGAGCTTCGGCTGCACCTGCACCTGGTTGAACGCGTCCCAGACCATTTCGATCGGGTCTTCGATCGTGGTCACGTTCACGTCGGGGCCGGCGAGCGCCTTGAGCGCCGAGTAGAGCGTGGTCGTCTTTCCGCTGCCGGTGGGGCCGGTGACGAGAATCAAGCCGTGCGGCTCGGCGATCCACCCTTCGAACACCTTCTGCTCGATGGGATCGAAGCCGAGCTTCGCCACGTCCACCGCGAGTGTCTCGGGATCGAAGATGCGGAGCACCGCCTTCTCACCGAACGCCGTGGGCAACGTGGAGACGCGGATCTCGACCTCGCGGCCGTCGCGATCGACCTTGATGCGTCCGTCCTGCGGCTTGCGCTTCTCCGAGATGTCGAGGCGCGAGATCGTCTTGATGCGCGCGATGATCGGCGAGTGGAGCTGCCCCGGCAGGGTGTACACGCCGTGCAACACGCCATCGATGCGCAGGCGCACCATCGACGATTCGCGCTTCGGCTCGACGTGGATGTCACTCGCGCGATTGTCGAACGCATAGCGCAGCAGGTAGTCGACCGCCTGGATCACCGGGCGATCGCCGGCGTCGAGCTCGCGCCCGCTCGAGAGCGTGACCAGCTGCTCGAAGTTGGTGATGCCTCCGCTCGTGTCGGCGTGCTCCACCGCGGCGGCGGCGAGCGTCTTCTTGAAGCCGTAGACGTCCGCGATGCCCTTCAGGATGTCGGCCTTCGCCGAGAGCACCGGAATGATCTGCGCGTTCGCCAGCCGCGCGAGGTTCTCGAAGAGCTCGTGGTCGAACGGGTTCGCCACCGCGACGGTGAGCGGAATGCCCGGCGTGCCGCCCTCGAGCGCGAGGATGCAGTGCTTCTGCGCGTAGGGCTTGCTCACCATCTTCGCGGCGAGGTTCATGTCGAGCTTGAGCTGATCGATCTTCCGATAGCCGACTCCGGCGGCCTTCGCGGCCACCTCGCTCACCCGATCCTGATCGAGCAGTTCACCTTTCGTCCCCACGGGGATCTGAAAGGCCGCGACGATCTCGATGGGAGACACCGCGTACTTCTCGATCCCCGACTGCTTGATCACGCGCGCCTTCGCCTGGACCTCCTTCGCGGTGAGCTCAGACGCCTGCGCCTTCGTGATCGATCCCGCGGAGACCAGCGCGTCGAGCAGCCAGGTGAGTGTGAAGTCCTGCGCGCGACGACGTTCGTAAGGGGCTACTGCGTTCGCCACGAACGCCTCCTCGAGAGCAGCGTCACCAGCCCGAGCAACGCGAAGCCCAACGAAGGATCCACGCTCGAGCAGCCGCAGCCACCGGTGCCACCGGGATCCACGCCCGCATCCTTCGGAACCACCACGATCGGGCGACCCGCATCAGGGCGGCACTGGAGCGTGTTGCAACCGCCGTCCCCTTCCATCGGCGTCGTGCACTCGCCCATGGAGCAAAGCTGGCCGACGGGACACTCCGCCTGGCTGTTGCATTGCGGCAGGCAGCTGCGGCCCACCGTGGTGTCAGCGCAGCGCAACGCCGGACCGCACGTGCCCAGCCCCGCGCAATCGCGCAGACAGAAGAGCTCGCCTCGGCCCGCGGGAGTGCACGTGCTCCCCGTGGGGCATTGTCCGCAGCCGCGCGCGCACTGCAGCACGCACTGCTTCTGGTTGCTGAGGGGACTGGTGACGCGGCACACCTGCCCCGCGCCGCACTCCGAGTCCGCCAGGCAGGGATTGCCGAGCTGGCCGCCGGGGTTTTGGGTCGCCACGCAGAGGCCGTCACAGGTGCGGCACTGGTAGCCCGAGTTGCAATCCACGTTGGTGTAGCAGCGCGGAATGCACACGCCGGAGGTGCCGATGGCGTCGGTCGCCGCGCACGCATAGCCCACCCGGCAATCCGCCAGGCCCACGCGGCACGACTGCAGACATCGATCGCCCTGGGCCAACGTGGTGCACACGGAACCCGAGGGACATCCCGGCTGGCCCGTCGAACACGACTGAGTGCAGTAGCCATCGACCCAGAACTGCTGGCCGGCCGAAGCGGGCTCGGGCCGCTGGCAGAAGCCCACCGAGTTTCCGCAGTCCGGGTCCATCACGCAATCGCGGCCGACCGCGGTGACGATGCTGCCTGGCAACAGGCACGCTCCAGTGAAACCCGAGAACGCAGTGGAAGCCTGGCAAGAGAGAGGCACGTCACAGGCGGTGCCCGCGTTGACCGTGCAGCCCCGCGTGCAGAGGTTCAGTGACAGTCCGTTGGTCACGGGCTGAGCGATGCACTTGAGATCCGTCTGCGCGCAGCCACCGTCCGCGAAACACGGCGACGCCGATTCACCGACGAGCGGGTAGCGGGTGCAGAGCACCGAGATGTCAGCCGAGGTGAGCACGCGCACGCTCTCGCCCTTCTCCACCACCTGGTCCATCACCGCCGTGTACGGGTTGATGTGCCCGATGCCGAGGCAGTGACCGAACTCGTGCAGCGCGACGGTCTCCACGTCGGCCGCGAAGTTCGGCGTGACGGGATCGACCGACCACTGGTTGCCGTAGCCGTTGAAGTACGTGTCGCAGGTCTGCAGCACGCCGGCGTACGCGCGCGGGAGCGTGATCGCGAGCACCAGGCTCTCGTTGTTGCCGAAGATCTGCACGGCATCGGCGTCGTTGCTCAGCATCCACACCGGGGTGACCGAGTAGCTGTCGTAGCTCTGGGTGGGTTGCGGCACGATGGCGCCCGTTGCTCCGAGCGAGGTGACCTTGGGCAACGAGCACTGCACGGCGTTCCACGTCCCCCACGCGCGCTCGACCGCGTTCTGCATCAGCGTGTACTGCAGGCCCGCGGGGCTCTGGCTGCGCGAGTCGACGTAGACCTGAAACGGGTTCTGCTGCGACGACAGCATCTTGTAGTCGAGGTAGTCCTGCGCAGCGGCGGCGCTCGAGACGAGCAGCAGCGCGGCGAAACCTGAGCGGATGACCTTCATCGCTTCACCGCCGGCGAGACCGCGGGCTTGCCCGGCGAAGAGGGAGCGAGCTCCGCGACGATCGAGGCGACGGTGCGCTTGGTCCACTTGCCATTGAAGAGATCCTGCACGAGGACCTCATCGCCCGCGGTGTCCAGCTTGCCCTGACCCAAGGCCACGAGGTGGCACCGATCGACGGCCACGCGGCAGCGGAGGAAGACGAGCGCGGTCTCACCGAGGTGGAACTTCGCGTCGCCCGGAATCTCCATCGACTCGAGGCCGCGCTTGCCGCCGATCTGCACGATGTTGAGCTCGGTGGGGCCCGCGCCGCGGATGTTCTGACCGACCACCACGCGCGTCACCGTCTTGAGCGGAAACTCGGCGCCCGGGTTCTCTTCAAGGGTCTGGGAGATCACCTGCACCAGCGCGACGCGATCTGACTGTTCGGCGCGTTGGAGGAGCGTGTGGGGAACGAGGGTCGAGGCGAGCGCAAGCGTCGGCAGCGCGATTGACGCTGCCACCAGGAGAGGTGTTCGCATGGGTGCGACAAGCCTACTGGTTTTCCCCTTCGGCGAGCGCCTTGATGGCGGCGTCGACCACGGCATCAGCGGCAGCGGCTGAAGCGGTGGCGTACACCTCCACACCCAGCGACTCGAGCGCCTCCGCGGCGGCCTTCGTGGTCGCCACGATCCGCAGTCCTTCGGTGAGCACCGAGCGCGCGATGGGATGCGAGTGCTGGTGCTCCGGACCGCAGCACTGAGGCGCCTGAGCGGTGGTCATCGCGAGGCCCTGGGTCAGCTCGACGAACGCTTCACCCGCGGCCGCGGAGTGGACGATCACGAGTTGATGCGGCACTTCGGGGATCGCCTGCGCGCCCGTGGAACTCTCCACGCCCACCTGCACGAAGCTGACGTTCTTGGCGTCGAGGGAGTCGATGAGGATCTCCGGAGCCTCGCCTCCGTGGAGCACGAGCACGTCGTCATCCGTGGTGAGCAGACCGGAGACCGCGCTGGTCCACTTGCCGTCTCCGGGCACGCGCACGCTTCCGCCCTGGCGCTCGATCGCCCTCGCGGTGGGAGCGTCAGAAGCGAGCCACTGCACCTTGTCGAGGGAACGGCGACTGCCCGCACGATTCACCGCCTCGAGGAAGGCACGCAGTGGAGCGCGGCCCAGCGCGATCACCCACGTGAAACGATGCACGTGTTCGGCGACCGCGCGCAGACCAGCGCTGAGCTCGGAGGCTGAACCGAGCACCGGCCAGAAGCAGGGCTCGTGGCCTTCCTCTTCGAGGAGAAATGCGAGATCGGCCGCTTGCTCGGGCGGCGTGAGCAGGAGCACGCGCGCCACGTGAGACCTAGAGCTTGTCGAGGATGAACGCCGCGAGGAGATCGGCTTCGGGAGAACCCGTCTTCTTCTTCGCGTCGCCCTTCGCAGCGGGCGCGGTCTGGACCTCGGTGACGTACCCCTCGACGACCTCGTAGGCCGCCTCACCGACGATGCACGAGTCCTGGAAATGTTCGGCGTTCAGCGCAGTGAGCTGAGCGGTGGTCTTCACGCGGCCCAGCAGGCCCTGCCCGTCTTCCCCGGACACCAGCTTGTTGAAGTGCACGGCGGCAGCGACGGGATAGCTGGTCTTGTTCTCGGCGACGAAGAGCTTCCCGTCCTGGAGATCGGCCTTCTCGGCGACCATCCAGTCCTCGAGCGTCTTGTGCGGCAGAAAGAGCTTCACGCGTCTCCTCGGTTCCTACTTTTCACTGCCCTGCATGCGGTGGAGTTGGGTATTAAATCCCGCACGGTCGAAAGTCCAAAGCTGCACGCCTCCTGACGGAAAATTCCACCCAGGCACCCCCTATGGCTCAGATGGTCAAAGACACCGTGGTCGTCGACGACAAGAACTTCAAGGCAGAGGTGCTCGATTCCGAGACGCCCGTGCTGGTCGATTTCTGGGCGAAGTGGTGCGGTCCCTGCCGCGCCGTCGCTCCCGCGCTCGAAGAGTTGGCCACCCAGTACAAGGGGCAGGTCAAGATCGCGAAGCTCGACGTCGACGAGAACAACGACACGGCTGAGAAGTACGAGATCCAGTCGATCCCCACGTTCAAGGTCTTCAAGGGCGGCCAGGTGGTCGAGACGATCATGGGCGCTGGCCCGAAGTCGAAGTTCGAAGACGTCATCAAGAAGGTCCTCTAAGAGGTCTGTAGAGGAGCTTTGAGTGCTCGGTCATCTGCTGAAGCCCGAGTACGAGGAGCTCATCCGCAAGAAGGACTGGGAGTCGTTGCGGGTCGCCTTCGAAGAGGTCGACCCCGCCGACATCGCCGAGATCCTCGAAGACCTGCCGACTGAAGACGCGGGAGTGATCTTCCGCATCCTGCCGCGGAGCGTGGCGGGCGTGGCGTTCGAGTACCTGCCGCTCGATCAGCAGACTGAAATCGTCCAGGCCCTCGGGAGCGAGCAGCTCAAGAACGTGCTGAACGAGATGGCGCCTGACGACCGCACGCGCCTCTTCGAGGAGCTGCCGGCCGAGGTCACCAAGCGCGCGCTCGAGCAACTGTCCGCGGACGAGCTCAAGGTCGCGCGTGCGCTGCTCGGTTATCCCGAGGACACCGCCGGCCGCTACATGACGCCCGAGTACATGGCGCTCAAGCCGTCGATGACCGCCCACGAGGCCATCGAGGCGATTCGCAAATACGGCCGCAGCCGCGAGACGCTGAACGTCGTCTACATCATCGATGACCGAGGCGAGCTGAGGGCCGATCTGCGGCTCGCAGAGCTGGTGATGGCGCCCGCCGAGGCGAAGGTCGGCGATCTTCCCACGCGCCCGCTGGTGTCGATCCCCGCCACGGCGCCGAAGGACGAGATCATCGTCACGTTCGAGAAGTACGACCGCGCGGCGCTGCCGGTGATCGACTCGCGCGGCGCGATGGTGGGCATCATCACCGCCGACGACGTGCTCGATGTCGCCGCCGAACAGGCCACCGAAGACATTCAGAAGCTCGGTGGTCTCGAAGCCCTCGAAGCGCCGTACATGGAGATCTCCACCTTCGAGATGCTCCGCAAGCGCGGCGGGTGGCTCGCGATCCTCTTGCTTGGTGGAATGCTCACCGCGACCGCGATGGGCTCGTACCAGACCGAGTTGATGCGGGCCGAGGTGCTCGCCTTGTTCCTGCCCTTGATCATCGCGTCGGGCGGCAACTCGGGCAGCCAGGCGACGTCGCTGATCATTCGTGCGCTCGCCCTGCAGGAGATCACGCTGAAAGACTGGTGGAAGGTGGCGCTGCGCGAGTTACGCAGCGGCGCGCTGCTCGGCGTGGGGCTGGCGACGATCGGCTTCCTGCGCGTCGTCGCGTGGGAGTGGCTGCACCGCTACGGCGTGTTCAGCGCGGGGTACGGTGAGCACTACTTGCTCGTTGGTCTCACTGTCTCTGTGAGCCTGATCGGAGTGGTGCTGGTGGGCGCGATGATTGGTTCGATGTTGCCGTTCGTGCTGCGCCGGCTGGGGCTCGATCCCGCCGCGGCCTCGGCGCCCTTCGTCGCGACGATCGTCGATGTGACCGGCATCGTCATCTACTTCACCGTCGCCGCGGTCATTCTGCGCACCACCCTCCTCGCCCACTAACTTTCTCCCTCTCCCGTGGGAGAGGGTCGGGGCGAGGGCGAGTCAATCGTCCTCCTCGATGAACACTTGCCGCTCGAAGACAAGCAACCCAAGCATCCCGACGCAGAACGCGATGGCGAGAGCGGTGGTGTGAGCTTCCGAGTGGAAGGCCCACCACCGGAAGTCCTTCCCCGTGAGGAAGACGAGAAAGAACAGCGCAGCGCCCATGATCACGGGGAGCACGCCGCACACTC
>CBIHPJ010000025.1:0-24392 GCA_966211295.1 uncultured Myxococcales bacterium | reverse complement strand
GAGATGCGCGAGTTCGCGACGTCGCTCGCTCAGCCGTTCTCACGCGAGCAGTGGCCGGCGCACTTCACGGGGAGCGCGGTGGTGGTGACTCCTGATGGAACGAAGGTGTGCCTGGTGCTGCACGCGAAGTTGAAGCGGTGGCTGCAGCCAGGTGGACACGCGGATGTCGTCGATGCTGGCTCGATGGAAGCGACGGCGCTGCGTGAGGCGCGGGAAGAGACGGGCTGCGAAGTCGCGCTTCATCCGACTGCGCCGCGTCCGCTCGACGTCGACGTGCACGTGATCCCCGCGCGCAAGACGGATCCGGAACACAAACATCTCGACGTTCGTTACCTCGTGGTGGCGAAGAACCCTGACGCGCTCGCGCACGATCCGAACGAGTCACACGGAGCGCAGTGGCTCACCTGGGACGAAGCGATCGCACGTGCCGACGAAGATCCGCTCCGCCGCATGCTTCAGAAGGCACGCCACTGTCTCCCTCTCCCCTCGCGAGAGGGTCGGGGTGAGGGCCTGCCCAATGAGTAAAACGCTCGCCTTCCTCTGCGCGCTTTCATCCGCCGCGTTCGCACAAACGAAAGTCCCTCAGCGCCCAATCGGATCCGACCGCATCAGCGGCTTCCTCAAGTCTGGCGGCGTCGTGGTCTGCAATCTCCGCGACGCGATGAGCTCCGTGCCGATGGTGCGCATCGGAAGTCACAACGAGCAGCTCGATTTCACCACGAGCCCCGACGACAACCCGGGCATGGGCTGGGTGGGCCTCGAGTCGCTGAAGAGCTCGCTCTGGGTCGGAGTGCTCGACTGGCAGGTCGAATCTCCCGGTCACGAGCTCGTCGTCGTCAGCTCGACCGATGGAGGGAAGAGCTGGACGCGCGTCTCCACGGTGACGAAGCCTCACTACACGGGCCTCTTCCGATCGTTGAAGTTGAAGACCGCGCGCGAGTGGGTGCTGGAGATCGCGCTCGACGACTGCGCAGGCTGCGGCGAACGCCCCGGAGTGCGCACGTACGAGACGCACGACGCGGGCGCGCACTGGGCCCTGCGCCGCTGATCAGCAGCGACTATTTGCCTCGGAAGACGCAGAACTCGTCTCTCCGCGCTGATCTGTGCAGGATGTCCGCAATGCGTTGGGCGCTGACGATCCTGGTGGTGTTGCTCGCCATGGCGTCGTGCCGTCGCTTCATCAAGGCGACTGAGACGCGCTGCCGAAGTGCCGGGGACTGCACGAGCGCTGAGCTGTGCTGGGTTCATCCGTACACGTTGGTCTGCGACACCAAGGACGGAGCGGTGCCCTCACGCGGTACGTGTCTTCCCCGCGAGTGCTTGATGGAGGGCGACCCGGAATCCCACTCGGAGCAGCTGCCCATTATCGAACTGAAGCGGTGAGCTTCAGGTGTGATCGTCGAGCATGACTCCGCTCGTCGGGCCTTCTCCTTCGGCGAGCTTTCGCAGCTGCACGATCGTCGTCGGAAAGCGCTCAGCCGTCTTCTGCTGCGCGTCGAGTGCCTTCTTCGCGCCGGGCCACGCGGCGTAGATCAGCCCGAGCACGATCGCTGTTGCGGTTGAACCTGCGAGCCAGGGCCACGCCTGGTGCCACGCGTCCCATCCGGTATTGAGCACACCGATCAGCGCTGCGATTCCGCCGATGCCCGTCGCGAACACGAGGCAGCCGAGCAGCGGACCGAGCACGTTGCCTGCCTTGTGACCTGAGGGACTCGCTCTGCGTCCCGCGCGAGCCGCGATCGCGTCGACGAGCTCTCCCCACGTCATTTCTCTCAGCGTGATCTCGTAGCGGCCCGGTGTGAGCTCGAGCACTTCGCCGCTCGGCTTCGCGAGTTCTTCGAACGGCGCGAAGTGAACGCGACCTGTCGGCACCTCGAGAAGACCGCTCATCGCGGGACCGGCGCGCTTCTCCATCGAGCGCGGGACGAGCTCACCTTCGAGGAAGACGCGGAAGAACGCTTCGCCATCGCCGAACGCGCGCGCGGCGAGGTGACCCGACTTCACTTCGCCTGCGAGTGAGTCGTACCAGGTGGTGTCCTTCTGCGACGCGAGCTCTTTCACTGCGCCGGCATCGAAGATCAGCTGGAAGCCGGCGTCCGTGCAGACGCGGAAGTCGCGAGGCACGTTCAGCTCGAGCGACGACGGAACAACCACCCGAGCGCCAACAGCGGCAGCAAGGCGAGCGGCGCGCTGGTGCAGCCGACACCTCTGTCGTTGCAGGGCCGCTCCTTGAATCCTGCTGCTTCGATCTCTTCGAAGCACGACATGCTCACCGCCGCGCTGGCTGCTGACTCCACCTCGATCGGCGTTCCGGGAAACTGAGGACAGTTGACCTTCCCTGCGGCGTCGATGGGGCGGCGATCATCCCCCAGCAACAACCAGCGCGATCCGGGAGTCTCCGCGCTGGAGGCTGGAAAGAAGAGACCGCCGTCGACAGACAGTCCCTGCTTGCTCGACTCCACGCGCAGGGTCGCTGTCCCTCCGTCGATGGCCTCGGTGACCAGGCCGCCAACGCGAGTGGGCTGGGTGCAGAAGCAGGATCGGACGACGCTGACGCACGAAGCTTCGGCGCGCGCCGCGAAGGTGATGACCGCGATGACGGCGAGACCGAGAGTTCTCACGAGAGGCTCCAGTCCATCGGCGCGTCGAGGAGCGAGTTCACCTTGGTGAACAACTTCTCCTTCGTCACAGTCTCGACGAACGCTTTGCCGTTGAGCGGGGAAGGGTGGGGCGCCGCGACGATTGGATGCGTGGTGCCGAGCGACTCGACCAACTTGAGCGCGGGTTTTCCGAAGCAGAGGAAGACCACCTTGTTCGGCGACTTCGCGACGTGCCGGAGCACCGCGGTGGTGAACGGCTCCCAGCCCTTCTTCTGGTGCGAGTTCGGAGTCTTCTCGCGCACCGTGAGCACCGCGTTGAGCAAGAGCACTCCGCGCTGCGCCCACGGAGTGAGATCTCCGTGCGTTGGTACCGTGGCGCCGAGATCAGCTTGAAGGCCGAGGAAGACGTTCTTGAGCGACGCGGGGATCTTCATGTCCTTCGTCACCGAGAACGCGAGACCGTTCGCGTTGCCCGCGGTTGGATACGGATCTTGTCCGAGCAGGACGATCTTCACCGCTTCAGGCGGAGTGAGCTCGAGGGCCGCGAAGACCTGCGGCTTCGGAGGGAAGACCGTCGCATTGCTCCACTCCGAATCGAGGAACGTGGAGAGCGCGGAGAAGGAAGGATCAGCGGTCGCTTCGCTCAATGCAGAGCGCCAACTCGGTGGGACAAGTTCCGACAGTGACATGGCGCGGACCGTAAACCGTCTCGCTGAAGTGGAGCACAGCCGCGCCACCTGCAAACGGGAGGTTGCTGCGCAACTGTGGGACAAGCGCCGTCGTTTCAGGTGTTTGGGCGCTGGCCTGAGGGTCGCAATGCAGCGGCCGCATGAACCGACGATTCGCTCAAACCACCCGTCCCGTTCCGAACACCCTCGCTTCGCGCCTCACCGCCGAGCGCCTCCCGCTCGACCTCGCGCTCTCCCTCGCCGTCGAGGTGGTGGACGCAGTGGCGACCGCGCATCAGCAGCGCCGCGCCTTCAGCCGTCTCTCGCCCGCGGACTTCCAGATCGCGCGCGATGGTTCGCTCACCATCACCGCTCCTTCGCTCGAAGGCGCTGAGTCCGCGACGGACAACTTCGCGGTGGGCACGGTGCTGTACCAGCTCTTCACCGGGCTCACTCCGAACCAGGCGCGCGCGCGTCTCTCGGTCTCCCCGCTGCACGAGGCGCCGCTCGCGTCGAAGATCAATCCCGCGATCGACGACACGCTCGAGGGACTGCTCTCGATGATGCTCGACAAGAATCCCGCGCGCCGTCCGCACTCGCTGCGCGTGATCGAAGGTCTGCTCAGCGACGTGTGCGAGGCGCTCGAGGTCGAGCCCTCGCGTGCCGCGATCCTCGGTTGGGCTTCGATCACTCCGGCCCTCGCCGTCGCCGCTCCGCCGAAGAAGCACCGTCCCAGCTACGTGGTGGTGCTCGCGGATGAAGACGTTCGCGACGCCGACGAGGACGAGCAGGACGACGACGAAGAAGAGCATGCGGAGCAGGACGGCCCCGTGCGCTTCGACCGTTGGGCCGTCGCCGCCTGCGCCTTCGCGATCGTCGCGTTCACGATGGCGACGCACCTCTGAGCTCTTAGGACCAAGACCATGCGCACCCTCGCGTTGTTGTGCCTGTCCTTCGGACTGGGCGGCTCCCTCTTTGCCTGCACGCCGGCTCGTTGCACCACGGACAACCACTGCGGCCACGGCCAGGTGTGCGTGCCTTCGGGCATCTGCCTCAACTCCTGCACGAGCAACGCGCAGTGCGGCGCCGAGCAGACCTGCAACGAGCGGAACGTGTGCGTGAGCGTGAACTCGGGTTGCTCGGTCTCGAGCGACTGCGGCCCCGGGCGGATCTGCGCGCCTGGTGGAACGTGCATGAGCACGACGAATCCGAGCGGCGACGCGGGGCCTCGAGGGCCGGTGAGCTGCGGTGGTCAACGCTTCGACTCGAGCGCGACGGCGGCGAACATTCTGATCGTCCTCGATCACTCGTGCTCGATGGAGGAGATCATCGCGAACTCCGGCCGCTCGAAGTGGGACACCGCGACCACCGCCGTGCGCAACGTCACGCAGCAGAACGCGGGCAACGACAAGCTGCACTTTGGGTTGCAGCTCTTCTCGCTCGACGTCTCCGCGTGCAACCCGGGGCAGATCGACGTGCCGATCGGTCCTTCGACGATGAACGCGATCTCCGGTGCGCTGCCGCCGAGCGCCGGGGGAAATGCGACGCCGATCGGCGCCGCGCTCCACGTGGCGGCGAGCTCGGGTCAGCTCACCGACGTCACGCGCGCCAATTACGTGCTGTTGATCACCGACGGCATCGAGAACTGCAATGGAGCTCCGGTGGCCGAGGTCGAAGGTCTCTTCTCTCGTAGCGTCCGCACGTACAGCGTGGGCTTCGGCAGCGATGTCGATGAGGCGCGCCTCGAGCAGATGGCGGTGCGCGGAGGAACGGCTCGCGCCACGACTCCGCGCTATTTCCAGGCAGACAACCCGAGCGATCTCGAAGCGGCGCTCCGCTCGATCGCCTCAGGCGCGGCGAGCTGTGACTTCACGCTGAACGCGGCTCCGCCTGATCCCAACAAGCTCTTCGTCGCGGTCGATGGACAGTTCTTCCCGCGCGATCCGATGCGCGTCGCGGGTTGGGACTACCAGGCCGCGGGCAATCGGGTGACGCTCTACGGACCTGCGTGCGACATCGTGAGTCAGCGCCCTGGTGCCGCGGTGTCGATCATCTTCGGTTGTCCTGATGACACGCTCACCGAGGTCGGAAACGGTGGCCGACTCGACGCCGGCATCGTGAGCACGGGCGACGGTGGCTTCGCGTGGCCCGCTGACGCAGGCACGGTCCCCGAAATCAACTGACGCCCGCGGGTGACTGTGGGCTGCTCCAAAATCCTTCGCGCGCGGTTCGCCAGTAGACGCGCGTCATGGAACTTCGAACCAAAATCTCGGAAGGCGCGAACCAGCTGTTTCGGCGCGGAGCGCTGTGGGCCTACGCGCTCAATCAATCCCCCGCCAGGCACCTGATGGATCCCGTCTACGTGGCGGTGGCGAAGCGGCTGCTGGCAGACGCGGGGCCGCTCCCTGAAAAGCTGCGCACGCAGCAGTTCCCGCAGAACCTGTTTCTCCCGTATCGAAAACAGTCGCGAAAGCTGCAGTACTTCGTCGAAGACTGGAACTGGAGCGAGGCGCGGCCTGAGCTGCTCACTCCGCGCCAGCGCCAGATGATGCACACCATCGCGCTCGGAGAGACCTCTGGCGCCGCGGTGGGCGATGGCTTCCTGCGCGTCTTCCGCACGGAGCCCGAGCTCGCGGCCTTCTTCGGCCTCTGGCACAGCGAAGAGCTCAACCACTTCATGGGCTACCACCTCTACCTGCAGAAGATGGGTGAGGCCTGGCCTGCGGAGCGCGGGCTCGAGGTCGCCGAGGTGGAGTGGACGCCCTATTCCGAAGACCCGATGGAGCTCGCCGCCTGCAACATGTACCAGGAGCTGATCGGCTTCCTCGTCTACCGCGCGCTCTCGCGCCAGGTGAAGGATCCCTTCCTCGCGAAGATGCTCGCGCAGTTCGCGAAGGACGAGTGCCGCCACTTCCGCTTCTACGAAGACGTGGTGATTCGTCACCTGCAGCGCCGGCCCGAGTTCCGCGTCACGGTGCTGAAGACGTTCCTCAAGGCCACCGCGCCCTACAATCAGGTCTCAGGCAAGCCGGCCAACGTGCTCGATCACCTCACGATGGGCGCCTTCTATTTCCGCAAGACGGAGTTCGACTACTTCGTCGAGCGCGCGGAGGCGCTCACCGGCGGAAAGCTCCGCACTTTCTGGGAATGGTATTTCCAGGGCGTGGTGGCGCCGTGCTCGCATTGCCAGCGGCCTCCGGTGCAGTGCGACTGCGAGAGCTACGACGACGACGCGACGCCCGCGGTGCGCAACCCGCGCTGGTGGACCCAGGTGAACCGCACTGGCCCGGCGCGGCCCGATCTCTCGCTCGAGCACTGGGCAGGGCAGTTTCTGTAATTCCTCCTTAATTCCAAACGCGCTCATTCAGGCCGGATCTCCGAGGGCAACTCGGAAAATCCACGCGATGAGAATGAACGCACAAAGGGATTCTGGAGGATCAACATGCCTGTCAGCGCAGTCACCTCGACCCAGACTCGTTCACTCAGCTCCACGCCGACTCTTCGCCAGGGCTCGCGTGGTGCAGCGGTGAGCCAGCTCCAGCAGAAGCTTCGCGCGCACGGCTACAACGTGAGCGTCGACGGCGCCTTCGGTCCTCGCACCGCTGATGCGGTGCGCGCCTTCCAGCGCTCGCACGGCCTCGGCGTCGACGGCGTGGTTGGTCCCGCGACGTGGGGCAAGTTGAACGCGGCTGCGGCTCCCGCTCCTTCTTCGGGTGGCGCGACGCCCACGTTGCGTCTTGGTTCTCGCGGCGCCGCGGTGAGCACTCTTCAGAATCGTCTGCGCGCGCATGGCTACAACGTCTCCGTCGACGGCGACTTCGGTCCTCGCACGGCTGACGCGGTTCGTTCCTTCCAGCGCGCCAAGGGCCTCGGCGTGGATGGCGTGGTCGGCCCCGCGACGTGGGCGAAGTTGAACGGCACGCCCGGCGCTGCGCCTCCGCCTGCTTCCACCGGCGCGCGCGTGAATGGCTACATCAACGGCCGCCCGTACCCGATCACCGTGTCGAGCGTGGGCAACGGCAAGTTCCTCCGCACCGACGCGGCGAATGCGTTCAACCGCATGAAGGCCGACGCGGCGCGCGCGGGCATCAACCTCTCGGTGAACTCGGGCTTCCGCACGATGTCGGAGCAGCAGTACCTCTACAACTTGTACCTGCAGGGCCGCGGCAACCTCGCGGCGCGCCCAGGCTACTCGAACCACCAGAGCGGCATCTCGGCCGACATCAACATGCCGGGCGGC
The DNA here is from genome assembly GCA_966211295.1 of uncultured Myxococcales bacterium. GTDB lineage: Bacteria > Myxococcota > Myxococcia > Myxococcales > Myxococcaceae > Archangium_A. The sequence goes on along the minus strand of CBIHPJ010000025.1, from coordinate 16,884 downwards.
TACTCAGGATCGACGTACCGCTGGCTGCAGGCGAACGGCCGTCGCTATGGCTTCGTGAATGATGTCGGTGGTGAGCCCTGGCACTGGACGTACCGCGGCTGAAGTCACGGAGTGGGATCGACGCAGCCGCCGCACACGCTGTTGCTGCAGTTGCCCGAGGCGCACTCGTCGTAGCTGCCACAGCTCGCGCCCATCCCCTTCTTCATCGCGCAGATGCCGGTGGGGCTCGCGCTGGTCCCTGTGCAGTAGAGCCCACCGAAGAAGCCGCACTGGTAACCGCCGTAGGTGCAGGACTGGCCGAGTGTGTGGAGACGGCTGCACGTGCCCTGCGTCTGACCGCTCGGAAGATCGCAAATCAAGCCGGGCTCGCAGTCACTGATCTGGCTCGTGCACGGGGCTCCAACGGCGCCTGTGTTCACGCACACGTTGGTGTTGGCGCACTTGTAGCCAGCCCTGCACTGGCGCGCGCTGTCGCACGGTTGCCCGAGATCTCCCGCGGCGCCACAGACTCCGCCCCAGCAGGTGAGGACTCCCGCGCATTGGGTGGAATTGTTGCTGCAGCTCTGGCCTGCGCTGCGCTTCGTGGTGCAGATGCCCGTGCTGGAGCAGAACGCGGTGCTTATGCACTGCCTCGGACTCGTTTGTGGGCTGACCGCCGTGCACGCCTGGCCCACGGGGACGTAGGCCTGGCAGGTGGTGCCGTAGAGATAGCCACCCGCCACGCACTCGCCCGTCGTCGAGGTCGAGCCGATGGGCGTCCGCGGCTGACAGGTTCCCGGGCACGTCGTGAGCGCGCAGGAGAGGCTCGGCTCACACTCACCGCTGCCGTAGCAGGGCGAGTTGAGAGTGACGGTGCCGCGCACCGCGAGGCACGACAGATAATCGAACGCCTCGCAGGAGCCATTGAGCATGTTGAGGCAGTTGCTGGCACCGGCGTTGTCGAGCACCGTGCGTCCATCGCGGTTCGCTGCAGTCGTCATGCAAACGTCGAAGCTCGTGGTGGCCGCGGCGCAGAGTGAAGCGCTCGCGTAGATGCCGCAACGCACGTAGGTGTCGCAGAGCGCCGGCAGGTAGCTGTTGCGGCACCACGTCTCCCACGTCGAAGGGGGCCCGCCGCCGCCCGTGCCTCCGCCGCTCCCGCCCGTTCCACCGCCGAAAGCGCCGCCAGTTCCACCTCCGAAGCCTCCACCTGAGCCGCCGCCACTTCCTCCGCCGAAGCCACCTCCAGATCCGCCGCCGCTCTGGTTTCCGCCGCCGGTGCCAGCCGAGTTGCAGAGGCCGAGGCTGCAGGTCTGTCCCACGAAGCACGCGTTGCAGAGCTGGCCGCCGCTGCCGCACGCGGTGTTGCTGTTTCCGGTCTGGCACGCTCCGCTCGAGTCACAGCACCCGCTGCAATTGCCGGGGCCGCACTTCTGAACGGGACCACACCCGAGAGTGACCGCGCTGGCTGCGAGGAACAGCACGAGGGCGAGAGGACGCATAGGCGCCCCTCAACACACTCGTGAAATGTTGTCACCGCGTCGGCAAATTCATTCTGAACGTGGTTTGCCCGGGTTTCGACTCGATGGTGAGCGTACCGCGGTGCGCTTCCACCAACTTCCTCGCGAGCGGGAGTCCCAGGCCGGTGCCCTTCTCTCGGGTGGTGAAGAAGGGCTCGAAGATGCGGGTTTGCAGATCCGCCGAGATGCCGGGCCCTTCGTCTTCCACTTCGAAGGTGTAACGCTCGCCGCTGTTGTGACCGCGCAGCTTCACGCGCTGACCGGGCGTGGAGATCTGCACTGCGTTCTTCACCAAATTTACGAGCGCTGAGGTGAGGAGGCTCACGTCACCCGGGAGCGTGGCGGCCTCTGCTTCCACCACGAGGCTCACTTCCTTGCCCTCGGCCTCACCGCTCAAGTGCTGCGCCGCGGAGTCGAGGAGTGCCCTTGCATCGAGCGGCGCGACTTGCAGCTTCTGCTCCTTCGCGAAACTGAGGAAGTCTTCGACGATGCGCTTCAGGTACTGCAGCTCGCGGCTGATCTTCGTGAGGTGCTCGCGCGCCTCGACGGGATTGGGCGACGCGCCGCGCAGCTCTTCGTCGAGCAGGCCCGCGAAGAGTTCGATGCCTCCGAGTGGATTCTTTACCTCGTGCGCGACGCCACCGAGCATGAGCTTCAATTGACGATCGCGGCTCTCGAGCGCCTGGCGCATCGACTCCAGCTCGCGCGCGAGGATGCCGATCTCCAGCGTGGGCTCCTTCGCCACGGGCGTGGAGAGATCTCCGCGGCCGATGCGCAGCGCAGCGGACACCAGCCGCTCGAGTGGAATGGAGACGCCGCGCGCGGAGAGGATCGCGGTGACCGCGAGCAACAGCAGGGTGATCGCCGCGAGCACGATGAACGCATTTCGCAACACCGTGAGTGGACCGAAGAACGCCGCGCTGCCTTCGACGGCGACCACTCCCACCACCACTCCGTCAGAGCGCAGCGGCGCGTAGCCCGTCTTGTAGAGCACGCCGTCGGTGCCCTCGAAGAGCACCTGGCTGGAGGCGAGCTCGCCGTTGAGCACGCGCTGAATTTCGAGGCTGTCACGAAGCAGCTCCGTCGCCTCCGTCATCGGGAGCAAGGTGCCACCCACGTCGAGGCGCGCGCGCCGCTCCGCATCCGCGACGAGAATTCGCCGCACGCCGGTCACGCGCTGCACTTCTTTCAAGTCACCGGTGAGCGTGCGCCAGGTGCGGCTGCCACCTTCCGCTGCATCTCCCGCCTGCACCGAGAGCACACGCTCGCCCTTGAGACCCGCGGCCACCGTGGCGGCGACTGAGGAGAGGGCACGGCCCAGCTCCTCTTCGAGCGCGTTGCTGCTGGCGCGATAGAGCCCGTAGCCGCCGAGCGAGAGCACCAGCAGCGTAGGGAGCAGGAACGCGAGCAGCAGTCGGCCGCGCAGATCCATGAGCGATCAGTTCTTGGTGCCGCTGCGCTGCGCGCAGATCTCGGCGATCAGCGCCATCGACTCTTCGTCGAAGTTCATGAACTCGATGCCCATGCCCGGGGGCCGCTTCGGATCTCCGGACGGGTTCACGCGCACCACGCGGCCCATGCCTTCGATCAGCTTGCTGCCGTCTTTGAGCGCGAACTGCAGGTAGATCACCGAGCCCTCTTCGCGAGGCTCCTCGGTCTTCACGAAGATTCCGCTGGGAGAGATGTTGAGCGAGTACTCCGCGAGGAACTCGTCGAACGTGTCGAAGCGGAACTGCACGAGCACGTTGAACGGGGTTCTCGGGTGGCGCCGTTTGTCTGCGCCCGGACCTTCTGAATCAGTCATTCCGGGCCGGAGAATAGGCGCCTCGCTCAGTGATCGATAGCAATCCGCTCCTGCTACATTGGCGCTGATGCCGGGCAATGGCGCGCTGATGCGCTCCCTGAGAGCTGGCGGTGGAGCGGGTGTCGCCGCGGCGCAGGAGCTCATTCGCCGGGCACAGACCGGCACCGTGTCGGCGGCCGAGCTCAAAGAAGTGCAGAAGGTGATCGACTCGCCCGAGCTGCGCGACGCGTTTCGTGGGGTGGCGCGCGACGTCTCGGCGCTGCTGGCGAGCGGGAATTCGCGCGTGTTTCGTGACGTCGCTTCGTTGCGGCCCGACACCAACCGGCTCACCGACGCGCGCGTGATGCCCGAGCGTTTCCTCGCCGATCTCAAGTTGATCGAGCAGGAGCTCTTGAATCACCCCGGCATGACGAAGGAGCAGAAGGCCGAGCGGCTCTTCGAGTTCTTCGAGAGCTATGCGGCGCGTTTCGCCGAGCTCGCGCATGGCACTGCGCAGGCGAAGCAGGCTGCGACGGCCGCTCCGCAGCAGGGCGGCGCGTTCTCCACCGTGGACACGGCGGGTCCGCAGCTCGCGCCTCCGCTCAGTGAGGCCGAGCTGAACAAGGCCCTCGGTCAGTTCGACAAGGCGCTCAAGATGGCGGGCTTCGAGGCGCTGAAGACCGACGACGGGCGTACTGGCATGGAGGCTGCGCGCGAGATGCTCGAGGCGAAGACGTCTGAGGCCCAGGCGAACGTTCGGCCCCACGATCTGACCGCGCCTTCGTGGAAGGACAACGCCGCTCCCGAGCTCCGTGGGCTCAAGGCCGAGGTCGACAAGGAGCGGCGCATCGCATCGCTCGACGGCAAGCCGCAGATCACTCCGCACTTGCGGGTGGCGGGCCAGAAGGTCGACGAAGCGCAGGCGCAGGACGCTGCGAAGAAGAGCAGTCGCAGCCAGGGCACCGACAAGGTCCTCGGCGCAAATACGCTCTGGAACGTGATGCATCTCTTGCGCGGCGAGGAACTCGATGACGTCGCCCGGCGCGATGCGATGAATCAGCTGGCCGTGGCCGCGGCACTCATCATCATCTTCGCGGGCATTGTCGTGGGCCTGTTGGTGTGGATGTAGGCACCGGGAAGTACCGCGCCTGCACGCGCGTTGGATGGAGGCTACAGTTCTCTCGTGAGGCCGTAGTCAGGAGGTTCCGCCGTGCGTCGGATCAGCGTCACCCAATCCCGTCCTGATTACATGGTCGTCCACGTAGGGCGTGACCACGCGCGCATGATCGTGTGGGGCGTCACGTTCCTCATCCTCGCTGGAATGTTGGCGCTGGTGGATCTCGCCACAGTGGGCGGCGCCTTCGTGGTGATCACCGACATGGTTCTGTTGCCGGTGATCGGCGTCGCGCTGATGCGGCTCGGCAAAGCCCAGGACCGCACGTTGGTTCGCGCGAACAACCGCCTGCTCCTCGATGGTGAGCCGCTCGACATGGCGCGCGTCGAATTGCGCGTGCTCAAGATGCTCATCACCGGCGTGCCCACCGGCTACGCGCTCTCGTTGTGGGTGATGACCGCGACGGGCCCCGAAGACGTACCGATTGGGCGTTTCGCCACGCTCCTCGAAGCGACGGCAACGTCGGGTCAGCTCGAAGACTTCGTGCAGCGCGCGAACGTCAAGCAAACACACCGACACGCCTGAAACGGATTGCCTAGAGTCACGCCTTCATGGCGCGTGACGAAGCGGTTCGAGACCTGGTCGATCGGCTGGAACTTCCTTTCAACTCGCTGGGCATCGACCCGTACGGGGTCTCGAAGAAGCACCTGCGCGTGTTCTTCAACGCCCTCGGGTTCATGTACCGGCGCTACTTCCGCGTGCAGGCCGTAGGCATCGAGAACGTGCCCAAGCGTGGCCGCGCGATGCTGGTCGGCAACCACTCGGGTGGGTACGCGCTCGACGGCGCGATGGTGCTCGCTTCGATGCTGCTCGAAATGGAGCCGCCTCGACTCGCGCAGGGCATGGTCGAGAAGTTCATGAACATGCTCCCCATCAGCAGCCAGTGGAGCTCGCGTTGCGGTCAGCTCACCGGCCTCCCCGAGCACGCGGAGCGGCTCTTGATGGACGACCGTTTGTTGATGGTGTTCCCCGAAGGCGCGCGCGGCACTGCGAAGCTCTACAAGGAGCGTCACTCGCTGGTCGACTTCGGTACGGGCTTCATGCGCCTCGCGCTGAAGACGAAAACGCCCATCGTCCCGCTCGGTTTCGTGGGCGGTGGTGAAGCGGTGCCGACGATCATGAACTCCTCGACGCTCGGGAAGTTGATGGGCGTGCCGTACGTGCCGATCACTCCATACGGAATCGCGGCGCCGCTGCCGGCGAAGCTGGCGGTGCATTACGGCAAGCCGCTCGTGTTTCAGGGAAGTGGAGACGAAGAGGACTCGGTGATCATCGGCTACGTCGACGAGGTGAAGGCGCGCATCGCGGAGCTGATCGAAGCAGGCAAGGCATCGCGGGAGAGCGCGTCGTGAAGGTGCTCATCGTCGGCGTCGGTGGAGCGATGGCGCGGCTGGTGGCGCTCAAGCTTCGTGAAGCGGGGCACTCGATCATCGGGCTCGATCGCCGTCCCTGGTGGGACGCGCCGCGAGACATCCAGGTGCACGAGGTCGACATTCGCAAGCGCGCCGCGGAGGACGTGTTCCGCCGCGAGAAGCCCGACTGCGTGGTGCACATGGCGACGGTGAACGCGCTCTCGAGCTCGGGTGAAGAGCGCGCGAAGATCAACATCGCGGGCACGCGCGCGGTGTTCGATCACTCGGTCGCGCACGGCGTGAAGCACGTCGTCGTGGTGGGGCGTCACACGTATTACGGCGCTTCGGCAGACGCGCCGCTGTACCACGTGGAGAGTGAGCCCCCGACGGGCATCGGGAACTTCCCCGAGCTGGCCGACTTGATCGCCGCGGATCTCTACGGCGCGAACATGTTGTGGCGCGAGCCATCGATCACCACCACGGTGTTGCGCCTCGTGTACACGCTGGGTCCGTCGAAGACGGGCACGCTCTCGAGCTTCTTGCGCGGGAAGATGGTGCCGATGGTGTTCGGGTTCGATCCGCTCTTCCAGTTCCTCGAGGAGGACGACGCGGCGCGGGCGATCACCCTGGCGGTGGACAAGCGGCCGCGCGGCATCTTCAACGTGGCGGGGCCGAGCCCGGTGCCGCTGGGGACGATCGCGCGCGAGACGGGACGCACGGTGATTCCGGTGCCTGAGCCCATCCTGGTGCAGATGCTGGGGCGCTTCGGTTTCCCGCGGTTGCCGAAGGGCGCGCTCGAGCACATCAAGTATCCGATCGTCGTCGACGGGAGCGCGTTCAAGAAGGCGACGGGCTTCGAGTTCAAGACGAATGAAGTGGAAGCGCTGAAGCGATACCGGCGTATTTCACCCGTGTGAGTTCACGAAAGACGCTGCCAAGGCTCACCGATCGCCTGACTCTCGGAGACGGGCTCCTCGTGAGTCCCGTCTGTCTCGGAGCAGTCGCATCACCGAACGTCGTCCACGCTGCCTGGGAAGCGGGCATCAACTTCTTCTTCGTCACCGCGGACATGCATTGGCCGATGTACGAGCCACTGCGAAAGGGTCTGCGAGCGCTCTTCAAGAAGCCCGGAGTGCGAGATCACATCGTGGTCTGCAGCACCGCGTACGTGACGCAGCCTGACTTCTGCGAGATGCCCTTCGAAGAAGTCGTCGACGCACTTCCCGGTCTGCAGCGAATCGAAGTGCTCACCATGGGCGGAGTCTCCGCGGTCGACTTCAAGCCGCGCCTCCCCGTGTACCAGCGGCATCGCGCGACGCGCTTCGTGGGCAACAAGGCGATCGGCGGCTCGTTCCACGATCGCAAGACGGCGCTTCACGCGATCAACGATGAGCTCGTGGACCTCGCGTTCATCCGCTTCAACGCGGGCCATCCGGGAGCGCAGAAGGATCTCTTCCCGCACCTCGCTCCTCGACGGCGCACTCGACTCTTCAATTTCAAGACGGTCGATGGATGGGTCACTCCCGATCAGCTCGACGCGCTCGGACTCGATCCGCGCAGCTGGCAGCCACACCCGGTCGATCACTACCGCTTCGCGCTCTCTCAGCCGTCGCTCGATGGAGTGCTCGCTTCGTTCTCTCATCCACGCGAAGTGCAGCACCTGGCCGACGCGCTCTCAGCGGGACCGATGGCGGAGGCCGATCAGCAGTACATGATCACGCTCGCCCAGGCGCGGCGCTCGGTGCAGGAGGGGAGATGAGTCTCGCTGCGCTGCTCGCTCCGAAGAAGGTCGAGGCGTTCTTCGCGAACGCGTGGCCTGACGAGCCGTTCCTGGTGCACGGAGATCCGAAGCGGCTTCGTGGTCTCGCGGACGTGAAGGAGCTCGCGAGCGCAGAAGCGTTGGCTGCACTGCCATGTCACGCGCTGCTCGCGCAGGGACAGCACCTCGGTGGGAATCGCTTCGGGAACATCGCGGTCGCTCCCGAGCTCGCACCGTCGCTGCTGAAGCTGGGCGTCACGCTGTACTTCAACGAGCCGGAGTTCCGTTCTCGCTCACTCTGGAAGTGGGTGCGCACGATCGAGAAGGACCTCTCGCTCGCCGCGGGGAGCATTCGGCCGAGCGCGTTCTTCTCTGCGAAGGGGAAAGGCGCGCGGATGCACTTCGACTGCACGGAGTCGTTCGTGGTGCAGCTCCGAGGGCGCAAGGTGTGGCGCTTTGCGCGTAACGCTTCCGTTCGCTTCCCGCCGGTGAATTACCTCGAAGGCGAGCCCGTGCCCGAGGAGCTGAAGCCCTTCGCCAAGCGGCCGATGAAAGCGCCGAAGAAGGTGCAGACGGTCACGCTCAAGCCGGGCTCAGTGCTCTACCTCCCGCGCGGTTGGTGGCACGCCACCGAGACGCTCGAAGACTCGCTGCATCTGGATCTGCTCACCGCAGTGCCGACGTGGGCTGATGCGATGCGACCGGTGGTCGAGGCGATCTTCGCGCGCGGTGAACACTGGCTCACTCCGGCAGTCGCTTCTCAGTACGTACCAGCGATGCTCCGAAAATTGGCGGAAGAGGTCGCTCGTTGAGCTGGTCGCTTCTCGTGAGCCGGTGAGGTATCGAATCGGCGTGGCACCAGCAGCCGAACGTCTCGTCTTCGAAGTCTCCTTCCGGTCGGTCTTTGACTGGCTGGCGCCTGAGCACCAGCCTGCCGTGGAAGCGGAGTGGAAGGCGATCGGCGTCGACCAGCGCAAGCTGCTCCCCGCGTATCCAGTGGCGAGTTGGTGGAAGGCCGTCGAGATCGTCGCGTCGAAGTTCGAGGGCTCTCGGCGTGAGCGGCTCCGGAAGATCGGTCGTGGGCTCGCGGAGGGCTACGGCAACACCTTCATCGGGAAGGCCGTGCTTCCGCTCGCGCGCCTGATCGGTCCTCGGCGCACGTTGCTGCGTGCGGGAATCAACTTTCGCGCGGGGAATAACTTCGTCGACGCCAGCATCGATCTCGACGAGCCGCTTCACATCAAGATCCGCGTGAATGATGTGAGCTCGATCTCCGAGATGTTCGCGGGGTCGATCGAGGGAATGGTGACGATCACTGGCGGCTCGAATCCGCAGGTGGAGTTCATCGAGCAGGGCGGCGACACGATCTACGACGTGCGCTGGACGGGTTAAGTCGAGCAACGCCGCTCACCAATCAGCCCCGCCTTCCCTCAAAGCGAAGAGAGCCACCGACGAGGCAGGACTCCGAACCATGGGGCTTCCCAGTCGAGTCCTTCACGCTCGAAGCGCTCACTCACCGCTGTGTGCACATGCACTCCTTCGTGTCGCGCGGTGAACAGCGCCTCCGCGATCAGCCGACAGCGATGTGCACCGAAACTCTCCGCGGAGTGTGGCGGCGACTCAGCGATCGACAGGCCACGCGCGAGCTCGACCGTCATCGGCGGAGTCTCGTGGAGGAACTTCTTTGAAAATCGACGCAGATACTCAGCCATGCGCCCCGCATGCTCGGGAGCGACGTAGACGAGCAGCGTGTCGCGGCGACCGAACTGAGACGGATCGTTGCTCACCTTCGCGCCGAAGCGCGCGGACCGGAGTGATGGCGCTTTCAACAAGCCCTCCATCAGCGCGAGCGCGCCTTGCGGAGTCACGTTCACGTAGAACTTGAGGTGCGGATCCGCGGACGCAGGGTGACCCGCAGGCGCGACGATCGTGAAGAAGCCGGGCAGGGCGCCTTCTCTCGCGCACGGCACCTTCACTGAGACCGCAGCAGCAGGCCGCGCGTTTCGAGGCTTCAGACTCCGCGCATCCGCCACCCAGAGCTGAATGTTCTCGTTGCGGACGAAGGCTCCATCTCCGACGCGCGAGACGAGCTCGAACCCCGACTCCCACGTCGATCCGGTGCACCGCGCGTTGAGCTCAGCCACGAACCACGGAGAGCCCGAGTAATCCGCGCGCGGATGTTCCGAGGGCTGCCAGCCGATGAAGTAGTGGCGATAGAGCCACTCCGCGAGCGCTCCGGTGGCGATCGCGTTCTCGCGCGGGAATTCAGCCCACGGAGCCTGCGCTGCAAATCGCTCGAGCTCAGTGAAGTGCCTCACGTGAAGAGCTCCTCGCTCCACTCCGCGGGCGACTCGAGCATCGCGAGCGCAGCGTCGAGCAGCGGCTGAGGGAGCGAGGCCTCGTTGCTCGCGATCGTGTACGCGGCGCGAAGCAGCGCCTCTCCCGCCCAGCCGATCACGCGCTCGCGGTGATCACTCGCCAGCACGAATTCACGCTCAGCCGCAGCGAGCTCCCATCCCGCGACCAGCGCTCGCGCGTGACGCTTCAGGTGATCGCGGCTGATCAGCTCCTCTTCATCTCGCGGCTGAACGTACGCGCGCACGTCCTCGGCCAGCAGCATGCCGAGATCGCGCGTGGGATCTCCGAGGCCAGAGAGTTCCCAATCGATGAAGGTGATGCGCCCCTTGTGCAGCATCACGTTCGGCTGGCGGAGATCTCCGTGCACGAGCAGCTTCGGCTCCGCGGCCTCACGCTCGAGCAGGTGACTGAGCGCCTGGAGCGAAGGCCGATGCTGCACCTGGCGGAAGAGCTCGAGCGCTGCAGGCGTGAGCGACGCGTACAGCTCAGGCGAGGTCCAGAGGATCCGCCTCCCGAGATCTCCGCGCACCGTGAACTTCGCCGCCGCGCTTCTTCCGTTGAGCTGAAGTCGAAAGAGCGCAGCGCCGATCGCTTCGTCGATGATTTCGTCACTCCCGCGGCGATGAGCCCAGAGCGTCTTCCCTTCGACCCACTCGAGCGCGAGGAGTCCTCCGCTCGCGTGACGCACCCTCGGAACGTTCACTGAATCGAGAAGCCTCAAGAGCGAAGCTTCGTGCGCCACTCCGGGATCACCGCGCACCGCGGCCTTGAGGAAGACGCGGGCTCCCTTCGCATCACGGCAGCGGTAGCAGGGATTGCGACTCTCGAGGTGAGCGCGCATCGCACGCTCATCAACTCGGAGATGGTGGCGGTTCAGCCAGCTGCGAACCTGCGAGGGGACTTCGGTCAAATCGTCATCCCCTCGCGGCAAATCTCAGCGCGAGTTCGGATTCGCGCTGGTCAGCGGCGCCGACTTCGCGAACGGGTTCGCCGAGGTCAGCGGCCCCGAGCGCGGAGGAGGCGGGTGCGGCGCGATCGACTTGAGCGGACCCGACTTCGGGAACGGGTTCGCCGACTTCAGCGGGCCCGTGCGCGGAGGAGGCGGGTGCGGCGCGATCGACTTGAGCGGACCTGACTTCGGGAACGGATTCGCCGAGGTCAGCGGACCGGTGCGCGGAGGAGGCGGATGCGGGGCGATCGACTTGAGCGGACCGGACTTCGGGAACGGGTTCGCCGAGGTCAGCGGACCGGTACGCGGCGGAGGCGGATGCGGGGCGATCGACTTGAGCGGACCCGACTTCGGGAACGGATTCGCCGAGGTCAGCGGTCCCGTGCGCGGAGGCGGCGGGTGCGGCGCGATCGACTTGAGCGGGCCCGACTTGGGCGACCACGAGCTCTTCAGCGGCGGCGTCGACTTCAGCGGCGCGCTCTTCGCGGGCGGAGGGGTGGACTTCAGCGGGGCAGACTTCGCCGGAGGACGCACGCTCTTCAAGGGAGCGCTGCGGGCGAACGGGTTCGCGCTGGTCAACGGCTTGTTGATGCGAGGCATGGAGTTCCCTTCCCAGGAGGACTTCGAAAGGAACCTACACCGGACCCTCTCGCGGAGTGCAACGATGCCGATCACTTTGGATCCGCTCCCGAAGTCATGGCTCGCCGAGGCCTGGTCGCGCGGCTTTTCCGACGACGAGATCGTGGCGGCCTGTCCCTTCCCGGAGCTCAGCGCCAAACAGCTCAAATCAGCCCTGCGAGCCCTTCAGCGCAGTCCTGAAGCCGAGACGATTCGCACGCTCGCGTTCCGTCTCTCGCGCCTCGAGTGGCAGGCGAGGGTGCGCCGCACGTTCGGATCCTTGCGCTCCATTCCGTCACGCACGCGTTTCACTCGCGCCCAGTTCCTCGCGGATCATTACGCCCCCCAGCGGCCCCTCAAGGCGACGGGCATGATGCGCGATTGGAAGGCGCTGCAGCGCTGGACGCCTGATTTCTTCAAGAAGCACTTCGCGCACGTCCCCGTGAAGGTCGCGCAGGGACGGGATCAAACGCAGTTCTACGATCTCAACGTTCACGCCATCAGCAGCGAGGTCACCTTCGGTCAGTACGTCGACTGGGTGGAGACCACAAAGAAGAGCAACCACGCGTACCTGGTGGCGAACAACAACGGGCTCGGCGGTCCTCTGCGCGCGCTGGTGAAGGACATCGGGTTCTTCGGCGGCCTGATGAACAAGCGCGCGATCGATGGCTTCGTGTACCTCTGGTACGGGCCAGGCGGGACGATCACTCCGCTGCACCACGACACCACGAACATTTTGTTCTGCCAGGTGCGCGGGAAGAAGCGCATCACCCTCATCGATCCTTCGTGGACCGAGCTCGTGCGCGATTGCGTGAGCTTCTATTCGTTCATCGACGTGGAGAAGCCCGACGCGAAGCGCTTCCCCTACTTCGCCGACATTCCGAAGCTCACGGTGACGGTGGGGCCGGGTGAGTGCCTCTTCATTCCCGCGGGGTGGTGGCACTTCGTGCGTTCGCTCTCGGTGAGCGTGTCGATCTCGATGACCAACTTCAGCGTGCCGAACCTGGGCGACTTCGAGCCGCCGCTTCCTGGTGCGAGCCTCAGCCTCCGGTCTTCGTATTCCGGATGATCTGAATGATCTTCTGACGCTTGTTGCGCACCACCTTCTGGCGCGCGCCATCGAGCAGCGTGTCGGAGTCGGTGTACGCGCCGTCGAGGTTGCGATCGTCTTCGAGATCTTCGCCGTTGCGCAGGGTGAGCTTGATCTGCCCGATGCTGGACGCGAGCGTGAGCGCCTCGGCTTCTTCGGCGGTGAGCAGGATCGTCACGTTGCCCCACTGCTTGTCGCGCTCGTCGAGCGTGGCCTCGGCCACCTCGTCAGCCATCTTGCCCGTGGCGAGCACCGGCACCTTCTGCAGCAGCGTGAGCGCGCGGCGCTCCACCTTCTCCTTGCCGCCTTCCTTCATGCGGAAGGTGACGATCACGTCGACCATGTCGCCCGGCTTCACCCAGCGGCCCACCGCGGAGACCGCGCTGGTGGGAATGGTGTAGCCGCGCGTGCGCTTGATCACGCGCTTCGAGAGTCGTTCATCGGCTTTCCGCATCGCGACGAACTGCGAGAGGAAGAGTGGATCTCCCATCTGCACGCCGACCGCGAGCTTCTGGTCGAGGATGAAGTTCATCATGTCGCCGCGCACCACGCCGCTGCCCTGGTACGGCTCGGGCACCGCGCGCAGCGCCACGTTCTCGAGCGTGACCACGTCGCCCACGCCGAGCTCTTCCGCGGCCACCACCACCTGGGTGAGCGTCCAATTCGCGCGCTGCTGGCGATCCACCGCGAAGAGCGACGCCGAGTAGATCGCAAAGGCCACCACGGCGAGGAGGAGCGCGACGCCGATCGGCTGCCCGCTCGTCATGAAGCCTGACTCCCAGAAGCTCGGAGGCGGGAGCGGCGTGGGCACCGTCTGGTTCAGATTCACGCTCGGCACCACGCGCGTCTCACCGTTCGCGATCAACGCCGGCGAGTCACCCACCGCGGCCGAGAGCGGCAGCATCATGGTGGGCTTGCCGAGCATGCTGCTCTCGGGAGAGGTGATCACCTCGGCCGCCTGACCCGCGGCCACCAGCGCCGGCACTTTCGGATCGGTGAGATCAGGCTCGGGCAGCCTGGGCGCGTCCCTCGTCACCTCGGAGCGCGGCGGCATCGGCGCCATGCGGCCGCTCTTGCTCGAGCTCTCCGAGTTGAGCGGAGCCATCCTTCCGCTCTTCGAGCTCTCGCCGACCTGGTTCTGCTTGCCGCTCTTCCCGCTGATGCTCTTGCCGCTGTTGCTCTTCCCGCTCCGCTCTCCTTCAGGCGCGACGGTGGGTACCGGGCGCGGGGGGAGCTGCTTCACGCTCTTGCTGGGATCGACCCACGGCACCATCGGCACCGAGCCGCGCGCTTCCGCGGGGAGATCGGTCGCAGCGATGGTGCGCACGTTGTCGAACGGGTTCGGCACGTCGAGCGGCTGGCGCGGAGTTCCCGCGGGAACGGGAGCGGTGACCACGCCGGTCTCCGTACCCTCGAACTCCTCGAACATCAGCGGCTTCATCGGAGCGCAGCCGATCGAGGGCAGCTCCTGGAAGGTGCCTGCCGAGGTGTGCTCGTTCATCGGCGCCGCGGTGGGATCGAAGCGCAGCACGGGCAGCTGCATCTCGAGGCGAGCGATCAGCGCGGGAGGATCTCCGCTGAGCTCCCACAGGTACTCATCGCCCGCGAAGCTCTGGCCCTGGCCAAAGGTACGCGCGGCCTCCGAGGCGCAGCGCTCGAGCTCGGCGCGAAGCTCTCCGGGCGCCACGCGCGCGACGTCCGCCAACTCGGGGCCAGGAATTCCTTCGACGACCCGGAGGAGAAAACGCTCGCGCGGTTGCTCAGGGAGAAGGCGCAGTCGCGAGAGCGTCTGGCGCGCCTCGAGGATCGAAGAGTTCGGGGTGCCCTGTTCTTCGATGGGGCCGCGGGTGGACTCCTTGGCGATGCGGCGCGCGACGTTCATCACGTGCACGCCGATGGATGCGTCGTCGATTCCACCGAGGCTCTTCATCGCCTCGTCGAGGATGCGCGGCACCAGGCGATCAGCGACGTGATGCGGGGAAGAAGCGAGGGCGACGCCGTGCGCGAAGGGCGTGAGGTATTCACGCAGCCGTTCGCGCGCGCCAGCATCACCGGCCCGCGCGGGGCCTACGTCTTCGCGCCACTCCATAAGGCGGGCAGTCTGTCACGAGGGACGCTGGCTGGGCACGCTGACCGAACGGGCGTCTCGTGTAGGTGACGCGCTTGATCGACTCGCACGCGCTGTCAAACACGTGTCGATCACGGCACGCGAAATGGACGACGGTTCTGATCCGATGGACAAAGCCGTCCACGCATGGCGGACATCATCGACCTGTCGCTGATCGCTGAATCCCGAAAGCACCTGCAGAAGTTGCTCGAGGCGCGAGGCATCAATTACTTCCTCTCGAAGGACGCGCGCCGGCCGTTTCAGCTGGAGCCGAGCCGGGTGGATCTCGTGGTGCGCGCGGCCGCGAAGACGCGGAAGACGAACACGGGCCGTGTGCACGTGAGCGCCTACGAGCGAGCGAGGAAAGAAGTTCGCCGCGAGCTGATTCGCCGCGTGGTCGCCGAGATGCTGCAGACCGGTCTTTGAGCGTCAGACCGAAGCGCACTCCACGAGCGTCGGCTTCAGAACTCTCACGAGCTCCGCCGGATTGATCGAGCAGAGGAACCCACGACCACCTGCATTGATGAAGATGCGAGGAAGAGTCGTGATGGTCTTCTCGCAGCAGATCTTCAGCTCCTTCTTGGTGCCGAAGGGCGAAGTGCCTCCGACCTGATACCCGGTGTGCCGCTGCGCCACGTCAGGCTTGCACGGTTGCACCGACTTCACGCCCAACTGCCGCGCGAGTGACTTGGCGGACACCTGCTTGTCCCCGTGCATCAGCACGATCAACGGCGTCTTCGTCTCATCCTCGAACACGAGCGTCTTGATCACCTCGTGCTCAGCCACGCCCAACTTCTGCGAAGACACCTTCGTCCCGCCGCGCTCCTCGTACTCGTAGGTGTGCACGGTGAATGCCACTCCGTGCTGCGCGAGGAACTTCGTGGCGGGCGTCTCGCTCACTTCTTCATCACCGTGCGCGTGTACTGGAGCGCGCCGTTCTCATCGTGGAACGACGCCGTGAGCGTGTTGCCCGAGATCACCACGTAGACGAAGCCCAGCTTGTTGCTCTGGTAGTACGTCGGCTGTTTTCCGAGCAGCCGCGTGGTCTTTGCGCCGCCACCCGAGACGATCAGCTCGGTCCCGTTACACGTCTCCTGCAGCCACTGAATGCTGTGATCGTGGCCCGCGATGTAGAAGTCGGCCTGCCCGCACACGCGATCGTCGAGGAAGCTCTTCACCGCGGATCCATTCGCGACCGGCACGAAGGCCAGTCCGTCGTAGGTGCCTGCGTTCCCGTGCTCTCCGTTCGACAAGTACGGGTGGTGGGCGAACACGATCTTCCACTTCGCCTTCGACTCGGGGAGCCACTTCTCGAAGTCGGCGCGCACTGCCACGTCGACGCTGAACATCGAGCGGTTGGTATCCGCCACGAAGAAGTCCACGTCGCCCTGAGAGAACTTGTAGTCGCGCGCGGGCATGCGCCACTTGGGGTTCACGCTCGAGTACGCGATCTGAAAATCACCGCGGGGGAGATCGGTGCCCGCGCCATCTCCTCCGCAGTCGTGATTTCCGAGCACCGCGTAGAACGGCACGTTCACCGTCGCGTAGGGATCGACGAACGCGGTCTTCCACTGTGGGTCGTCGGTGGAACCGACTCCGTTTGGGTAGAAGTTGTCGCCCAGCAGCACCACGAAGTCGCAGCCGTAGGTGGCGCAGTGCGTGCCCATCGCGGCGCCCACCTGGTATTGCCCCGGGTTTCCCTTGCCGGTGTCTCCCAGCGCGATGAAGCGCACGGTGCCTCCGTCGCCGGGCTCTTCACCCGCATCGACCACCGTGAGCGCGCTCCTGCTTCCCTGGGGAAGCTGCTCCGGCACCTTGGGGCAGGCGCACAGCGCGAGAAGGGCAAGCCACGGCAGGACACGCATCGAGATGAGACCTACACCGCCTCGGGACACTTCGGACTGCTACTTCTTGCGGGTGTCGGGGATCTTCTGCAGCGACGCGGGCTGCTGGGGCAGATCGGGCTCCGCGACTCCGAAGCGCGCATCGGCGTTGCGAGAGAGGCGCCCGCCGGGGAGCAGCTCGTCCCTGCGGTTCGCGGTGGCCTGCCACTGGAAGGTGGCGTTCGAACGGCCCTTGTCGAGCTCGACCACGTCGAAGCCAGTCGCGGTCTTCTTGGTGACGATCACGCCGCGCGAGTTCTCGTCGCCCTCGAGCTGCACGAAGACGCGGAGCGGGTGACGCGCATCGATGGT
>CBIHPJ010000024.1:0-24914 GCA_966211295.1 uncultured Myxococcales bacterium | reverse complement strand
CCGAGCAGCGTGGTGCCGCCGATCGCGAAGACACCGTAGAGGTTGTTGTCGGTGCCCGGCAGTTGCGTCGAAGGGACTCCGTTCGCCGAGAAGTGCTTCAGGGTGCCGAGGTCACCGACCACGAAGACACCAGCGTCTGGGGTGCCATCGCCTCGCACGAAATTGGCCGTCTGGCCCAGCGAGGCCCGCTGCGTCCACGTCGAGCCGTTCCATTGGTGCACCTCACCCTGATTCGTCGTCACCCACACGTCATCCGACGCCGACGCGAACACGGAGCTCAGCGGGAGCCCTCCGTCACCGGGCGCGATCATCGGGCTGCAGACGAACGTCGCGGCCTCGCAGCTGACCATCGAGCCGTTCTCGCTGACGATGAAGACCGTGTCGCCGCTCCCGCTCACGTCACGAAGCCTGCCGACGATGCCTGCATCACGGGTCGTCACTCCGGCCGTCGAGCTGGCGGTCCAGAATGCGTCCACCCCGACGATCCACGCGACGCCCTGCTGATCGACCCACAACGACTGAAGCGGGTTGCCGGCGTTGGTGAGGTCTTCCCAGGAGGAGCCGGTCCAGTGAATCAAGAGGCCCTGCGCGCCGACCGCCCAGACGTCGTCGGACGCAACCGCGAAGACGCGGAGGACATCGAGCGTCTCTCTTCCAGTTGGGATGTCATGCGGGGTCCAACCCTCGCCATCGAAGTGCATCGTGGTGCCGTGCGCGCCCACCGCCCAGAGGTCGTCGTACGAAATGCCGTGGACCGAGTTGATGCTCCAGCGTGAGCCAGCGGGCGTCTCCGACCAGGAGTCCAGGCCCTCGAGGTGCATGACCGTGCCGAAGTCGCCTACCGCCCAGCCGTCGGTTTCGCCGAGCGAGAGGGCAGCAAGGTCCGCGACGCCGATTCCCGAGCTGAGCGAGGTGCCGTCCCAGTGCGTCAGCAGCTCGCTGTTGGACAAGACCCACGCGTCGTTGACCGAGCGGCTCGCGCCGGTGACCCACCCGGCGAGACCAGCGTCGACCTCGCTCCAACCGCCGTCACGGAAGTGAAGCAACGTACCGTTGGTGGTGCCGGCCCAGGCGTCGTCCACGGCGGAAGCCCAGGTGGAGATGATCTCGTCCTGGGTGCTCGTTCCCTGGGTCAACCATCCCGCGTCAGTGCGCATGAAGATGGTGCCCTGCTCCCCGCTCGCCCAGCCGCGGCCCGGCGAGACGAAGGAGAAGGCGTAGCCTTTTCCGGGTCCAGTCATCGAGGGCCAGGTCACGCCGCGATCGAGTGAATGGAACCATGTCGCACCGAAGTTCGTGGTCGCGAAGAGTTCGCCCGAGGGATCGACCCCGACCGCCGTGACGTCTCCCGTGACGGTGGTCGCTCGCCAGGCCTCTCCGTCGAGCACGAACAAGCCTGTCGCTGCCCCCACCAGGAACTGCCGCGGGCCGAAGCGCGCGGCGGTGATGAAGTCGTCATTGCGCCCGGGAAGACCACGCCACGAGCGGCCGTCGAAATACATCGCGACGCCCTCGTAACCGAAGACCCATGCCTCGTTCGGACCACCGGCCACCACGGCCTTCAACGGGACACGCGGAGTAGGCGTCTGCCAGCACCAGCCAAGCGTGTTGCAGACCTGCGAGGTGCCCAGCGTACCGGCGTCGATTCCCGCATCGATTCCCGCATCGATTCCCGCATCGATTCCCGCGTCGGTGCCGCTGTCAGCGGGGCTCGGAGACCCTTCGCAGTTGCCCTTCGTCACGCAGGTGTTGAACGCGTCTTCGAAATTGCAGCCGCTCGAGGCGAGCAGACTCACGAGGAGAAGACGCTTCACGGAAACGTCCCCCCGATGGCGAGGCCCGCGGAGTGAGGACCGATCGAGACCGCGACCACCGGAGCACGCGGCGAGACGGCGAACGCGATGCTCGCTCCGATCGCCGCTGCGACGCCCACTCCGAGACTCACGAAGCCAATCGTCTGCGCGAGGTTCCCTCTGTCCACGTGTTCCCGCGCGACTTCGTAAGAGAGAGGTGTCGCCCTCGTTGCAAGGAGCTCTGACTGTTCGCCCGCGGCGATCCCCAGTCCCACCCCCGCGCCGGCGAGCCCGATGACCGCGAGGCTGGCAGGAATCCAGAACCCTGCTCCCAGTACGCGCGCGCCCTTCTGTTCCACGCGAGTCGCGAGCAGCTGACCAGCGAGCGAATCAGCTCCTTCGTCGAGCGCCTCGAGCAGCTTGCGCTCATCCTCCACGCGCCGCGCGAATGAGGCGATGGTCTCCGCGGATCGGCCCGAGACGATCTTCAAGTTCACCTGCACCACCGGACCGACCTTCGCGATCTCACCGACCAGCAACCCGTCGGCACCGAGCGCTCCGATCAACTCCGCGGTGCAGCCCGACGACTCGGAGCAGCCGAGCAATTCGCGCTGCCGCTCCATGCCGAGGATGTTGGCCATGTCGGTGGAGGTCACTACCTTGATGCCCGGCCGCGTGATCCGCTGCGCCACGTGATTCGGGAGGAACTCGCGCAGCTCCTTCGAGATCTCCACGAAGCGAAACGTCCCTTCCGCGATCATCAGATCCTTCGGCGGCGTCGATTCAGCGCCCAGACCGAGCGCGAGCACCAGCGTGAGCAGGGACACGAAGACGAACCGTACCAGCGCTCTTCAGTACTCTGCGCGGATTCCGATGAACGGGCGGACCGGCAGGTGGGTGAAACGCCCCTGCGTGGGCATCACGCCGTTCTCGATGTCGCCCGGCCCGTACACCCACGAGTACACGTTCATGGTGTTCGTCACGTTGAGCACCTCGACGTAGACGGCGCAGGAGAGCGCGCCCAGGTGGAAGCGGTACTCGCCCCGCAGGTTGAGCTCGAAGAAGAACGGGTAGCGCTCGCCCGAGGTGCGGCCGAACACGGGCAACCACGCGTCGTTCTGCGCGTTCGGCACGAAGGTGTCCACAGGCGTGTAGGGGCGGCCGGTGCGGAAGTTCGCCCGCGCGGTGACCAACCACTTCGAGTTGGGAGACCACGAGACGCCCGCGGCCGCGGTGAACTGTTGCTCCCACTGCACGGGGTAGCTCTCGCGCTTCACCGCGAGCGGGTTGGAGCGATCCGCACGCAGCGCTCCGAGGCCCGCGTTGTACGAGAAGTGCCGCGTGCGGCCGAAGAGCATCAGGTCGAAGCCGTACGCGAGCCCGGTGCCTCCGTTCGTGAACACCGGCTGACCCGCGGCTTCACGCGCGGCCACTCCCGCGGCGGTGTCTGGATTCACCACCAGGTTCGAGAGCCACTTTCCCCAGCCCTCCACCTTCAGCAGCGCCTCGAAGGGGAGCGGCTGTTCGATCGCGCCGATCAACTGCGCGCTGCGCTCGGGCTGCAGCTGCGGATTTCCGTACATGGCGTCGAGCGCGACCGGCGTCTGCAGCGGCTGCAGCACGTAGCCACCGGAGAGCTTGAGCACCGTGAGCGTCGGCAAGGTGACCGCGCCCGCCAGCCGCGCCGAGCCCGTGAAGATGGAGTTGGTGAAGTCGAACTGCCCGCGCACGCCGCCTTCGAAGGCGAGCGGTTCGATCGGCACGAAGGTGTGCTCCGCGTAGGCCGAGAGCAGGTTGCGCGTGAGTGAGGGATGGAGCGGCAGCGCCGGCCGCTGGAAATCCGTCACTGGCTCCTGCGCCCACGGAGCGCGACCGCGCGTGTCCTGCTGACTGCCGAGCAGCGTGACCTGGCGCCACGCGTACTGCACGCCCGCGCCCGTGCGGTTCTGCTTGGACCAGACCCACTTGAGATCTCCGCGCAGCACCACGTCGTGGCGGATCGCGTCGGTCTTGAGATCGCTCATGCCCGTGGGCGCGTTGGGATCGAACGTGCGCACCGCGTCGAAGTGATTCTCATCGCGCAGCCACGCGCCCGTGAAGGTGAGCTCGCTGTCGCCGGGGAGATCGACCTCGTGACGCAGACTCAAGATCTGCGCGTTGTTGTCGATCTTCAGATCGCCCGCGAAGTTGATCAGCACTTCCTCTCCGGGCTTCACCACGAAGTTGAAGCCGTCGGACGCCCACGTGAAGGTGAGCATCGTGAGGTGAATGCCTCGCTTGTACGAGAGGCGCGCGAAGGCCTCGGTGATCTCTGGAGCGACCACGTTCTGGCCGAACAGCTTGAAGGCCTTCAGCACCGCGAAGTACGCCTCGAGGTAGCTGCGGCGGAAGCTCACCACCGCGCTCAGTCCCTCGATCCCGAGAGGGATGTCTGCACGCACCTTCGCGGTGAGCATCGAGACGTCGGCGATCACCTTCACCTTCTTCACGTCGCCGCGCACGTACTTGACGTCGAGCACGCCCGAGAGCGCGGGCTCGTATCTCGCCGGCGCCGCGCCCGCGTAGAAGTCAGCGGAGTCGATCAGCAGCGGGTTGATGATGCTGGCGAAGCCGCCCAGGTGGTACGGGTTGCTGAGCGGCACGCCGTCGATGAAGACGATCGTCTCGTCGGGTCCGCCACCGCGCACGAAGAAGTTCGCGAGCAGATCGGGATCAGCGGCCACTCCGGGGAGCTGCTGCACCACGCGCGAGATGTCCTCCAGCGCGCCCGGCGTGCGATCGATGTCGGCGCGCGTGAGCGAGTACTTGCTGACCTGAGGTGATCGATCGGCGTCGGGCACCGCGGGGAGCAGCCGGCTTCCTTCCACGCGCGTCTCGAAGCCGCGGCTCTTCACCAGGCCGTAGCGCACGGTGGTCTTCTGGCCGCTCTTGAAGACCTCGGGAAACGCCTTGAGGGCGAACCCCTCTTTTTCCACCTGCACCCAGGCATCGCCGGGCGGGAGCGCGTCGAAGGTGAGCGTGAAGCGGCCTTGCGCGTCGGTGCGCGTCTCCACGCTGCCCAGGGACACGCGCGCGCCGGAGATCGCTTCACCGAGCTCGCCGCCGACGACTTCGCCCTCGAGCGTCCAGGGGAGGACCGGAGGAACGAACTCGATGGTCAGCTCGATGACGGAAGGCGCGGAGACTCCGTTCACCTTCGCGGGCACCAACGTGCACGCCTCGAGTGACGCGAGCGCGGCTTTCTCGAAGGCGGGCCCGGGAGCGGAGAGCACCTGCTTCTCCGTCACGCCTCCGTCCGGGCTCAGCGTGATGCGGAGCGCGACCGTGCCGTGAATTCCAGAGGTGCGTTCCGAAGGCGGATACTTCGGGGTGCCGGAACAATTCGCGACCGGCGGTTCGATCACCGGACCGGCGTCCACCGCTTCGATCCCCGCATCAAATGACTCAGCACCCGCGTCCTCAGCGGCTGCTGCTTGCGACAGCACGCTGGTGACGATCAGCGCGAGGAGCATTCGTTACGGACGCGCAGGCGGAGGCGGCGGAAGAGGAGGCGGAGGAGGCGTCTCGTTGAGCCCCGGAGGCGGCGGCCCCACCACTTCCCCACCCTGCACGCCCGCTACATTTGCGCCCTCGATCTCCGAGATGCGCACGGCGCCCGTCTCGCGCGTGTACGTGTAGACCGCACGGCGGCCGCACGCTTCGGCGAGGTAGCGCTGATCGTCGCGAGAGAGCGTCTGGAGGTGGACCTGACTTTCCGAGCAACGGAGATCCACGCTCGCAGCTTTGCGGAGGTACTTGTTCTTGTTGCCCCCGCAACCCGTGGCGGCGATCGCGACGAGCGAGAGACAGACCAGAGCGAAACGTTGGATACCCATGACCACCTCCGCGAAGGAACGGGGCGGGGTTGTACCAAACGTTGATGAGCCCCATGCGCCACATGTGTTGCCGATCCGCGCAGGACCGATCCGCGGGAAGCGAAAGTGCTGCAACCCATGGCTCAGCACGATACGAGCGAATGAGATGACGCAGCTCCTTACGTTCAACGGCCAGCCCATCACCATCGAGGACGTCGATGCTCTCTCCCGCCGGGAGGTGCACGCACGCCTGTCTACCGACGCTCAGTTCCTGAAGAGGATCGAAGCAGGTGCAGCGCACGTGGCGCGCACGCTCAGCGAGCACGGCGTCATCTACGGAGTGACCACCGGTTACGGCGATTCGGTCACCACTCCGGTGCCGCCTGAGCTGGTACCCGAACTGGGTCACCGGCTGTTCACGTACCACGGTGTGGGGCTCGGCCCCGCGTTCAGCATTCCCGAGACGCGGGCGATCCTCGGAGCGCGGCTGCAGTCGTTGTCTCAGGGACTCTCGGGCGTGAGCGTCACCATGCTCAAGCAGCTCGAGCGCCTGCTGGTCGACGACATCCTTCCCGTGATTCCGTCGGAAGGTTCGGTGGGCGCGAGCGGCGATCTCACCCCGCTCTCTTACGTCGCTGCAGTGCTCTGCGGTGAACGCGAGGTCTTCGTCGACGGCCAGCGCAAGCCGACCGCGGAAGTGTTCAAGGCCCGCGGCATCACGCCCATCAAGCTGCGCCCCAAAGAGGGCCTGGCGATCATGAACGGCACCGCGGTGATGACGGGGCTCGCGTGCCTCGCCTTCGAGCGCGCAGTCACGCTCTCGCAGTTGAGCGCGCACCTCACCGCGATGGCCTCGGCGGCGCTGGGCGGAAACGCGCATCACTTCGACGAGCGGCTCTTCCAGGCGAAACCGCACCTCGGCCAACAGCGCGCCGCGGCCTGGATCCGCGCGGATCTCGCGGGCACCGAGCGAAGCGAGTCACGGCTGCAGGATCGCTACTCCATTCGTTGCGCGCCGCACGTGATCGGCGTGCTCGAAGACTCGCTGCCCTTCCTGCGCAGCCTGATCGAGAACGAGCTCAACAGCGCGAACGACAATCCGCTCATCGATCCCGACAACGGGCGCGTGATGCACGGCGGGCACTTCTACGGTGGCCACGTGGCGCTCGCGATGGACACCATGAAGAACGTGATCGCGAACCTGGCGGACCTGATGGATCGCCAGATGGCGCTCCTCATCGATTGCCGCTTCAACCAGGGGCTGCCGCCGAACCTGAGCGGCGCGACGGGTGCGCGCGCTCCGGTGAATCACGGTCTCAAGGCGCTGCAGATCGGCGCGTCGGCGTGGACCGCGGAGGCGCTCAAGCTCACCATGCCGGCCTCGGTGTTCTCGCGTTCGACCGAGTGTCACAACCAGGACAAGGTGAGCCTCGGCACCATCGCCGCCCGCGATGCGCTGCGCGTACTGGAGCTGACGGAGCAAGTCGCCGCCGCGCACGTGGTCACCACGCGCCAGGCAGTGTTCCTCAGGGCTCGGGCTGGCACGAAGCTTCCCGCGGCGGTCTTGGCGTTGGCCGAGAAGGCCGGCATCGAGCCGTTGATCGAAGACCGTGTGCTCGAGCCTGACTTGAGAGGATTGCTCGGTCGCCTGCGCCAGCTCGCCAAGAGCGAGTAGTCTGCCTCGCGGATGCTCGCTTTCACCCTCGTCGTTCTCTGCCAGATCGGCTCGCCACAGGGAGTGCGCCTGCTGGATGACGCGCCGTTGCTCGCGCAGGCTCCTTCACTGGTTCCGATGGTACCGGCCACCGAGGCGCAGGTGTCCTCGGCGCAGCTGCAGGTCGACATCGAAGCGCTTCGCAAGATGCGCCCGAGCGTCGGCGGCGGAATCGCGCTGGTCGCGTCGGGAGGTACGGCTGCGCTGCTCGGTGGTCTCTACCTGGGCATCGGCGCGGGTCTCGGCGGCTTCGCGGGCGCGGTGAACCCGTTCTTCGTGCTCGGCGCGATCGGCCTCGGCCTGGGCGCGCCGTTGGTCCTCATCGGCGTGTGGCTCCTCTGGAACCGCATCGAGGAGCGCGCCCGAATCGACGAAGAGATGAAGAACTTGAGGTTGCAGCTGCAGCAAGCCAGGCCGCCTCCGCGTCCCACTGTTCCGATCGGTCCGCCGCCGCCCAGTGAGATTCTTCCGCCGCCGCAGGTGCGCGGGCCGGACAACTCGATGTTGATCGCGAGATTCTGACCCTTGCTCCCTCTCCCTTCGGGAGAGGGTCGGGGTGAGGGTGGATCACTTCCCAAGCAACTCCGCCAACACCCGCATCCCATCGGTCGTGGTGAAGACACCCACGACGCGATCGTTCTCGATCACCACCGCGCTCCCGAGCTTCGCCTCGGCCATGTGCGTAGCGACCTCGAGCAACGGCGTATCCGGCCCCACGGTCCACGGCGCCTGAGTCATCGCGTCCTCGACGAGGATGCAGCGCGGATCCGTCTCGGACACCGACGAGATCAACTGCACGTCGCGATCACTCAGCAATCCAACGAGCCCGGCACCCTCGAGCACCGGCAGATGCCGAATGTGATGCTTGTGCATGATGCGCTGGGCATCCGCGAGCGTCATGGAAGCGCCGATGGTGTGAACCGAGCGGGTCATGGCGTCTCGAATGGTGGGCTTCATAGTGAGAGTCACCAGAAGCAAGGAGAACGCCACGCGCTTCCGCTCGGTAACACTGAAGTTTGCGCCATAGCGCACGCAATGCCTGCGCGACGGAGCGCAGACGCGAAAGATCGGCGCGGTTGATTATCCCCTCACCCCGACCCTCTCCCCGCCAGGGGAGAGGGAGTCAGTGGCCTACGGCCAGCGGCGGAAGATGAGCGAGGTGTTGATGCCACCGAACGCGAAGTTGTTCGTCATCACGAACTCGCTGTCGATGGTTCGGCCGTCACCGCGGATGTAGTCGAGCGCGCCGCACTTCGGGTCGATGTTCTCGAGGTTGAGCGTGGGCGACATCCACTTCTCGCGCTGCATCTCGAGCGTCATCCACGCCTCGAGCGCGCCGCACGCGCCGAGCGTATGACCCATGTAGCTCTTCAGACTGCTGATCGGCATCCGCTCGCCGAAGACCTGATTGGTGGCGTTCGACTCGGCGACGTCGCCCTGCGCGGTGGCGGTGCCGTGCGCGTTCACGTAGCCGATCGCCTCGGGCGGCAGCTTCGCGTCTTCGAGCGCGAGCCGCATGGCCTGAGCCATCGTCGCGCTGTTGGGATTGGTGACGTGCGTGCCGTCGCTGTTGGTGCCGAAGCCCACCAGCTCCGCGAGGATCGTGGCGCCGCGGGCCTTCGCGTGCTCGAGCTCTTCGAGCACCAGCGTGCAGGCTCCTTCACCGAGCACCAGGCCGTCGCGATTCGCGTCGAAGGGACGCGGGGTGCGCTTGGGTTGATCGTTGGTGGTGCTGGTGGCGAAGAGCGTGTCGAAGACGGCGACCTGCGTGGCGTCGAACTCCTCGGCGCCGCCGGCGAGCATCGCCACCTGGGCACCCGAGCGGATCGCCTCGAAGGCGTAACCGACGCCCTGGCTGCCCGAGGTGCACGCGCTGCTGGTGGTGATGATGCGGCCCGTGAGGCCGAAGTAGACGCCCACGTTCACCGGCGCGGTGTGAGACATCATCTTGATGTACGTGGTCGCGGTGATGCCCTCGGTGGTCTTGTTGAGGAGCATGCGCCCGAAGTCGGCGATGAACGGCGGCGAGCCCGAGGAGCTGCCGTACGAGACGCCCATCTTCCCCGACTTGATCCACGGATCGCCGAAGAGGCCCGCGCCACGGAGCGCGATCTCCGAGGCGTAGGTGGCCATGGTCGCCACCCGGCCCATGCCGCGCATGGTCTTCCGGTTGTAGGCCTTCTCGTCGAGCGTGAAGGGAGCGGTCAGCGCAGCGAGGCGCGTGAGCATGCCCTCGTACTGCGTGAGCTTGTCCTCGACCTGGACGGCGTTCTCCTTCGCCTTCAGGCGCGCGAAGACGGTCGGCCAGTCGTTGCCGAGCGGGCTCAACGCACCGACTCCTGTCACGACCACGCGTCTCATCAGCAGGGGCCTCCGTTCACTGAAACGATCACCAGACGCACATACGACGGGTCGGCAGAGATAAGGAAGTCTTACCCCTTCGGACTGGCTTCCGGGCGTCAGCCCGCCTCCTCTTTGAGCGAGCTTGAGGGCCGGTAGTAGCCGCGGAAGCGGGCCAGGATCTCCTCGATCCGCTCGGGAGGGAGTGCGTGCAGCGGACGTTCGCTGCGAGGCGCGCTCCGACTCCACGGCTTGCCGGTGACCATCAGCGTCCACGCCACTCCGCCGATGGGACGAACCGCGTGCCAGGCGTTCTCGTCGACCATCTCGTATTCCATGGGGCCGCTCGCGATGAGCTTCGCGGCGACGGGTGGCGCGGTGTCGCCCTGGCCGTAGCTCACGGTCATCTCGTACTGACCCTCGAGGATCCGCATCGCGCTCGGCCAGGGATGCGGGTGGAAGAGGGAGGCGTCGGGCTCGCACGGCGAGATGCAGTGGAGCGAGATGCGGTACTCGCCCCAGTCGCGCCACACCCGATCGACGAAGGGCGGGTGGTAGTCGATGCGCAGGCTGTTCCAGCCAGCGGCAGAGGTGAGCAGCTGAGGCAGGTCACGTTCGACGGCATGGAGGGTGTCGAGCATGGCCAAAACCTAATCGTCGGCGCGGTGTGTACAATCTGTCGTACAACTCCGACGACAGTGATGCCTGAAGACCTGCGCAAGCGATTGAAGGAGCTCGGACTCGGAGGCCACGAGCCCGCGGTGTACGCCACGCTGCTCGAAGGTCCCGCGGGAGCAGCGGTGATCGCGCGCAGGTGTGGGCTCTCTCGGTCGAGTGTCTACACCACGCTCAACGCGCTCACCGGCAAGGGGTTGGTGGGCACCACGCACCGTGACGAGGTGAAGGAGTTCGTGGCCGAGGGTCCGGGTGCGTTGCTCGAGCTGCTCAAGCGCGAAGAGGCCCAGGCGCAGAGCCGGTTCAAATTAGGCCAGGCGCTGAGCGAGCAGCTCGAGCGTCTCGGAGGCGCCTCGAGCGGCCTGCCCCAGGTCACGCACTTCGAAGGACAGCAGGGACTGAAGCGCATCTATCTCGCGATGGTCCGTGAAGCGCCCGCGGGGGCGTCGATGTGCATTCTCCGCGATGAGTTCATCTGGCAGCCCGAGTGGAGTTTCATTTTCGAAGACGAGTGGCGGGCGCGCGTGCGGCGCTTCAAGTCGGAGAAGCGCATGTCGACGCGGCTGCTGATCAATCCGTCACCGAAGGAGCGGAAGCAGGCCAACTGGTACCGCATGCGGCTGCAGCTCGAGCGTCGCTATCTCGCGAAGCCGGTGAACGCGTTTGGGCTCTACATCGTGGGCGATACTGCGGCGGTGCTGTCGATCGAACACCACAACCTCCTCGGGATTCGCATCGCGAATCCGCATCTCGCCGCGAACTTCAGGCTCATGTTCGACGGACTCTGGGAGAGCGGCAGCGCAGCGCGCTGATCGTCACCCAGTGAGCAACACCACCCACTCGCCACCGCACCCTCCGCAACGCTGCGAATAGCGATCCTGGAGGTGCACGACCGTCTGCCACGCGAGGTTCGGCGGACGCTCGAGCTCGCGGCACCGCGGACAATTCGCCCCGCGCTCGAGGACGTTCATCGGCGCAGGACCAAGT
This sequence comes from uncultured Myxococcales bacterium, assembly GCA_966211295.1. Taxonomy (GTDB): domain Bacteria; phylum Myxococcota; class Myxococcia; order Myxococcales; family Myxococcaceae; genus Archangium_A. Next base: position 13,551 of record CBIHPJ010000024.1, on the reverse strand, counting down.
CCCGGCATGGAGGCGGTGCGCGCGGCGTGAGCGACCGTCCACTCAGCGCGACCCCGGCCCGTGCGCTGGAACTGCAGCAGCGCGCGGAGTCGTTGGAGGTGCCGGAGCCAGCGTCGCCCTTAAAGCACCCTGCCCAACTGCTCGAGTTCTCGCGGTACCTGCGATCATTACCGCGCGCCACCGACAACTCACGGGACAGTCCGTAGCCGCTCAACGTTCGCCTGCGGTACTTGGAGCTAGGGCGCTCGTTCTCTCTATTCCCGACCTGCGGACGCTCGCGCTCCCCTGGCTCTCATCGCCAGTCGCGTCCGTCGCCGACGAGACGCTCGTGGTTCATGGCGCGAGCACCACCGCATCGGCGCGTACGTCGAATGTCTGGTGCCGGAAACCAATCCGTCGTGCCTGCAGCCAAGTTGGACCGCTCGCGTCCACAAGTTCAAGCGGCTCGCCCCTCGAAGCGCCGCCCGAGGCCAGACCGACATTCACAAACACAACCAATCCACGTCTGCACGCCGCTCATGAGAATCTGCTACTCCATCCCGAGTCGCCCAAAGTGCGAGAGAGCCTCACCCTCGCCAACACATTGGCCCTTGCTCGAACTTGAGCGCATCGCTACGGTGCGAACCGGCTTCTCTTTGGGAGTCTCATGAGATTTGTCTTCGCACTGGTATTATTGGCTTCGGTCAACTCGACGGCATTCAACCGGCCGTCGGCGTGGAACAACCGGTCGTTCGCGATGGGACCGGTAGTGCCTGTCTATTTGTGTGAAGAATCATTCACACAGCACTTCGGTTCATTCCCGCTCGGGAACATCGAATTCCAAGTTCGGAACGCGCTCAACGAGTGGTTCACGACAAGCGGAGCCGACCTTCGTCTGCGATATATGGGAAGGTACGGAGCAGGAGATCCGCGTTGCGACTACACCGCACCACCTGATCTCGGGACGATTGTGGTGACCGCAGAACACGCGCCCACAGGGAAAACCACAGTCATGCATTTATGCAGGAGTTGGGGCGCGAGTTGAGGACGGCGCAGGCAAGATCCTCACAGCGCGGGTTGTTCTCTATGCCGGGCACTACCAGTTCGACGCAAACGATGACTGCATCGAGGATGAGAGCACGTGGATCCAGCACCAGTGGGCCGCAGACGCCAACTATCCCACGCCATTAACGGACGAGGGCGATTTTTGGGCCATTCTCTTGCACGAGTTTGGCCACGTGATCGGATTCGATCACAGCGCAGAATGCCCTTCAGTAATGAATGGCAGCTGCACAGGAGCAGGACGGCGACGCCACCTTGCCGCCGATGACATTGACGCGATGTTCCAAGGTCGGGTGAAGTATCCCTTGGGGTTCATGACCTTGGTTGGGGCATACACGTTTGACTCTGGTCAATCCTGGCAGTTTCCCGCACCAAAGAATCACATCACGCCGTGGCTAACCGATCGACCCGCTGCCGTATTTCTGGCTTCATCCCCTCACAACGAGGACGGGAACCAGCAGACGATTGTCTATCAAGATCCAGGCAGCAGACTGCTGGATGTAATCGTCACCAATGGCTCGTACGCCACCTACCAAGGAACAACAGGATTTCAATCAACGCGCGGAGCGGCGCTCGTCGCCCAAGACTCCACGACAGCTTTCATGGCCTCAATTGGAGACAACGAGCAGATTGAAATCAGTCAGACGGTCGACTCCAAGGTCTGGACTCACTTGTCCACGGTAGACATCTCACGAACCTCGGTTCCTCCGGCCCTGGCATGGGCGCCGAATACAGAGGCCCTCGTGCTTGCGTGGCAGCAGAACGGTGGACGAATCAATTTTGCCACGAGTGTCGACTTCGGCCTCACCTGGAAACCCTTCGAACCCGGAATCTCATACGAGGTATCCGATCATCCATTCGGCCTCACCTGTCGCACCAATCCGCCAGACGATGAATGCATGCTTTCTTTTGCCGATGGGCAACTCGCAAATACGCCAGCCAAGTTCGCCACATTCAAGGTGCAAGCAGGAACGCCCTTACAGGGCACACTTGTATCGCTCGGTTATTTTGAGCCTACATTTATCTATCTCGGACAGCATTTCTACGGATACCCGTCTCCGGACTCCTACGGAATGTCGGTCGCAGAGAATGGCGATTACCTCTTCGCGTCTCGGGATCGGGGATACCATACCGTGATGAGCTCGATGAGGCCGCTTTGGCAGTACACATTCAACTTTTTTTCCTGCAACGGAACCAATCGATTACGTGCACAATCAACCACAGCACAGTTCGATCAGCCTAACATGGGTGCCGGAATTTAATGTCTATTTTGAATGGTTCGCAAATGGAGCCGACTATGAATAAGACACTTAAAGTCATTCTGTTGCTCGGCGTGGGGGCGGCGTGTGCGCCACCATCGACGCCCAACGAAGCCGGCCAAAGCAAACAGGCTGTTGGGACTTCGGGCTCGCAGTCGGCTGACTGCTATCTTCGCAGCAAAGAGATTTCCCAAAGAGTCGGTGAAGTCGTTACCAACACCGATCGCAGCTGCCTCAAGGACGAAGACTGCAAACTGGTTTCGAGTGACCTTCCCTGTCTGACCACCTGTCGCGTCGCCGTAAACGCTGCGGCGGAAGGCGCGCTCAGAGAGGCGCTCGAGTCGGTCAGTACAGCCTGCGACGCCACTTGCAAGAGTGCGTTCGATTGCCTTCAAGAGCCTCAAGTTGCGCGATGTCGCTCCGGCCGCTGCAAGGGCGAACGGCTCCCCACAGAATAGAGCGAGGAGAGCGTGTCGAAGATCCGATGGATTCCTTTGTTTCTTGCGCTCGGATGCGGTGATCCGTGCTGGGAGAAATTGAACTCGATTGGGGTTGAACTGAGCGAGGCGACCAAATCCGTCGACCGCAGTTGCTCTGTCGACGCTGACTGCTCGCTCATTTCGAGCGACCTGCCCTGCCTCTCAAGCTGCCCAGTGGCGGTTGCGCGTTCGGCCGAGGCGGAATACGCGAGGCTGCGCGATTCAGTTGGAGCAAGCTGCGGCGCCGTGTGCAAGGGCTCGTTCGACTGCTTCAAGACGCCGAATTCGGCAAAGTGTCGCAATGCTCGTTGCGTTGCTGAATGAAATCTGGAGAAAAATCGTGACGCGTCTCGTGGTGGCTTGCCTTCTTGCGTGCACCAGCTGCTTGACCCCACCCTCCGAAGACGGCGGTTTCGACGGCGGAAACGATGTCGGCGATGCTGGTGTCGGCGATGCTGGTGCCTGCGTCGTCCGCGCTCAGCAACTTGCCCAAGAATACGCAGCCTCAATTCGAATGATCGAGACTGCGTGCACCTCCGATTCTGATTGCGCACTGGCTTTCACAAGCATTCGCTGTGCGGAATTGTGTCAAGTGGCGGTCAGTGCTCCTAAGATCGGGGAGGTTGAAAGCCTGCGAACATCCTTCGACGCGCGATGTGAGGAATGCGTTAGCGGCGTGCGATGCGTCAGCCCGCCTGGCCAGGCGCGGTGTCGGAACCGCTTTTGTCGCACCGAAGGCGGCGACGGAGGCTGACGTCTCGTCAGGATGGGCGAACGTAGGCCCTACTCAGCTCAGCCCTCCATTCACCGAGATCACCTGGCGCGTGACGTACGCCGCCGCAGGCGAGAGCAGGAACGAGACCGCGTGCGCCACTTCGTCGGGCTTCCCGAGGCGCCGCGCAGGAATCAGATCGAGCGCGTGCTTCACGACTTCCTCCGAGACCATCTCGGTCTCGATCAGCCCCGGAGCCACGCAGTTCACCGTGATGTCGCGCTTGGCCAGCTCGAGCGCGAGCGCCTTCGTGGCCCCGATGATCCCCGCCTTCGCCGCGCTGTAGTTCACCTGCCCGCGATTCCCGATCAGCCCGGAGACCGACGAGATCGTCACGATGCGACCCGGCTTGCGACGCTGGACCATCGGCATCACGACGGGACGGAGCACGTTGTAGAAGGCGTCGAGGTTGGTGTGGATGACGCCGTCCCACTCCTCACCCGTCATCGCGGGAAACGCGGTGTCCTTCGCGATGCCCGCGTTCGCCACCACGCCGTAGTACGCGCCATGCTTCTCGATGTCCGCTTCGAGCGCCGCCGCGGCCGCGGCCCGATCCGCGATGTCGAACATCAGCAGTCGAGTCTGCCGGCCGAGCGCACTGATCTGCTCCATCACCGACTTCGCTTCGTCGACGCGCGAACGGCAGTGCACCACCACGTCGAATCCATCTTTCGCGGCGCGCAGCGCGATCGCACGGCCGATGCCACGCGACGAGCCGGTCACCAGCACCGTATTCATCGACGCCTTGTGCTTCTCATCCATTCCCTGTTCCTCGCAGATACGCGTCCACGTCGGAAGGCTGGAACGCGTTGAGCTGCGCGGTGGCGATCACCTCGCCTCCGAGCGAGATGCGGCAGAGGAACACCGCGAGGCCGTTCTCGGCCACCATCTCCTGCGTGGCGTCGATCACCAGCTGGGCGCCGACTGGAAAGAAGGGCCGAGTGCACTCGTACCGCCGCGTACCGAGGAGGAAGCCCAGCTTCACCGGCTCGTTCTTCTCCCGCGCGCGCAGCCCCGCGAAAGACGCGACCGTCTGCGCCATCAGCTCGAGGCCGACCCACGCGGGCAACCCCTCGGGCGTGACGAAGAGCTCATCAGGCTTCACCACCGACTCGACGCGCACATGCTCGGGGCCGTCATCGAGGAGACGATCGACGAGCAGCATCGGAGGACGATGCGGCACCAATTCGGCGATGGGTCCCTCGTACGACAGCGCCATGCGAATCAGCTCCGTACCAGAGCCAACGTGGCGTTGCTCCCGCCGAACGCGAACGAGTTGCTCAGCACCGCGCGCACCTTCGCCCGCTGCTCAGGCTTCACGAGAGCGATCTGCGCGAGCTCGGGATCTCGCTCGCCATCGAACCAGTGCGGAAGGAGCCGGCTCTGCTCGTCGGTGAGCGTGAGCCAGCAGAGCGCGGCCTCGAGCGCGCCCGCCGCTCCGAGGGTGTGACCGGTGAGCGGCTTGGTGGAGCTGCAGGGCACTTCGAGTCCGAGCACCGTCTCCACGGCGCGCGACTCCATCGCGTCGTTCTGCGGCGTCGCAGTGCCGTGCAGGTTCATGTACCCGATGTCCTTCGCCGCCAGCTGCGCCTTCCCCAGGGCGAGCTGCATCGATTCGGCGGCACCACGTCCCGTCGGCTCAGGAGCGGAGAGGTGGTGCGCGTCTGAAGTCTCACCCCACCCTGCAAGGCGAATCGGTCCTTCTTCTTTCGTCACCAGGAAGAGCGCCGCCGCCTCGCCGATGTTGATGCCGTTGCGGTTCTTGCTCATCGGGTTGCAGCGCGCGGCGCTCACCGCCTCGAGCGCGCTGAAGCCAGCGATGGTGAAGCGGCAGAGCGAGTCGGCGCCGCCGGCGATCACCGCGTCGCAGATTCCCGCTTCGAGCCAGCGGGCCGCGGACGCGAGGGCCTTCGCGCTCGAGCTGCACGCGGTGGAGATGGTGCAGCTGGGTCCCGTGAGGCCGAGCGTGGTGGCGAGGAAGCGGGTGGGAGAGCCGAGTTCCTGCACGGTGTAGTGGTAGCCGTCGGTGAAGGCGCCGGTCTTTTCCTTCGCGTCGATCGCGAGCTCGGCTTCGCCGATTCCCGAGGTGCTGGTGCCGATCGCGATGCCGATTCGCTTCTTTCCGAAGCGGGCGATCGCGGCGTCGACGGCCGGGCGGATCTGAGAGAGGGCCACGGTGAGCAACGCGTTGTTGCGGCTGCGGAATTCGTCACTCAGGTGCGCGACTGACGGCAACGCGGCGTCGACCTTTCCGAGCGCGAGGAGGCGTTCCTTCGAGAAGAAGTCGGTGGTCTTCACTCCGCCGGGCCTGGTGGCGAAGGCGGCTTCGCGCACGGCGTTCTGTCCTTCACCCAGTGCGCAGATGACTCCGAGTTCCTTGAGAAAGGCGCTCATTGTTTCACCCTCACCCCGACCCTCTCCCGAAGGGAGAGGGAGATAAGTGGCCCAAGTGGATCTCTCGTCATTGAGCCTCCACTGACTCGATCTCGAGCACGTAGCCGTACCGCTGCTGAGTTAACCGGACGAACGTCCACGCGGGTGCCGTGCCCTCATAGGTAACCGAGGCGAACGGCGCGCCCTGCTCCGTTACCACTCGGGACGTCGGGGTCTCCTCCAGCGTGTACCCCGCGGGCAGCCCCGCCCGAATCGCCTCGGCCGGCCACCACGCGAGCTGCACGTCGCTCAGAATCCGCTCCGCCGTCACCGCGGGCGGCACGTGCGTCGACACCTTCTTCTCCAGCGACTTCCCGTCCCAACTCAGCTGCGCGACGGTGTGGCCCATCGCCACCGCGGCGACGCGAACTGAATTCGCATCTGCCTCGAGCTGCGCATCGAAGCTCTTGCGATCGTCTCCGCGCACCACGGTGATGCGCTGCGACAGCGACAACTCGCGGCCCAACGAAGCAGGCGACAGACGCAGCCCAAACTCCGGCGCAGGCGGCGGCTTCGGTGTGGTGACACACGAAGCGACCAGCAGCGCCAGGAGCGTGGTTAGCCCGCGCTGCAAATCTCCTCCAGCACGCGCAGCCGCCGCTTGGGCTCAGCGACGTACGGGTTCGCCTGATCCCACGCGTAGCCCGCGAGGATCGCGCAGATCATCCTGCGGATGTCCGGCGAGGGCGCGGGGTGGAAGATGATTCGCTGGAAGCCGCCCTGGTACCAGGCCTCGACGAAAGCGCGGAACGAGTCGACGCCGCGCTTGAGCGGCACCGCGAAGTCGCTCTGCCAATCGACCGTCTCTCCGGTGAGCTCGCGGTGGGCGCACTTCGCCGCCAGGCTCGCCGAGGTCATCGCGATGGTCACGCCCGAGGAGAACACCGGGTCGAGAAACTCACCCGCGTTGCCGAGCAGCGCGTAGCCCTTGCCGCACAGCTGCTTCACGTTCGACGCGTAGCCACGAATGGTGCGCGCCGGAGTGTCCCAGACCGAGTTCACGAAGAGCTTCCGCAGGTTCGGATCTTCGTTGATCACCGTCTTCAGCTTGGTGGTCTCGTCGCCTTGGTACTTGTCGAGGAACGCGGCCTCCGCGACCACGCCGATCGAGCAGCGGCCGTCGGAGAACGGAATCACCCAGTACCAAACGTCCACGTGCTCCGGATGCACGGCGATGCGGATCTTGTTTCGATCGAAGCCGATGTTCGTCGGAATGCGATCTTCGATGTGCGTGAAGAACGCCTGCCGCACCGGGAAGTTCGAGGGCTGTTCGAGCTCGAGCAAACGCGGAAGCAGGCGCGCGAAGCCGCTCGCGTCGAGGATCAACTTCGTCTCGACCTGAAACTCCTCGCCGGAGTCGAGCGACTTCACGGTGATCTTCGGAGTGCCTGAGACGTCGACCGCCATCACCTGGTGGCGGTAGCGCACGTCGGCTCCCATGCGCTGCGCGGCGTCGGCGAGCACCTTGTCGAACTTCGCGCGCTGCACCTGGTACGTGGTGCCCCAGCCCTCGCTGAACTTGTCGCGGAAGTCGAAGTCGGTCGCCTTGTCCCGGTGCGTGAACGACGCGCCGTTCTTGTACTGGAAGCCGGCCTCGACCACGTCACGCAGCATCCCGGCCTCTTCGATGTACTTCATCGTCTGCGGGAGCAGGCTCTCTCCAATGGAGAAGCGCGGGAAGGTCTCCTTCTCGAGCACCAGCACCTGGTGGCCCTGCTTCCGCAGGAGGCCCGCCGCGACCGCGCCAGAGGGACCCGCACCGGTGATGACGACTTCAACCTTCTCGACCCGCATTGAGTACGACCTCCAAAAAGAGAGAGCGCTCCCATACACAACGCACGCCCGCGCTCCAAGACAGGGCTAAACCTCACCGTTCATGATCTCCACCATCGTTCTCGCCGCGGTCCTCGTGCAGACCCCGCAAGACCTGCGCTGGGATCCGCGAATCGACATCCCCGTCGCGGGGGTGCTCGCCACGGGATGGGTGGTGTCGGAGTTCGCCGTGAAGAAGCAGCTCGCGCCCGACGAGTGCCGCTGGTGCGCCACCAATGGCTTCGACACCGCGGTGCGCGTGGCGTTCAACCCGAGCCTCAGTCCGAGCGCCGAGGGAATTCACGGGCCGCACGTGGCGAGCAACCTCATCGGCTTCGTGGGAGTGCCCCTCGCGATGCTGGGGATCGACGCCCTGCTTTCGTGGAGGGACGGCGTGTTCATGAAGACGTTCTGGGCCGACCTCGTGTTGATCCTCGAGGCCACGTTCACCGCGCTCGATCTCAACCAGGCGACGAAGTTCCTGGTGGGGCGCGCGCGGCCGTACACGGTGGGCGCCTCGGCGGAGCTGCTCGCGCAAGGCAGCGACCTCGCGGACAACAACCTCTCGTTCTTCAGCGGTCACTCCACGTTCACGTTCGCGCTCACCGCCTCGGCGGCGACGATCGCGGCGTTGAGGAACTATCGGAATGCGTGGGTGCTGTGGGTCGTTGGCCTGCCCATGGCGGCCACCACGGCGATCTTGCGGCTCGCGGCGGACAAGCACTGGGCCTCGGACATCCTCATCGGATCGGCGGTGGGCACGGCCATCGGCATGCTGATGCCCACCCTGTTGCACGGGCGGATCGGGCCGATCACCGCCCGGGTCACCCCGATCTCCAACGGACTGGCCGTTTCGGGGCGCTTCTAAGTGCACGCACAGTGTGGCAAGTGACGAGAGAAATGGTTCGCCAGCGCCTTCCTGTTTTTCTGTCGGTCTTCATCGCGCAGGTGGTGATCGATCAGTGGACCAAGCAGCTCGCGACCGCGCAGCTGAAGGACACGCCGACCCAGTTCTTCCTCGGTGACCTGTTCCGCCTGCAGTACGCGACGAACGAAGGCGCGTTCCTCTCTCTCGGAGCGAGCCTGCCTCCGGGCGCCCGCTACTGGCTGCTCACCATCGGCGTCGGGCTCTTGCTGCTCGCGCTCACGGTGTACGCGCTGTTCAGCGAGCAGATCTGGAAGACGAAGCTCGATGGGCTGCAGGTGGGCGCGTATTCGCTCATCGCCTCGGGTGGCTTCTCGAACTGGATCGATCGCGCGCGCTTCGACGGGAGCGTGGTCGACTTCATGAACCTGGGCCTCGGCTCGCTGCGCATCGGCGGCATGCCGCTGCGAACGGGCGTGTTCAACGTGGCGGACCTCGCGATCCTCGGCGGCATCGGCATTCTCTTCATTCACAGCTGGCGTGAAGAGAAGCGCATGAAGGCCGAGAAGGCGCTGCAGAGCGCGCCGCAGCAGTAGTCGTCACGCCTTCGCGAGCGCGGCCTCGGCCCAACCAGTGACCTGCACGATGTTCTGCACGCAGTGCTGGGCGGACTGACGGCTGAACGTGAAGGTGATCAGCTTCGAGCCCTTCGTGCCGCTCGCGACGATTCGGAACACGGAACCGCGCGCGCGCTGGACCTCTTCGATCGTCACGGTCTGAAAGTCGCTGAACTCCGAGCGGAGCGTGAGCACTGCCCACGGTTTGCCGTAGCTGATGATCAAGGTGCGTGTGGCGCTGTCGAGGATCGCCAGGCGCCGGTAGTGAAGAAAGAACCACGCGCCTCCGAGCATCATGGGGATCAAGAACGCGACCGCGACGAGTTGACCCGGCTCGATGCCGCGTTCGCCGGTGTACGGGAGGATCGCCGTCGCCGACATGATCCCGATCCAGAACAGGAATGCCGAGGCCAACGGAGCGAGCGGGATCTCGGCCTCGTAGATGAAGTTGAGCTCCTTCGTGCTCTCGGCGGGATCGTTCGCGCGCTGGGTGAGGAACCCCGCGGCGAGAATGAGTCCTCCGATGAAGAAGCTGCTGATCGGGCCGCCGTACCTGAAGAGGAACTCGTTCCAGATCGGCAGCGAGTTGTAGTGCTCACCCGGCGCGACGAGGTTCTTCAGGCCGAGCACCAACGTGATCCCACCGACGGCGTAGTGGGTGATCATCGCGGTCTTTCGATCACTCATGGCAGGGATTGTAGAGAAAGTGACAGCGCCGCCCGAGTGCAGAAGCCGCAAGTTGGCGAACCCATGCGGGCCCAGCCGGGAATCGAACCCGAAGCGTCTCGTTAGAAACGCTCTTCCAGAGTGCGTGTAGGACCTCTGCTGCCAGGCGGCGCCGTCGAGGAGTGCCGACGAAACTCGCCCTCGCAACCTGACTTTCGCGTGAACGTCACCCTGGACCATGGAGCGCAGCGACCCAGAGTCGCACGCCCGCCTCCGTTCGCGGCAAGAGCGTGCGCACCAACGACGATGAACTCGACCTTGGCGCGCTCGAAAGCGGCAAGAAGATCGAGGAAATCAGGGTTGAGACCAGCCTCTACGCTCATCGCTGGCCCGGCCGGCCTCGGTCAGAGTCGTCTTGAGTCCCGGCCAGGACGCACGAGCTGCTCGACGCGCGGCTTCATCGGCTGAACTCACGCCGCAAGTGTATCCCGGGGGCCGGGCGGACACACCGTCAAGGCGGCGAGCAGATCGACCCAGCGACTCCGATGTCGCAGAGGGCGCTGCACTTCATTCCACTGCTCGCGGAGTCGGTGCAGAGCGCACTCGCGCAGTCCGCTTCTCCCGAACAGGAATCGCCCGGGCGTCCGGTTCCGCGCGCGCCCGGGACGCAGAAGACGTTCGCGCCGCTCGAGTCTTGCGAGTGGCAATAGAAGCCCGGGCCGCAGTCGTCGGAGGAGAAGCACGGGCAGTCGGTGGCGGTGGTGCACGAGCCTCCGTCCCAGTAGCGATACGGACTGCCACCGTCCGGGTGCGTGCCTGCATCGGCGGGGGCACCTGCGTCTCGACCCGCATCCGCGCCCGCGTCGTCGCCGCCGTCAGTCCCTCCGTCAGGCCCGCCGTCGTTGAGCGCCCCGGGGAACGGGCTGAACAGGCATGCGTGGTTTTCACAGGAACCGCGCGAGCAGAGCATGCAGGTCGCGCCGCCAAGACCGCAGGCGGACTGCTGTGTGCCCTCCATGCACTCGCCAGTGATCGAATCGCAGCAGCCCGCGCAGCTCGACATGCAGGCCTCCTGCTTCGTCGGACATCCGGCGAGTGCGGCAGCGAGCAGCGCGGCGACCCACCAGAGCTTCTTCATGGTCAGAAGTAGTACTTCAGCGAGAGCGACGACGCGATGATCGAGCCTGCGTCGCCCGAGAGCGAAGTGGAGAAGCGGAAGGTCTCGAAGTTGGTGCCGCCCCCGCCTGGGCCCAGCGGAGAGAGGAAGGAGAAGCCCTGCGCCTCGCGGGCCACTCCGACGCGAATGGCCGCCTCGAGTGAGAGCTCGGGCACGCCGATGAAGCTGAAGAAGAGCTCGACGCCACCGCGCAGCGCGAGCTCGAGGAGCGAGCCCGTCGCCTCGTTGCTTCCGCCGGAGGTCGTGGTGGCAAAGCCCGCCCTGAACTCCGGTGCGAGGAGCACGATCACGTGCTGCGTGCTCGCCACGGCGATCGGCATGCCGATGTGTCCGACGATCTGCACGCTGGGGTTGCTCGCGAATTGGCTCGACTCCATCCCGGTCGAGAACATCGCGCCTGCGCCGAGGTCGAGGCCGATGCGTCCGGCGCGGAACCAGTAGCGCATGCCGAGCAGGGGAACCTGGGTCCTCGCGACGAGCCCCACCAAACCGCCGAGTCCACCGAGGGACGGGACGATTGGCTGCATGGAGCTCAGTCCAAGGTAGCCCACGCCGATGGTGCCGCTGCGGCGTTCACGGGCGGTCGGAGGAGGCGGCTGCATCTTCGCGACCGGCGGCTCTGCGACGACTGCTTTCGGCGCTTCGATCGGCGGAGGCGGAGGAAGCGTCTCCTCTTGAGCGAATGCGATCGAGGAGACGGACAGCAGCGCGATGAGCAGCCGGGGGAACATGCGGATGGCTTATCAGGGTTCAACCCTCACGAAGTGCGCCCCCCACCCCGGCCCTCTCCCCGCTCCGCAGGGAGAGGGAGAGAGGTCAGCGGCGGACGACGAACTTCACGGTGTCGAGCAACGCGCCGGTGCGGTCGCGCACTTCCATCACGTGCTTCCCCTGAGTCGCGGGCAGGTGGCCAGTGAAGGGAGGCTCGAGCTCCATCGCGCGCTCACCGTCGACCCAGACCGCGAGCGGCCCTGCTGAAGATGAGGCGCGCACGCGCACCGGAATCGCCTGGTCCGCGAGTGGAAGATCGGAGAGCAGCAGAAACTCGCCGCCGTTCGTCGGGTTCAGCACGCGCGCGTCGCCTTCGCGCTCCCCTGCCCCCATGCACGCCGCGGCCAGCCACGGCTCGCTCGCGAGGCCCTCGTTCTTCGCCCAGTCGTAGAAGTCGAGCCCGAGATCCACCAGCCGCCCCTGCGACGCGGCGAGCTGCAGGCACTGCTGCTTGAGCTCAGGCGAGAGCGAAGCCGAGAGCTCCCCGTGCATCTCGCAGCGGTGCGTCGGCGAGGTCCCGGGGATGAACAGCTCCTCCATCGCCGCCGGACAGTTCGGCCCCGCCACGTGACCCGAGAGAGGACAGATCGACACCGACTCGAGGCCGCGGCGATCGACGAGCGAACGCGGCACCACGTCCTTCATCGCCTTCGTCATCACCCGCTTGAAGATCGGCCCGGCACCCGTGATGCCCGAGACCTGGATCATCGGAGTGCCGTCGAAGTTGCCCGCCCACACCGCGACGGTGCGCTCCTTGGTGAAGCCCACGGTCCAGTTGTCGGAGTAGCCCTTCGAGGTTCCCGTCTTCGCCGCCGCGGGGAACGGCAGGCGGAGCGCGTTGTCGATGCCGAACGCCCGCGCGCGCGCCGAGTTGTCACTCAAGATGTGCGTCACCAGCGCGACCGCACGCGAGTCTGCGAAGCGGCGCGGCTTCAGCTCTCGTCGCACCGGGAGCTCGTTGCCCTCCGCGTCCCACGCGCGCAGCACCGGAACCAGCGGCAGCACCACGCCGCCGCGCGAGAGCCCAGCGTACGCACGAGAGGCTTCCCACAAGGAGACCTCGCCGTTGCCCAGCGCGAGTCCGAGTCCGTAGTGCTCAGCGCCGGCCTTGAGTGACTCAAAGCCCGCGCGGCGGAGCACGTTCAGCGCGTTACCCAGTCCCACGTCATCAGCCACGCGTACCGCGGGCACGTTGTACGAGCTCGCCAGCGCCTCACGTGCGCGCACGGGACCATGCAGACGGCGGTCGTAGTTCTTCGGCGTGTAGCTCCCCTTCGGCGCGCTGAACGCGGTGTCGAGATCGGGGATGACGGTGGCCGGCGTGTACCCGTGCTGAAAGGCCTCCGCGTAGATGAACGGCTTCAGCGCGGAGCCCGGCTGGCGGTGCATCTGAATGCCGTCGTTCTGTCCGCCGATCGCCGAGTTGAAGAAGTCAGCGGAGCCCGCGTACGCGAGGACCTCGCCCGTCTCGTTGTCCACCACGATGGTCGCGGCCGAGGAGACGCGGCGCTCGGTGAGCCGGCCCACCTCCTGCGCGATCTGCTCTTCCACTTCGGGCTGCAGGCGAGGGTCCAGCGAGGTCGCCACCACGGCGGCATGTGCGAGGCCCCACACCACCCCGAGCCCGGCTACCCCGGCGCCGACCGCCGAGGCGAGGGT
>CBIHPJ010000023.1:0-25359 GCA_966211295.1 uncultured Myxococcales bacterium | reverse complement strand
TCTCGGCCACGCACGTGAGCTCGAAGCCAGCGCTGAAGCTCGCGCACTGATTGGGCGCGCGCACGTAGAGCGTGGGCACCAACCCGCTCACCGGAGTCACCGTGATGTCCACGTCCTGAGCCCCGGTGAGGTTGTACGAGTAGACGAGGTCGCGACCGAAGCGACGCGGAATGAAGTCCGTACCGCACGCGGGCGAGTTGTCGGTGGGCGAGTTCGAGTTGCTCGCTCCGAAGGTCGAGCCGGTCACGGTGGCCACGTTGTTCACGAAGCTGAGCGCTTGTGCACCCGCACAATTGTCGTTCGCAGGTGCGGGAGTGGGCGCGCTCTGGGTCACCGTGAGATCGAACCCTCCCGAGGTGCCGCCGGAGGAATCGACGAACACGAAGTACGTGCCTGCGGCGAGATTCGTCTGCTGCGTGGTGATGCCACCGATCTGATTGAGACAGACCACCTCGTCCGAGAGGAGCTGGCTCATGCAGTTCGAGCGCCGCACGTAGAGCGCGGGGATCAGCGCGGAGCCAGTCGCGGGATTGAGGGTGAAGGTGACGTCCTTCGGCTGCGTCAGCGTGAATTGGTACACCACGTCGCGCCCGCTCTGCTTCGCGCTCGGGCTGCAGGTCGGAGAGACGTCACCTGCGTAGTTGTCATTCGCCGCCTGCAGCGTCGATCCGGTCACCATCGCCACGTTGTTGTTGAAGACTAGCGCTTCGGGTGAAGCACACGAGTCATTGGCCGGAGGCGGCGTGGGCGGCGCGGTCACCACCTCGAGCTGGAAGGGTCCGCTGGTGTCTGCCGAGGAATCGACCCACACGAAGTACGTGCCGGCGGCCTGATTCACCAACGAGATGCGGCCCACGGTGGGAGCGAGCGGAGAGACGCAGCCTCGCTCCCCTGCCCTCGTCGCGTCGGTGCAGGACGCGTTTCGCACGGAGACCACGGGCCAGAAGGTCGGATTTGTTCCGGTCGGAGTGACTGAGACCGTCACGTCTTGCGCGGCCGCGAGCGTGTAGCTGAACACCACGTCGCGTCCCGTGCCTCGCGCGGAATCGCTGCAGCTCGGCGTCTGATCGCTGACGCTATTTCCATTCGTCGCCCACGTGGTGTCGCCCGTGCCCGAAGCGGTGTTGCCGCTGAAGGTGAGCGCCGTGGGTGCCGAGCACGTGTCGTTGTCGACCGTCGGATTCGCATCGACCTCGAGCTGGAACGCGCCGGTGGTGCCGTCCGCGGAGTCGACCATCAAGAAGTACACGCCGGGCTGCTGACCGAGGACGCTCGCCTGGACCGCGACCGCGGCAGAGGCCGCCTGACAGACCGCTTCGGTGTTCGGCGAAGCGCACGGCGTGCGAATCGAGACCACCGGGTGGAGCGTGGAACCAGAGATGGGCCGCGCGACCACGGTCACGTTGCTGCGCGCGTTGAGCGTGTACGTGTAGACGAGCTCAGGACCGCTGCTCCGCGCGGTGGCGCTGCACGACGGCTCGCCCGAGTTGTCATTGGTCGCGAGCACGGTGTTCCCCACCACCACCGAACGATTGATCGTCGTGCCGTTCACGCTGAGCGCGGTCGCTCCGCCGCAGGTGTCGTTCGCCGCGCTCGTCGGAGGATTCTGCAGCGACACGTTGAGCGAGACGCGGCCGGGAGCTCCGTTCGCCGTCTCCACGAAGAGGAAGTAGGTGCCGATTGGCAGTGATGCGATCGAGAGCCCCGCCGATCCATTCACGGGGGCGTCGCACGCGAGCTGCGTACCGGTGCAGCCATTGCGAAGGTAGACCACCGGTCTCGCCGAGCTGCCGACGATGGGTGCCGCGGAGACGTTGAGCTGTTGCACGCTGGTGGTGGTGAACGTGTAGACGAGCTCTGGCCCGCTCACGTTGCAGGTGCCCGCCGTGTCGTCGATCGCCTGCCCCGGATCTGCGCTGATCGAGGTTGAGCCGGAACCCGAAGGAATGATCACCCTCGCCGACGTGCAGGTGTCGTTGAGCGGATCGCAGTTGCCCGTGCCCAGGTTGCACTCGCGTCCCTGGCCGCACTCCGCGCTCGTGTTGCAGGGCAGGCACTGCTGCGTCGAATCGCAGACCGGATCGGGGTTCGCGCACTCCGCGTTGGAGACGCAGCCCACGCAGGTCTGCGTGCGCAGATCGCACACCGGAATCACCGAGGAGGGACAGTGCGCGTCGATCACGCACTCCACACAGTTGCGACTGGAGGGATCGCAGTGCTGCACCCCGAAGCAGTCGAGGTCGTTCGAGCAACCCGCGTCGACCTCGCCCGCATCAGGCGGCCCCGCATCGGGGAGACCTGCGTCGACGCCCGCATCCACTCCGGCGTCGAGACCTGCGTCGCTTCCCGCATCCGTCCCCGCATCAGTGCCCGCGTCGGATCCTGCGTCGGGGGCACCTGCGTCCTGACCCGCATCGCGTCCGGCATCGACGGAGCCTCCCTCGCACGCGCCCGTCATCGAATTGCAGACCTGAGTCCCGGTGCAGCGAACACCAGCGCACTTATCCGCCGGAGGATTCACGACCGGCCCGGGGCAACCGCACAAGAGGGCGAAAACACTGAGCAACAGAAGGCGGCGCATGGAAATCGTGAGTGTATCCGCATCCCTGCGCAACTCATGGGGCCGAGGTGCGACAATGTGTTCAACGATTCAACCCCAACGGTCCTGCTAGGTTCGCCGACCGCCCCCTAAGGAGTTCTGCCCCATGCCCACGAAGATTGGCGACTCGATCGCCCGCGCTCTCCGAGACAACCGAGTTTCCATCAGCGAGATGCAGTCGCTGATCACTCAAGCCAAGTCGGAGCCGATGACGGCGGAGACGAAGGCCGAGCTCACCAATCTCCTCAACCTGCATGCGGACAAGTTCGGCACCACCGCGACGCGTGATCTCCGCACGTTCCTGGGCTCGACGAACATCACGCAGCCGCCCGCGGCTCCGACGACGCCGAGCGTTCCGACGACCCCGACGGCTCCGACGATCGCCACGCCGCGGAACCTCGCGGATCCGACGGTCCTCACCAAGCACACCACCGACACCACGTGGAAGCCGGTGCAGGACGGCAAGCTCTTCGTCGACGGCGTGAGCTTCGATGACGTGATCCAGGGCTCGATCGCCAACTGCTACATGGTCGGCGCGTTCGCCGCGGTCGCGCAGTCGAACCCCGACGCGATCAAGAACGCCATCAAGGAGAACGCTGACGGCACCTTCACCGTGCGGTTCTTCGAGAAGAGCACCTCTGGCGCCGCTCCGAAGGCGGTCGAGGTCACCGTCGACGGCGACATGGCCCAGAGCAGCATGGGCAGCGCGCGTTACGCGAAGTCGCGCGACTCGAAGGAGCTTTGGGTCGGCGTGCTCGAGAAGGCCTACGCGCAGTGGAAGGGCGGCTACGAGACGATCGGCAACGGCGGTTACCCGAGCGAGGTGATCACCGCGCTCACCGGCAAGTCGACCTCGTACAGCTCCGCGAAGTACAGCGACGCGAACGTGCTGTTCACCAACATCAAGAACGGCGCGGCGAACCACAAGCCGATGACGGCGCCCACGCACGGCAAGGACTCGGGCGTCGACTACAACGGCACCGGCGTCTACGCGTGGCACGTGTACACGGTGCTCGGCGCGAGCGAAGAGAACGGCACCAAGTACGTGCAGCTCCGCAACCCGTGGGGCAGCCACGAGCACGGCAGCGATGGGAAGGACGACGGCATCTTCAAGATGAAGCTCGAAGACTTCACCAAGCTGTACCAGGGCGTCGACGTCGGGAACTGAGCAACTCAGCAAATGGATCTCGCTCAGGCTGTTCGCGACGCGAAGCCCAACGACACGCTGAAGATCCCGGCGGGCCGGTACACGGTCAATCTGGAGATCACGAAGCCGCTCACGCTCCTGGCGATGGGCCAGGTCGTGCTCGACGGCGTGCATTCTGGATCGGTGTTGCGCATCTCCGCGGCCACTGGGCTCGTGCGGATCAGCGGGTTCACCATCGTCGGTGGCGCTGCGCCTGAAGGGGGCGGCGCGCTCTGTGTGCTCGAGGGCGCGGCGCTCGAGATGCTCGACTGCACCCTTCGCTTCAACAAGGCGCCCCTCTACGGAGGTGGTGCGCTCTACGTGCGCGACGCGAAGGTGAAGGCGAGCCGCTGCCGCTTCGAGGCGAACACCGGGCGCCAGGGTGGCGCGATCCTCGTGGATGGGCTGGGTGAGCTGAAGCTCGAAGACTCCACCGTGATTCAGAACGCGGCGGTCGAGGGCGGCGGAATCAGGGTGAAGGAGGCCGGGAAGCTCGAGGTCCTCGGCTGCACCATCGCGGACAACAAGGTGGTCGGTGATGGCGCCGCGGGCGGTGCGCTGCACACGGGCGCGACGACCACGCGCATTCCGGTGGTCACGATCTCGAACTCGATCATCTCGGAGCGCGCGGAAGGTCCGGCGTGCGTCTTCAACTCGGCGAAGTTGCCCTCGACGTTGACGGTGACGAAGTCGCTCCTCCCGAAGTGGTGCAAGTCGATCGGTGGCGACAATCAGTTCGCTGATGCGGGCTTCGTGATGACGGGGAGCGAGCCGTACCTGCTCAACGAGAAATCGCCTGCGGTGGGTGCGGGTGATGCGGCGGCGTTCACTGCGGCCAGCAAGGACGTCGCGGGACGGTCTCGCGTGCGCAAGGGCAGCGTCGATATCGGCGCGTTCGCGTTCGTCGCCGGCGGGTCCGGAAATTTGCCGTACTGATCGATGCCCTCACCCCGACCCTCTCCCGAAGGGAGAGGGAGGACCTAGCGCTCCCCCCAGTGCAGCTTCTGACGAAGGATCGCGAAGTAATCGAGCTGCTGGTTGCGCACGAGGTGGAGCCGGTGCGGCGACTTCTGCACCTCGATGCGGTCGCCCTTCTTGAGCGCGTGACCGACCTGTCCATCGACCGTGAGGTACACGTCCTGGAGATCGCTCGAGAGCCGCACCGAGAGCACCTGATCGCCGGGCACCACGATCGGGCGCTGGGTGAGCGCGTGCGGGCAGATCGGAGTCACGACTACGCAATCCACCGAGGGATGCACGATCGGTCCGCCGGCGGAGAGTGAGTACGCCGTCGAGCCCGTGGGCGTGCTGAAGATCACGCCGTCCGCGAGGTAGGTGGCGACGAAGGCGCCGTCGAGCCAGGTCTCGTGCGCGGCGATCTTCGCGAGCGCGCTCTTGTTGATCACGACGTCGTTCAAGACCTCGTCCTCGAGGATCAGCTCTTCCTGCCGGTAGAGCCGGCACTGGAGCTTCATGCGCGAGTCGATCTTCGCCTTGCCGTCGAGCAGCGACTGGAGCGTGGGGATCGCCTCGGCCACCTGGACCTCGGTCATGAAGCCGAGCGCGCCCAGGTTCACGCCGAGCAGCGGAACGGCGCGACCGCGGAGGACGCGGGCTCCGTGAATGAGCGTGCCGTCGCCTCCGAGCACCACGCAGAGATCGGCCTGGGCGAGCTCTTCGTTTCCGACGTGCGCGATGCCGAGCGGCTCGCCGACGTGGGGTTCGACGAGAAACTTTTGATCGGGGAAGGCAGCGATCAGATCGCGCGCGACGTTGATCGCCTCGGGTTTCTTCGGACGGGCGATGAGGGCGATGGTCTTCACTTGAGTGGCCGGAGGCTACACCGAGATCCGCTCGCCCCTCACCCCGACCCTCTCCCCGCTCCGCAGGGAGAGGGAGAGATTATGGAACCGGGGGGCCACCGATCGCGGGCAACTCTCCGGTACCTCGGCGGCTCGCCACCTCGACCACCATGGTCTTCAGCTGCCGCGAGAGCACCCGGAACATGCCCGCGAGGAGCTCGGGCCGGTCGGCGAGCAGGTCCAAGAAGTCGCGGCGATCGATCACCAGCGCCTTGCTGTCCTGCGTGGCCACCACCTCGTTGATGCGGGGCGCGCCGTCGAAGAGCGAGGTCTCGCCAAAGGACTCCTTCGCCTTCATGCGCAACACCACCTCACCATCGCGCCGCGCCTCCATCGCGCCTTCGACGATCACGTAGAGCGCGTCACCGGGATCTCCCTCGGAGTACACCTGCGCGCCGCGGCGGAAGACCTGCTCCTTCGCCACCGCTGCGACCGCGGCCACGTCGTCCACGTCGCTGCGCGCGAAGATCTCCACGCCTTCCAGCGCGAAGAGCTTCTTCACCGTCGTCTCGTTCATGTCGTCCTCCCGGTGCGGGGCACTCCAGGCACCGCGTCTGCGCGCGATCGAACGTGCACAGGCCTTCAAGATGAAATCGTCTGAGTCACACAGCTGCGGCAGGTGCCCATCGAGCCGCGCCGCCGCGCCGAAGGGCAACGAGCGGTGATGGGCTTCCACGTGGTGCGCCACCAGCTCACGCTCTTCGGGCGACACCACGTTCTCCACCAACTCCAACGCCCACGCTCGGCGGCGGGTGTCGCTCCCAAGGAGCAACGTGTGCGCGCGCCGCAGTCCCCGCGCATCGCGGCGCAGGCCGAGCAGCCAGAAGCTGAGCTCCATCGATTGATCGAGGCGATCACCGATCACGCGGGTGAGGAGCGAGTCCTCTCCCAGCGCCGCACGGGAGTCGCGATAGGGCTCGATCAACGCGAGGGCTCCGTCACGCCGCCTGGTGAGCGCCTCGAGCTGACGCTGCAGATTGATCTCCAGCTCCGGCTGCTCGTCGTGCAACTGGGCGAGCGCGATACCCACGCGGTAGTGGAGCGAGGGATCGTCATTCGCGTTCGAGAACAAGAGCGCATCGAGCGCCGCCTGGGTGCCGATGTGTCTGAGCACGCGTGGCAACTGCAATCGGAGAGATCGGGACCGGCTTCGATCGTCGAGCGCGCTCGCGATCAGTGGCACCACGTCGTCACCGAGGCTCGCCAGGGCCTCGCGCGCCACGCGGCGATCGTCGCGCCACGACAGGAATCGGAGGAGCCGAGGTGCGAGCTCGATGTACTTCCCGTCGCCCGCGGCTTCGATCGCCACGCGGCGAACCGAGAGGTCGCTGTCCTCGAGATACCCGATCAGCGCCTTCGCCAGCTCCGGCTGAGGTCCGGGCTTCCCGAGCCGACCGATCAACCGTGCGACTTCACGTCGCTCAGCGGGCGGCGCGTCGATGCCTCGCGCGATCAGCCCATCGAGGAGTTTCTGCGCCTTCTCGTTGGGCGGCCCCTCGAGGACCAGCAGGCCACCAATCGCCGCGGTGAGCACGCCGATGTCGATCTGCGCGAGCAACGGAGGCAGCACCACGCGCGCACGTTCAGGAGAGAGCCGCGCGAGCGCCCAGATCGCACCGTCGCGCGGACGACGTGAGCCGCTCACGATGACCGCCTCGAGCTGCTTCGTGAGGCCACGGTACTGGAGCCGATCCGCGAGCAGCACGCCGCGCTCCTGCACCCGCTCCTGCTTGTGCAGCAGCATCTGGCGCACGTGGCCCTCGGCGATGAGCTCGGTGCGCTCCAGCAGATCCGCTGCGCGCAAGGCGTGCTCCGGCGAGTTGCTCAGAATCGCCTCGCTCAGAATCCGCTCTTCGCCCTCGAACTTGCCGCTGCTCTCCAGGCCCGCGACGCGCGCGTGTACGGCCTCGATGTACCGGGGACGAATGCGGAAGAGCACCCACCCCACTCCGCCGCAGACGAGGAGGCAGAGCGCGAAGACTCCGCCAAGCCCCACGGCGTTCGCGAGCGCGAGGATCAACACGCCAGCGACCACCATGCCGCCCTTGCGCACCAGCCCGTCGATGGTGCGCCGCGCGCCGTCGCGCATCTCGTCAGGGAGCGGCGCGTACATCAGCTGAATCGCCACCGGCATCAGCGACCAGCTCGCGGCGGCCTCGAAGACCTTCAGCGCGAACGCGCTCCACACGTTGGGAATCGCCCAGGCGACAGCGGTGAGCACGGCGAGCACCGCGGGCACCACTCCGGCGTACTTGAGGATGCCGAGCTTGCGCAGGAGCGCTTCTGCGAGCACGAACTGGAAGACCACGCAGAACACGCCGGTCCACAGCTGGTGCGCGGCGAAGAGCTCGGCCATGTCGGCCTCGACCATCTGGTGCACCGCGCGCTCTCGGAACACGTAGTCCGTCAGCTGCTGCAGCAACGAGAGTCCGAGCACCAACACGCCCATCAGCTGCGTGTACGGAGCAGCCAGCACCTCTCTCCACCCCGCACGCGCCACGGGCGAGAGACCGCGCACCGACGAGCTCGTCGACTCCACCTCGACCCGGTGAAAGCGCCACGCCACGCCCGCGCCCACCAGGAAGAGTCCACCGGCGACGAGCAGCGCCAACGCTCCGGCGGTGCGCGCGAGCACCTGCGCGAGGAATCCACCGGCGATCGCGCCCGACATGCCGATGCCGTTGATCCAGCTGAACGCTCGTCGCGCCTCACGCGCGTCGAACGAGTCGCCCATCTTTCCCCAGAACG
The DNA here is from genome assembly GCA_966211295.1 of uncultured Myxococcales bacterium. Taxonomy (GTDB): domain Bacteria; phylum Myxococcota; class Myxococcia; order Myxococcales; family Myxococcaceae; genus Archangium_A. Next base: position 16,964 of record CBIHPJ010000023.1, on the reverse strand, counting down.
CGAGCGACACCTGCGTCGCGAAGGCCTCTGAAAAGAGGTACGCGGCGAGCGGCACCAGCGGGAGCTCGAAATACACGCCCACCGCCAACGAGAATGTCGCCCCTGCGCCGGCGAGCGCGAGGTAACCGGGCTGCCGGCGGCGGGTCCCTTCTCCACCAAGCAACGCGAGCGACGCCGCGATCACCGCAGCCGCCATGTACAGCCACGGCAACGCGCCAGAATGGAAGCGAGAGAGCGTCAGCGCATTCGCGCCGGGCTTGAGCATCGCCACCGACGCGATGAAACAGAACTGGAACGCCGCGGCGGGCGCCAGCCTCGAGCTCCAGGAGCGTTGTTGTTCAGCAGCCTGTCCTTCGGCAACCACGGCTCAATCCGCTGTGTAGGGGAGCTCCGCGAGGCCAAGCGCCGAGGCCATCTTGAAGTGGAAGATCTCGCCCTTGGTGAACTCGTGCTTCGGGAACCTGATCCGGTAGCCGACCCAGAAGTTCTCCATGTACGAGTAGTACGAGCGCATCTCGACGTTGCTGCGGCCGAGGCGATCGATGGAGACGGCGGGAAGTTCCTGATCGCCCACCACCAGCACCAGGCGCCACATGGTGTTCGGCTGACCGAAGTCTTCGAACTTGTAGTCGTTGGCGTGCACCGCGAAGAAGAACTCGGTCGCGTCAGACACGCGGGTGCGCTCGAGCTCCAGCTTCTCGGCGTGGAGCTGCTTCGGCCAGTCCTTGAACATCGCCTCGCGCTGGATGCGCGCCTCGACGAAGGTGGGCGACTGCCAGGTCGCGCGCACGAAGACCTTGGTGTCGAGGTTGTCGAACACGCCGCGGCCCGCGGTGAAGCGATCGAGGATCTCCTGGTACTTCGCCTCGGCGTCGGCATCGCGAACCGCTGGCGGTGGATCGCCGGGGATGCGGGGGAAGCGCGCGCTCGGGCAGCCCGAGAGGAGCGCCAGCGCCGAGACCAGCGCGGCGAATCTCACGGGAAGTCGCTCCGGGCGAAGAGCGAGACGACCTGCACGCCCGTCGCCTCGATCGCCTCGCGACCGCCTTCCTGCCGATCGACGAGCGTGAACGCGCCGACGGGGTTGAGACCTTCCGCGCGCGAACGCTCGATGGCCTTGATGGTCGAGCCACCCGTGGTGATCACGTCTTCCACCACCACCACCGGCGCGCCCGCGGGGAGCGAGCTCAGACCTTCAATCCACTGCCCGGTGCCGTGGCCCTTGGGCTCCTTGCGCACCAGGAAGGCCTGCAACGGAGCCCCACCGAGGAAGCTCACCAGAGAAACCGCGCTCGCGATCGGATCAGCGCCCATGGTGAGGCCACCGACGCCCACGGCCTGGGCGAACTTCGAGCGCACTCCCGCGAACATCAGCTTGCCCACCAGCCAGTGTCCTTCGGCGGTGAGCACGGTCTTCTTGCAATCGATGTAGAAGTCGGACTCCCGGCCGCTCGCCAGCGTCACCTTGCGACGCGCGAACGAGCGCTCGGTGAGCATCGCCAACAGGCGGCGGCGGTCAGCTTCGAGGGCAGCCGCCGAGACATCCAGCGACGGCGCGGTCACTGCTTGCTCTCCAGGAACGCGACCAACTCGGAGGAGTAGCGCAGCTGCTTCAAGAGCTCTTCGCGGCGCTCTTCGTCGAGATCGCTGAACACGTCAGCGAGCAGCGAGAGGTCCTGGTTGATCTGACCGAGTCGCACGGTGACGTCAGCGGCGAGCTCATCGGCGTCGACTTCTTCTTCCACGCTCTCGGGAGCGAGGTTGTCGTCGCCCGACAGCGCCTTCTCGAGCATGTCGCGCGCAGACGGAGAAAGCCGGCCTTCGGCTTCGAGCGTCTCACGCAGCGAAGCGAGCGCCTCGGCGCCCACGTTCTTCGAGTGAATCGCCGACGCGAGCGACATCAAGAGGGAGTCGGCGTCGGAGAGATCGGTGTGCAGCCGGGCGAGCACCTTCTCGCGCTGGAGGAAGCGCAATGCAGCCACGCGGCGGAAGCCGGTGATCACCTGGAACCGATCGGGCGGCACCAGGCGCACGTCGATGGGGAACAGCTGGCCCAGGCGCGCGATGTCGGTGGCGAGCGCGGCGATGTCTTCGAGCTCGGCCTCGTTGCGGACCAGGAAGTCAGCGTCTTCGTCGATGCGATCGAGCGGGATGAGCGCGGGCGCGACGAAGTGCTTGTGGATGACCGGCGTCTCTTCGACCTGAGGCAGCGGCGCCGAAGGCGGAGGCGGCGGCAATCGCTCCTCGCGCTCAGAGGACTCGGCTTCGACGAGGGCTGCAGCGGCGGCGGCTTCCACTTGAGCCGTCACCTCGGAGACCTCCGAGACGTCAGAGACCTGAGCAGGTGCCTCCGCTGACGCCTCGACCCCGGCTGCGGCCTCGCCATGCTCAGCGAGGACCGCGCCCTGATCTGGAGCACTCTGCTCTTCGCCAGCCGTCGCTGGCGTGTCGTTGTTCACGCCTTCCGACATGGTGGTCACCCGTTCAACCTCGGTTCACCCTTACTTCTTCTTCTTCAGGAGGACCTTCTTCTTGCCGGCCTCACCAACCAGAACGGGCTGGGGAGGAGGCGGCGGCGCCGGCTTGCTCTCGCTCCTGGGAGCGATCACCGGAGCGGCGGGAGGCTGCGGCTTGGTCGCCACCGGCTTCGCCACGATCGCGGGACGCGAGACGGTGGTGGGCGCGGGGCGAGCGACCGGGCGGCTCACGGGCAGGCTGCGCGCGGCAGGACGCTCGGAGGCCGGGCGAGGCTCGGCGTTGCCCATGTCGACACGGCCGCGGAAGCTCGCGCCGTCGACGATGATCACGCGCGGCGAGTTGATGTCGCCGACCATGCGGCCTTCGCGGGTCAGCTCGACCGACTCGGTAGCGGAGATGTTGCCCACCACCACGCCCGAGATGATCGCGTTCTTGACCTGGACGTTCGCCTTCACGATGCCCGACGGCTCGACGATCAGCGTCTTGGTGAGGCTGAGCTCGCCCTCGACGCGACCGCGCACGGTGAGATCTTCGTCACCGCTGAGCTTGCCGTTGATGAGGATCGACGGGCCGATGATGGTCGACTCGCCCGTAGATCCGAAATCCTTGGTAGCGGCCATGGTGGATCAGCGCTCCTTGACGTCCATGTCGACGTTGCCCTTGAAGCTGGCACCGTCGGCGATGAGGATTCGCGGCGCGCGCACGTCGCCCACCACGCGGCAGTCGGCCTTGAGCTCGACCTTGTCGCTGGCGGCGATGTTGCCCGTCACCTTGCCGGTGATCTCGACGTTCTGAACTTCGATGTCAGCCTCGACCGACGCCGAGGCCTCCACGAACAGGCTCTCCTTGAGCGAGATCTTCCCCTTCACGGTGCCCTGAATGACGAGATCCTCGTCTCCCGAGATCTCTCCGTCGATGGTGATGCTCGAGCCGATGACAGTGTTCGCCATGTGATGTCCCCTTCCCTGAAAGTTCTAGAAATTGGTTGAAGTCAGATGTCGTCGGGCAGCTTGACGTCCATCTCGATGGAACCGTTGAAGACCGCGCCGTCTTCGATCACGACGCGCGTGGCCTTGATGTCGCCGTTCACCTTGGCGGACTGATTGATCGACACCTTCGTCGAGGCGTCGATGTTGCCGCTCGCGGTGCCGTTGATGGTCAGCTCGTCCGCGCGAATGTCGGCTTCGACCACTCCGGAAGACTCGATGGTGAGGTGATTCTTGAGCGCGATCTGACCTTCGACGCGCCCTTCGATCACCAGCCCTCCGCCTCCGGTGAGGCTGCCGCGGATCGTGATGCCTTTGCCGATGATGTTGATCTGATCGGTGTTCGCCATGGGGGAAGTGCTTCGTATTTCAGAGGTGTTTGGAAAGCCACGAAGAGATGTCGGCCCACACTTGCTCACGGCCGACCTCCATCATCACTTCATGACGGTGATCGCCGTACTCCTTGTACGTCTTGTCCTTCGCTCCGAGAGTTTCAAAGAATGCTTTCGCGGCGGGCATCGAGGCGATTCCGTCGGCGGTGCCCGCGAGCATGAAGAGCGGGAGCGTGATCGACGAACCAATGCCAGCGAGCCTTCGCTGCGCGGCCTGCGTCTCGAAGAACCAGCGCGGCGTGGTGCTGTGCAGGTAGAGCGGATCGGCCTTCGTCTCTTCCTGCCACTTCACGTCGCGTGAGAGCTGCTCGGCCTTGAGCTCGTTGCCGATCTTCAGGCCCGGCAAGATGCCCTTGATGAGCTTCGCGCCGAGGAGCTTGAGCGCCGGCGGCTCGAAGGCGAGCGCGTAGAAGGGAGCGGAGAGCACCACGCCTTTGATCTCCGCCGCGGGGCTGTGTCCCTGGACGTTGGCGACGTAGTGGGTGGCCATCAGCGCGCCGTGCGAGTGCGCCACCAGGAAGACTGGCTTGCCCTTCGCCGCGTCGACCAGCCGCGCGACGAAGGTCTTCAGATCTTCGAGGTAATCGGTCCAGAGATTGACGTCGCCGCGCGCGCCATCGGCCTTGCCGTGGCCGCGATAGTCGAAGGTGAGCACGCCGAAGCCGTCTTTGACGAAGGCCTCGATGGGACGTGCGTAACGGCCGCAGTGATCGCCGTAGCCGTGCACCACGCCCAGCCATGCCTTCGGCTCTGCGTCCGTGATCTCCGAGCGCCAGAACAGGCGGGTTCCGTCTTTCGAAGCGAAAAAGCCTTCGTCACGTCTCGGCATGAAGCGGGTTCTAGCGGCCCTTCTGTTCAGGCCCTAGCAACTTCAACTTCCGCTCGAGATCGGCCCGCTGAGTGGGGCGTTCGGCGTCGTCCGGGCTCGACTGAATGAGCTCGAGCGATCGGGTGAAGCATTCCTGCGCGCGCGCCTTGCGACCGAGCTTCAGGCTGACTTCGCCGAGGTGCTCGAAGAGCGTGGCGTCTTCGGGGCCCGAGCCCACGGCGCGCTCCAGCAGCTCGGCGCTCTCATCGGCGTTGCCCTTCTTGAAGAGCACCCAGCCTAAGGAATCGAGGAACGCGGGGCTCTCGGGCCTGAGCTCGAGCGCCTTGCGCACCAGGCGCTCAGCCTCTTCGAGATCGCCGCCGTTCTGCGCCAGCGTGTAGCCCATGAAGTTGAGCGCGGCGGAGTTGCGCGGATCGCCGTCGAGGATCAGCTTCACCTTCTCGATCGCGCGCGACCACTCACCCTTCTTCTCGTGCACCGAGGCGAGGGCGAAGAGGATCGTCTCGTCATGCGGCGCCCGCGCGAGCGCGCCGTTCAAGAGCGACACGGCGTCCTGCAGGCGATTCTGGCGGCCGTAGAACCCGGCGAGCGCCTCGAGCAGCTCGGTGCTGGAGCCCTTCGACATCGCCTTCACCAGCGTCGACTCGGCCTCTTTCAGCTGACCCGCGCGCTCGAGGGTGCGGGAGATCGCCGGCTCCACTCCCGAGAGATCAGGCTTCTCGTCGAGCACCTTGTTGAGCGCGTCGAGCGCGGCCTTGTGCTGGCCGAGCTGCGAGAGGCACTGGCCGCGGTGCAGGCGCGCCTCGTAGCTCACGTCACCGAGGCCCTTCGGCACCGAGTCGAAGGCGTCAGCGGCCTTCTGGAAGTCGCGCACGCGCTCGTGCACCAGGCCCGCATAGAAGTGGAGCCGCGGCTCGAGCCCCGAAGCGCGCGCCTGATCGAGCACGTCGGCCGCGAGCTGAAGCTGGTGCGCCGCGAGGTAGCTGAACGACACCTTCACGGCGATCTCAGGATCGCGGCCCTGCGCGAGGAGCTGATCGAAGTACGCCCGCGCGTCGGGGATCTTCCGCAGGCGCAGCGCGAGCCGGCCCGCGTTCAAGAGCACGTCGCGGTTCTCGGGATCGTGCTGCATCGCCTGCTCCCAGGCGTCGAGCGCGCGCGGGAGCTTGCCGCTGGTCTCAGCGAGTCGCGCGAGCGTGCCCCACGACTCGATGTCAGCGGGATCGCGCTCCACCGCGCGCTGCAAAAGCTTCTCTGCCTTCGAGTTGTCACCCCGCTCCGCCAGCGCGAGGCCGAGGCGGCGGAAGCCGACGGGATCTCCGGGCACCGCGGTGCCGAGCTCTTCCACCACCTTCACCGCATCATCGACGCGGCCCTGATCGAGCCAGAGCTGGGTGAGCACGAGGTAGGCGTCGGGATCGTTCGGCTTCAGCTTGATCGCCCGCATCAGGTGCGTGCGCGCGCGGGTGGTCTTCTGCCCTTCGTAGAGCACGCGGCCCATCAGCAGCTGCGCGGGCGAGTAATCGGGGAAGCGTTCGATCACGCGCTTCAACTGCAGCTCGGCGCGCTCCAGCTCGGAGCTGCGCGCGTACTGCTCGGCGAGCTCGGTCATCAGGTACGGGTTCGAATCGTCGGACGCGAGCGCGAGGCGAAGCTCATCGAGCGCGATCTTGTGATCGCCGTCGTGGTGCGCGAGCCGCGCGCGCAAGAAGTGAGCGTAGGAGGCCGCCGAGGGAAACTGCGTGGTCTCGTCGAGCGGCGTCCCCATCGCCTCGCGCATCGCTGAGAGGTCGACGTTGGGCCGCTTCGGCGCCGCGCCGAGCGCAAACGGTGCGAGGCACGACCACGTGAGCGCCAACGCTGCGATCATGTTCAGGCCAGCAGCCTCTCCAGGACGAGCTCGGCGCCGCCCTCGATGTCGCGCACGTCACCCATGCGCGACCGGTAAGGAATGCGCTCATCGGCCAGCAAGCCGACCAGGCGGCCCACCAGCTGGTTCGCCGCGTCGGCAGCGGTCTCAGGCATCACGACCACGAACACCCCATTTCCAAGGTGTCCGACACTGTCGGGAGATTTGAGTTCCTTGCGGATCACCGCGGCGCAACGGCCGACGGCATCGGCGGAAGCCTGCAGCGGCTTGAGCACCGCGAGCGCGATGGGCCGGTTGTACCGAGCGCTGCGGCTGATCTCCTGCTCGAGGAGATTGGCGACGCCGATGTGATCGTAGAGGCCCGTCTCAGGGTCGTTACCGGGACCCGCGGCCAAAAGCGGACGCCCGCGGCTGCGCTGAACGGCGGCCTGCACGCGCGCCAGGAGAACACTGGGCGGTAGCGGCTTCGCCACGAAGTCGGCCGCGCCGAGCTCGGCGGGACGAATGCGCTCGGGCAATTCGGGCCGCGCCGAGAGGAGGATCACGGGGATGTTCTCCGTCTCAGGCCGCGACTGGAGCTCACGAAGAGCGTCGAGTCCGTCCCGGTTCGGCATGAACACGTCCATGATGATCACATCGGGTTGCAGAGATCGGGCCCGAGCCACCGCCTCGTTGCCGTCTCGGGCCAACTCGACCCGATAGTGACCCGACAGGCCCATGGTGGCGATGCGGCTGAAGATGGGGTCGTCGTCCACCAGCAACACCAACGGCTCGCTCTTCCGCGTGGGGAGCGCCTTGTGCTGACCGGCGGGCATCGGGAGCGTGAACGCGAAGATCGCGCCGCCATCGGTGGGCGCCTCGGCCCAGATCTCACCGCCGTGCCGCTCGACGAAGTCACGGCAGATCGAGAGCCCGAGGCCCTTCGATCGATCGAACGCCATCAACACCTCGTTCGGATCTTCGATCTGGCCGTCGTCGCGCACCTCGATCAGCGCCACGTCACCATCGGGCCGCTTGCGCAGCCGGGCACGCACCACCACTTCCTTCGCGCCGCGCGAGTGCGTGAGCGCGTTGGTGATCAGGTTCTGCAGCACCTGGCGAATCTTCTGATCGTCGGCGAAGACGTCGAGAGAGAGCGGAGTCTCGGCGCGCAGCGCCAGCCCCTTCTCTCCCGCGAGGATCTGGAGCTCCCGCGCGGCGTCCTGGCAGGCCTCGCTCACGTCGAACACGCGAGAGAAGAGCGCGATGCGACCATCGGCCCCGCGCGCTTGATCGAGCAGGCTCTCCACCAGCGAGAGCACCTTCTTCCCTGCGCGGTTGATGGCCTCGGAGCTGGCGCGCTGCGTTTGAGAGAGCAGCTGATCGGTAATGAGCAGGTGCGCGTAGCCGAGCAGCACGTTCAGCGGCGCGCGCAGATCGTGGCTGAGCACCGCCATGATCTCGTTCTTCTTCCGATCGAGCGTGCGCAGGCGGTTGTTCGCCTCGACCAATTCCTTGTAGCGCTCGACGTACGCGTCCTCGAGGGCCTCCTGGCTGCGGGCCGCGGTGGCGTGCACCTGCTGGCGCTCGATGGCGTTGGCGAGCGCGACGCCCACGGCCTGGAGGAAGTCGAGCTCTTCCTGCGTGAGGCCCTGCTTGCGGCGCACCACCAGCGCGGCGATCTCGCGAACCTCGGCGCTGAGCGGCACCACCCAACCGGCCTCGGTGTCCACCGGCTGGCGCGACTCGAGCGCCTTGCGGAAGGTCGGAGCCACGGCGAGATCGATGGGCGTGCGCTCGTCTTCGTCGATCAGCGCGGCGCGGGTGGTCTGGCTGCCCTGCTGGCCAGCCTGAATCTGGAGCACCGCCACGCGCTCACAGCCGAGGCCTTCGCTCATGCGGGCCGAGACCAGGCGGAGCAGCGCTTCGATCGACGCGCCGGAGACAGAGAGACGGGTGAGCTCCAACATCAGCTCGAGGCGCTTGCGGACGAGATCGTCGTGCTCGACGAACAGGCGCGCCTTCACGCTGGCGGCCAGCTGGCGCTCGAGCGACTCGAAGGATTCCGCCACGCCGTCGACGTCGAGGCGCTGCAGCGACGCACGCCACCCCTCGGTGCCGTCGATCAGCACGGGAATGCGCTTCAGCTCAGGGCGCTTGCGCAGCTCGGCGAGCAGCGTGGGGGCGACGCGAGCGGTGGAAGAGAGCACCACGGCGTCGGGGCGCTGAGCTCCAGCGCGGCGTTCGAGGGCTCCGGAGCCGATGGCCGTCTCACAGTCATACCCGCGCGCCTTCAATCGCGAGACAATGGAGTCGGCACGGCTGCCAACGATCAGGACTCGGCCAGCAGCGTTCGCCACGCGCCCACTTTAAGGCAGGCGAACGACATTGGCACTTGGTGCCATGGGGCTGGACCGGCCGCTTTGTGGTGTAGGGAGAATCACCACGGACCCGGGGTGAAATTCGAGTTCTGTCCAAACATGTCGGGTACAGTGCGCGCCGGCCGCAAGCCCACATGGTCCCCATGCACCGTACTCTGCGTTCTCTGCTCCGTCTTATTGGGTCGCTCAACCTCGGCCAAACGTCCGCTCCGCTTCCGTTTGTCTCGGGCAGCCTTCGGCTATCCACGGTTTCGCTCCTGACGCTGGTTGCTGTCCCCTTGCTGGTCGCTGCTCCTGCATTTGCGCAGAACGACGACTGGAACACCTTCCCGCCGACCCAGCCTGCCCCGACGCCGGCGAAGCCTCCGGAGCCTGCGGCCGTACCTCCGAAGACGGAGCCGAGGCCGCCGGCAGCTGAGCCGGTGCGCACCAGTCCTCCGCCGTCCACGCGCCGATCCACTCCGGATGCGGGGGTTCCGACGACGACGGCCATGAGCGCCGACGCGGGCCTCGATGACAAGGACACCCGAATCATCTCGCAGAAGGAGCGCTTCCTCGCGGGCACGGAGCCGCACAGCCCGTCGACGTGGGGCAACGCGTGGAACGCGCCCGAGAACTCGCGCGTCACCGTCGGCCAGGTGGGCATCGGCACCGCTTACGTCTCGAGCGCGCGCCTCGGGCCCAAGGGCGTCGTTCGCGTCTCGCTGCTCGGCGAGTACCTGAACAAGATGGACTTCCCGGTGCGCTCCGCGCAGGACATTCGCTCGGCGGTCACCTTCGCGGGCAGCTTCCAGCCCTTCGAGTGGGGCGAGATCTTCGTCTCGTACGGAGCGGCCGCGAACACCAACAACCGCACCTCTCCCAACCTCATCCAGGCGCTCGGCGATCTCACCTTTGGCATCAAGGTCGCGCGCCACTTCGGCAAGGGTTTCCACCTGGGCGCGGATCTCCGCCTCCTCACCTTCTCGGGCGTGGGCAACCAGGGCGTCGATCGATTCGCGGTGGGCTTCAAGCCGATGGTGCTCGCGACCTACGACTTCCGTCAGCTGAGCCCCTCTGCGTTCTTCATTCTCACCGCGGGCCTGGGCTTCACGCTCGACAGCACCTCGGGCCTCGTCACCAACCAGCGCCTGAACGCGTCCGAAGAGTTCGCGCTCAACGTGAACCGCTACCACCGCTTCAACTTCAACCTCGCGCTCGAGCTTCCGCTGCCGATCGTGACCCCGTTCTTCGAGTACACGCTCGCTGCGCCGCTGGGCGTGCCGAACGGTGAGCTCACCGGTCCCGATGGCCGCTTCATCAACGCCTCGTCCGCGATGGCCCAGGCGCTCGGCCTGGGCCTCAAGATCACCGCGCTCAAGGACCTCACGTTCATGACGGGCGTGAACTTCGGCCTGGCGCGCTCGGTGGGCCTCGGCGTGCCCGCCACCCCGCCCTGGAACTTCTTCTTCGGCGCGTCGTTCGCGATCGATCCCTTCCAGCGCGGAGAGACGAAGTTCGTCGAGACCATCCGTGAGAAGAAACTCGAGGTCGCGAAGGCGCCGCCTCCTGCGCGCCTCGAGGGCGTGGTCACCGATCTCGAGACGCAGAAGCCGCTGCCCGGCGTGGTCGTCGCGATCGGCGGCGTGAAGCCCGCGGCCACGAACGAGACCGGCCAGTACGAGTCGCTCAACATCACCGCGAAGAGCGTGAAGGTCACCGTCGCGCGCGAGGGCTACAAGACGATCGAGCGTGAGGTCGCCATCGACGCGGCGAAGCCCACCAAGCTCGATCTCGCGCTCGAGCCCGACGTGAAGAAGGCGAAGTTCGCGGTGACGGCGACCGCGCTCAAGAAGGCCGTGAAGGCCGACATCGCGTTCTCCGGCACCGGCGAAGCGAAGCTGCAGACCAACGACACGGGGGCGCCCGCGGAGATCGAGCTGCCCGCCGGCAACTACACGATCACCGCTTCAGCCGACGGCCACCTCGCGCAGACGCGCGACGTGCAGGTCACCCCGGGAGCCAAGCTCGACGTGGCGTTCGATCTGCTCCCCGCGCCGAAGAAGGTGCTGGTGGTCTTCAAGGGCGACAAGATCGAGATCCTGCAGCAGGTGCGCTTTGCCTCCGGCAAGTCGACCATTCTCCCCGAGTCCTTCAACCTGCTCGCGCAGGTCGTCGACGCGATCATCAAGAACAACGTGAAGCGCGTGAAGGTCGAGGGTCACACCGACAACCGCGGCAACAAGGCGGCGAACCAGACGCTCTCCGAAGATCGCGCACGTAGTGTGATGGAGTACCTGGTCGCACAGGGCATCGACAAGAGCCGGCTCGAGTCGGTGGGCTATGGTGATGCGAAACCCATTGCACCGAACCTGACTGCGCGGGGCCGCGAACTCAATCGCCGCGTGGAATTCATCGTCCTGGAGAAGTGATGACGCGTTCGTCTGGATTGCTGCTCCTGGCACTCGCTTTCTGCGGGTGCCCTGATCCCGATCCACCGCCGCCTCCGCCTCCTCCCCCTCCGCAGGTCTTCCTGACGATGAACGCGTCGTACTTCATCGGCGAATCGGTGAAGGGGAAGGTCAACGTCAGCGGCTGCAAGAACGTGGCGCAGGTTCAGCTGCTGCATCAGGACGCGTTCCTCACCGAGGTGCCCTTCACGAAGCTCCCCACCGAGTTCACGCTCGCACCCGGGCTCTTCTCGCCGCTGTATTCGCGCCTCGGCATCGCGCTGCCGCTCACCTTGAAGGCGAAGGTGGTGTGTGACGACGGGCGCACCAACAACTCGACGCCGGTGGGCGTGAAGTTCTTCCCCGCGCAGCAGAAGTTCGTCGATCCGAACGGCCAGCAGCTGGTGCCCGACAACTTCGTGGCCGAGGGCGGGCTCGGTGGTTCGGCGAACACGTTCCTCGGCTGCGTCCTCACCCAGACAGGCACGACGATCGCGCGCGTCGATCTGCAGGGCCAGATTCTGCAGTTCATTCAGACGATGCCGTTCCCCTGCTCGCTCGACACGCAGATCAGCGACGTGAGCGCGGTCACAGGTACGCGCTGGGTGCTCGAGAAGGGCGCGGGCGCGTTCGTGATGCAGAACAGCTCGCTGCAGATTCTGAAGGAGCTGCGCGATCCGAAGACCTCGCGCATGGGCGTGGGCAAGAACGGCCAGGCGGTGGTGTGGATCGACGAGTCGGGTCGCAGCCGGGTGATCAAGATGGATCCGCGCACCGACGCTTCGAACGATTGGACCTATCCGGCCAGCTTCATCAACCCGGTGCGCCTGTACGGCATCATGAACTCGAATCCGGTGATCGATGACGGCGCGGGCAGCTCGGTGTGGATCACCGACTGGCGCTTCGACGTCGGCTCGAAGCGAGGCACCATCATTCCGTTCCAGCTCGACCTCAACACCGGCAACCTGCGCAACGGAGTGCCCGCGCTCATGGGCCAGCCCGCGGCGATCATCGATCAGCAGTACCCGCTCGACCCGACCAGCATGCCGATCATTCCGGAGGGCGTGTTCAACGCCGATGGCACCTTCTTCACGGTGCCGGCGATCGCGCTTGATGCGCAGACCACGACGATTCTCTCGTGCTCCACCAGCCAGGGGCTGTGCGAAGGCGCCGCTCGCCGCTGGAGCAGCACTCAGTTCCCCGGAATCCTGCGCGCGGTGGTGCCTTTCTCGCAGGGCAACATCTACGCGATCATCGGGCCCTACTCGGTCTACTTCCTGAACGGCACCCTGGGGAACGTGATCAACCTCGCCGAGCAGCCGCTGCAGCCCGGGGGCAGTCAGATCGTGGTCGGCGTGCAGCCGGGGCTGGGCACCGATTTCTACATCATGACCGGGCCTGACTTCGGGCCGGGCATGCCGTCGTTCGCCACCGAGATCATCGCCACCGATTCGCCCATGTCCGGAGAGCTGTGGCGGCTGGAGTACGGCAGCGGCGAGTCATCGGGCAACGCGATGTGGATGGGCGTCGATGACGCCGCGCAGGTGTGGGTCCGCATCGGCACCGATCTCGTGAAGCCGTTGCCGCTCACGCAGTACCGCGAAGCGCGCGGCGCTACCGTCGTTCCCTGACGCCCCTCTCCCCCTGCCCCTCAGGTCTTTCGAGCGACCAGCAGGGCTTCGACGTTTCCCGCGGGGCCCGGCATGGTCGAGTCGACCACGCCGATCTCGTTCATTCCGCGCGCGCTGACGAAGGCGCGGATGCGATCGATCGCGGCCTGGCGCGCCACGGGATCACGCACCACCCCACCCTTGTCGACCTGCGCCTGCTCCACCTCGAACTGAGGTTTCACCAGCGCGATCAAGAGGCCGTTGGACTCGAGCTTCGGCAGCACCGCCGGGAGCACGGCCTCGAGGGAGATGAAGCTCACGTCGATCACGACGACCTGCACGGGCTCGGGCAGTTCGGCCTCGGTGAGATGGCGCGCGTTGACGCGCTCCTTGCTGATCACCCGAGGGTCGCGGCGGAGCTGCTCGTGCAACTGCCCCCAACCCACGTCGATCGCGTAGACCCTGGCGGCGCCTTCCTGCAGCAGACAATCGGTGAAGCCCCCGGTGCTCGCGCCGATGTCGGCGCAGACGGCGCCCTTCACCACGAGCTGGAAGCGATCGATCGCGCCCTTGAGCTTCAGACCGCCGCGGGACACGTAGGGGATCACCTCGCCCTTGAGCCGGAGCTCCGCGTCGAGGGCGATCTTCGTGCCGGGTTTGTCGACGCGCTGATCGTTCACCACCACCAGGCCCGCGAGGATCAGCGACTGGGCGCTCTTGATGGACTCGGCGAGGCCGCGCGAATGCACCAGGACATCGAGTCTCTCCTTCTTCATCTCCCTCTCCCTGCGCCAGCGGGGAGAGGGGCGGGGGAGAGGGGCCTCCCTCGGGCACTCACGGCTCGAGCACCGCGCGAACAGCGTTCCTGATCCCTTCAGCGTCGAGCCCCAGCGTCGCGCGCTGATGCCTCGCCTCGCCGTGGCGCACGAAACGATCGGCGGGCAGCCCGAGGAGCTTCACACGAGGGAGGGGTGGAAGTGCGCCCCCAGACCCAGGCCCCCGACCCGCGGGCGCCGGGGGGGGGGGGGGAGTGTGCGCCCCGCGCCACGCCGCAGCGAGCGAGCCCCCGGTGGGGCCTTCCTCCACCGTGACGATCACGCGCGCGCTCGAGAGCTTTGCGATCAGCTCCGGCGCGAGAGGAAGGGATCCCGCATCGACCACGCTCCACGGCTCGCCCTGCGCGGCTTCGAGTGAAGGGAGGACCATCGATCCGAAAGCGACGAGGCACGCCTTCGCGTCCGACGGATCCGCGAGCCAGCGCACGCCTGCGGGAGCAGGAGCCGCACCCTCGGGCAACGTTCCACGCGGAAAGCGCATCACCGTCGGTCCGCTTGCCTGGAGCGCCTGGTCCAGCAGAACCGGCAGATCCTCACCCCACACCGGAGCCGTCACGCGCAGCCCAGGAAGCGCCCGCGAGAAGCTCAAGTCGAAGGTGCCCTGGTGAGTGGCGCCATCTGCTCCGACGAGACCCGCGCGATCGACTGCGAAGAGCACGGGCAGCCCGGGCAACACCACGTCGTGCACCAGCTGATCGTACGCGCGCTGAAAGAACGTCGAATAGATGCAGACCACCGGCTTGAGCCCGGCGTGCGCGAGACCGGCCGCGAAGGTGACCGCGTGCTGCTCGGCGATCCCCACGTCATGCACGCGATCGGGAAACCGCTCGAGCAGGTGCGTGAGCGAGCTGCCCTCGACCATCGCCGGAGTGATCACCACCACCTTCGGATCACTCTCGAGCTTCTGCTCGAGGATCGAGGCGAACGCGTCGCTCCAGGTGCGGTGACCGCCGCGACTGCGCACCAACTTCCCGTCGCGCAGCTCGTAGGGCCCCATCGCGTGGCCGCGCGTGCGCGAGTCGAGCTCGGCATGCTCGAAGCCCCGGCCCTTCTGCGTGCGCGCGTGCACCACCACCGGACGCTGGCATCGGCGCGCGGCGTTGAGCGCCTCGGTCAGCGCGTGCAGGTCATGGCCATCGACGGGGCCCAGGTACGAGAAGCCCATCGACTCGAAGAACGGCCGCGGACCCGCGCGGAGCATGTGCTCCACCGCTCCCACGTTCTTCGAGATGCTCATGCCGTTGTCGTTGAGCACCAGCTTGATGGGCCAGTTCGACGCTCCAGCGTGATTGAGCGCCTCGAAGGTCAGCCCTCCGGTGAGCGCGCCATCGCCGACGATCGCGACCACGTCACCGGGCTGCTGCTGGGCGCGCTTCCCCTCGAGAATGCCGAGCGCGGCAGAGAGCGCAGTGCAGGCGTGCCCGGCTCCGAACGCGTCGTGCTCGCTCTCGGTGGGATCGAGGAAGGGAGACACCCCGCCCTCCTGCCGCAGCGTGCGCATCGCCTCGCGCCGCCCGGTGAGCAGCTTGTGCGCGTAGGCCTGGTGCCCCACGTCGAACACGAGCCGATCGACCGGAGACTTGAAGACGCGATGGAGCGCGACGATCAGCTCGACCGCACCGAGCGAGGCGCCGAGGTGGCCGCCCACGTGACCACAGACGGAGATGATCTCTTCGCGCAGTTCCTGGCAGAGCGCCGGGAGCTGCGAGGCATCGAGCGCGCGCAGGGCCTTGGGTGAATCGACCTGCGCGAGGAGCCCCACGTCAGTTCGTGCGCTCGATGGAATAGCGGGCGAGCGCCGCCAGCGGACCATCTGCGCCCTCGAGGTCACGCACGGCGTCCAGCGCACGGGTGACGTGCGAGGACGCGAGCTTCCTCGCTGCGTCGAGGCCCACCACCGCGGGGAACGTGTGGCGGCCGGCAGCTGCGTCGGCGCCCGTGGGCTTGCCCATCGCGGTGGGATCCGCGGTGACGTCGAGGATGTCGTCGGCGATCTGGAAGGCGAGGCCGACCGCGTCTCCGTAGACCTCGGCGGCCTGGAGCCTCGTCTCGTCAGCTCCGCCAGCGAGCGCGCCCATGCGGCAGGCGGCCTTGATGAGCGCGCCGGTCTTCATGCGGTGCAGGCGGTTCAAGTAGTCGAGCTCAGCGGGCCGATCTTCGGCGATGTCGAGCACCTGGCCGCCGACCATGCCGCCTGCGCCAGCGGCGAGCGCGAGCTCAGCGACGAGCCGGCCACGCAGCGCCTGCTCGGTCTGAGAACCCGTGGCCAGCAGCGTGAACGCGTCGGTGAGCAGCGCGTCACCCGCGAGGATCGCCATCGCCTCGCCGTACACCTTGTGATTCGTGGGGCGGCCGCGGCGGAGATCGTCGTCGTCCATCGCCGGAAGATCGTCGTGAATGAGCGAGTAGGTGTGAATGCACTCGAGCGCGCACGCGGCGTCGTTCGCGGGCTCGCCTCCGCCGTTCGACGCGCGGGCCACGGTTTCCGAGAACGTCAGGCAGAGCACGGGGCGCAGGCGCTTGCCGCCGGCGAGGAGCGAATACGCCATCGCCTCGGCGAGGCGAGCGGGCGTGCGCTTCGCAATGAAATCCATGCGCGCCTTGAGGAGCGCTTCGACTCGCTGAACCTGCGCAGGGAGCCAACCATCGAGAGAGAAGTGAGCCATGTTGATCCAGCGTCGTTGATGGGTGCGTCTAGAACGGAACGTCGTCGTCTTCCGGCGGCGGCGCGGGGGGCGCCTTCTTCGCTGCCGGAGGAGGAGGACTCTGGGTGTTGGTCTTCGCAGCCGCTGCCTCGGGCTGCTCCTTGAGCGGCACGGTGCGACCGTCCTCAGCGAGGAGCTGCTCGATGCGCTTCTCCGCGTCGTTGAGGATCCCCTCGCCCTGCTTCACGAGGGTGATGCCTTCCGCGAAGCGGTCGAGCGAATCTTCGAGAGAGAGCTCGCCGCCCTCGAGGGCTTCGACGATCTCCTGGAGACGGGTCACCACGTCGCCGTACTGCCCGCGTGCCTGATTCTTTTCCTTCGCCACGCCGCGTTCCCTACTCCACCTCGAGGTGAGGGGCGAGCGCTCGTGTCTCCCTCTCCCTGCGCCAGCGGGGAGAGGGTCGGGGTGAGGGGCGAGCGCTACTTCGGCTTCACCTGCTTCACTTCGGCGACGACCTCGTCACCTGCG
>CBIHPJ010000022.1:0-25382 GCA_966211295.1 uncultured Myxococcales bacterium | reverse complement strand
TTTCGAGGGCGAACGCCACGAAGCTTCGCTCCAGAGTGACAAAAAGCTCGCAGTGAGAGGCCTGTTCGGGTCGCGCACGAACCCAGACCAGGAAGCACCGCCTCCTTCGAGGCCCTTGAACGAATTACGCCGCGGTCTCAGCAGGCGGCTTCGGCTTCTCTTCCGCGTGCAGCACGACGGGCGTCTTCTTCTTCATCACCGCGTCTTCGCTGATCACCACTTCACGCGCCGTCTTCTTCGACGGAATCTCGTACATCAGCTCGAGCATCACCGACTCGAGGATCGCGCGAAGGCCACGAGCGCCCGTCTTGCGGCGAATCGCTTCCTGAGAGATCGCCTTCAGCGCGCCGTCGGTGAACTTGAGCGCGACGCCGTCGAGATCGAACAGCTTCTTGTACTGCTTGGTGAGCGCGTTGCGCGGCTTCACCAGGATGTCGATCAGCGCGGGCTCGTCGAGCTCCTCGAGCGCGGTGACCACCGGCAGACGGCCGATGAACTCGGGGATCATTCCGAACTTGAGCAAATCCTCAGGCTCGACCTTCGAGAGCAGCTCGCTCACCGAACGATCGCCCTTCTTCTTGATCTCCGCTCCGAAGCCGAGCGACTTCCCACCGAGCCGACGCTCGATCACCTTGTCGAGGCCGCCGAACGCGCCGCCGCAGATGAAGAGGATGTTGGTGGTGTCGATCTGCAGGAACTCCTGCTGCGGGTGCTTGCGGCCACCCTTCGGCGGAACGTTCGCGACCGTACCTTCGATGATCTTGAGCAGCGCCTGCTGCACACCCTCGCCGCTCACGTCGCGCGTGATGCTCGGGTTCTCAGACTTGCGCGCGATCTTGTCGATCTCGTCGACGTACACGATGCCGCGCTGCGCACGCTCGATGTCGCCGTCAGCCGCCTGCAGCAGATTGACGATGATGTTCTCGACGTCTTCGCCCACGTAGCCGGCCTCGGTGAGGCAGGTGGCGTCAGCGATGGTGAAGGGCACGTTCAGAATGCGCGCGAGCGTCTGCGCGAGCAGCGTCTTCCCCGAGCCGGTGGGACCGAGCACGAGGATGTTCGACTTCTGCAGCTCGACGTCATCGAGCTGCACCTTCGACTCGATGCGCTTGTAGTGATTGTGAACCGCGACGCTGAGCACCTTCTTCGCGCGGTCCTGGCCGATCACGTACTCGTCGAGGATCGCCTTGATCTCGGAGGGACGCGGGATGCGGAGCTTGGTGTCCTTCGCCTCCTCGCGATCGATCTCCTCGGCGATGATGTCGTTGCACAGCCCGATGCACTCGTCGCAGATGTAGACGGTGGGCCCCGCGATGAGCTTCTTCACCTCCTTCTGCGATTTCCCGCAGAAGGAGCAGCACAGGGTCTGATTTCCGCCTTCTCGCCCGACGTTCTTCGTGGCCATGCGTACCTGACGTTAACCCTGACCGTGCCAGCCCGCCAAAGCCGCGTCAGGAACCGGATTCCTCGTCTTGCTGCGCGAGGATGTCACTGCACAACGCGACGCACTGATCACAAATGAAGAGCCCAGGCGGACCGGCAATGAGCTTCTTCACGTCCTTCTGCGGCTTTCCGCAGAAGGAGCAGGACGACCCTTCCAGCTTCACCTTCTTGAAGGGCCACATGTTGCGTTACTTCTTCGGCTCAGCCTTGTTCCGCACGGTGACGTCATCGATCAGCCCGTACTGCTTGGCCTCGTTGGCGCTCATGAAGTTGTCGCGGTCGCAGTCCTTCTCGATGCGCTCGATGGAGTGACCCGTCGACTTCGCGAGGATCTCGTAGAGCACCTTCTCGAGGCGGGCCATCTCGGCCACCTGGATCTTCATGTCGCGAGCCTGACCACGCGCGCCACCGAGCGGCTGGTGGATCATGATGCGCGAGTTCGGGAGCGCCGAGCGCTTGCCCTTCGACCCCGCCGCGAGCAGCACCGCGCCCATCGACGCAGCCTGGCCCGTGCACACCGTGGCCACGTTGCACCGCACGTACTGCATGGTGTCGTAGATGGCCAAACCCGCGGTGACCGAGCCACCAGGCGAGTTGATGTACATCGTGATGTCCTTGTCGGGATCTTCCGACTCGAGGAACAGCAGCTGAGCGGTCACTCCGTTCGCCACGTCATCATCGATCTCGGTGCCGAGCATGATGATGCGATCACGCAGGAGACGGGCGTACAGATCCCACACGCGCTCGCCACGGTGGGTGGTCTCGACGACTGTAGGCGGCCAATAGGGCATGACGGTCTCCTCGGTGCTGCGTGGTGTTACTTCGCGTGCTGCTTCAAGAAAGCGATGACCTTCTCTTCTTTGGCGCGATTGCGGAGCGACTCGCGCGCTTCCGCGCTCTGGTACTGCTTCTTCACGACGTCGACGCCCACACCTGAATCGGTCGCGAGCTTCTCCATGCGCGCATCGACCTCGGCGTCGGAGATCTCGAGCTTCTCTTCGTTCGCCACCGCCTCGAGCAGCAGCTGACCGCGCACCTCGAGGGTCGCCTTGGGACGGAGCTCTTCGCGCAGCTTGCCCCAGTCGAGCTGGAGCATGTTCGGGTCCATGCCCGAGCGCATCAGGCCGCCGAGCGCGTTCTCGAGCATGAAGTCGACGCCGCGGTTCACCATCGCCGAGGGCACTTCGATCGGGTTCTTCTCGTAGAGGGCCTTGAACAGCGCGTCGCGCTCATCGACCTCGACGCGGTTCTTCGCGGCGCGCTCGAGATCCTTGCGGACCCGGGCCTTCAGGGTGTCGACGCTCTCTTCGCCCATCGTCTTGGCGAACGCGTCATCGAGGGCGGGCACCTTCTTCTGCTTGATGCCCTTCACGGTGACCACGAAGTCGGCCTTCTGACCCTTCACCTCTTCCACGCGGTAGTCGGCGGGGAAGGTGTACGCGACGGTCTTCTTGTCGCCGACCTTCACGCCCACGAGCTCAGGCAGGTTGCCCTCGATCAGCTGACCGTCGATCACCTCGACCGTCACGTCGCGCCCGGTGTTGCCGGGGAACGCGGCGCCGTCCTTGGTGGCGTCGAAGTCGATGACGGCCAGGTCACCCTTCTCCACCACGTCGCGGCCCTGCACGTCGGCCACTTCGGTGCGCTGCGAGAGCATGCGATCGATCTGCTCGGTGACG
Source organism: uncultured Myxococcales bacterium (assembly GCA_966211295.1). Lineage (GTDB taxonomy): Bacteria > Myxococcota > Myxococcia > Myxococcales > Myxococcaceae > Archangium_A. The sequence goes on along the minus strand of CBIHPJ010000022.1, from coordinate 22,260 downwards.
CGCGCCTCGTCGACGTTGGTGTCGAACTTCGGGAGCTCGAGGCCCTTGTAGTCCTTCGCGGCGACCACCGGCTTCACCTCCACGCGAGCCGAGTAGCTGAAGGGCTTCTGCGCTTCGATCTTTCCACCGGAGAACGAGGGGTCGCCCACGGCGGCCACGTTCGTCTCCTTGAGCGCGTCGATGAAGCCGAGCAGCTGCACGCGCTTCACCACGTCGGCCTCGACCTCGCTCTTGAACTTCTGCTCGAGGATGCGGCGGGGAATCTTTCCGGGACGGAAGCCGGGCACCTTCACCTGGCGCGCGAGGTTCGAATACGCGGCGGTGAGCTCCTTCTCGACGAGGGAGGGATCGACCTCGATGGAGAGGCGCTTCTCGATGCTGGAGACGTCTTCGACCTGAACCTTCATGAGCAATCCTCTTTCAGTGAAATCGCGCGTTTTCTCGGCGAAAACGAAGGAGGGGGCTTTAAAGGACGGGTCAGTGCGGGTCAACGGTTGTGGTGGCGCACTCGTTTCCAAGAGGCGCCGAGCATTACGGCCGTTACCGACCGGTGCATCACCCGAAAGATCAGGGTGTCACTCGGTCCAACGGCACACGTAATCGAAGGTGCCCGGGGTGGTCTCGGTGCAGGTGACGCTCACGTTCTTGCCGCCGGCGATCTCCACGCCCACATGAATCGCCTGCCCGTGACACTGGGCGAAGAGGTGCGGAGTGGAGAACGGAGGCGCGACCAACTTCAGGTGGCCCTCGGTCCCCTCGAAGTTCAGCAAGGTGAGCGTGGTGCCGCGGTGGAACTGCTCCCAGCGACCGGAGACCTGCTTCACGATGCGCTTCACGCCGAGCACGCGGAAGAGCATCGAATAAATCGGCCCGTCCATGACCTTGCGGTTGCCGCGGTTGGCGAACTGCACGAACGCTTCAGCAGAGGGGAAGCAGAGATCGGCGCACGCCATGAAGATCGCGGCGACCTTCACTTCCGAGATCCACGCGGCGGGTGACGGCGGCCGCTTGATCATCTCCGCGAGCGGGCCCGGCAGCACGGCGAGGTGCGGCTGAATCGGAACGCCCTCGAGGAAGCTGGGAAGAATGCTCCCCTTCTGCTGCACCTCGGGGAACGACTCGAGGCCCTGAGGCAGCTTCGCGAGGAAGGCGTTGAGGAGCGGGAGGTTCGGTGTGGATGCAGCCGCTTTGTTTGGAGTCTTCGGAGTTCTCGGCGTGAGCTCCGCGGTGTCGTTGCCGCGAGGCGGAGTCGCCCCGCCGGCACCAGGACGCGGCGTGCTGCGCGTCTGCATCGACTCCACGACATCTTCGCGCGGAACCTTGGCGACGAAGGTCTTGAGGATCTCCTGCGGATCACCCGGGACCAGCGCGCGCAACGCGAACTGCGCGTCTTTGAGGCTCGAGTAGCGATCTGCGACCTGCGGCTTCAGCATTCGCATCACCACCGCTTCCACCGGCGAGGGGATGGTCGCGTTCACCGTCGAAGGTGGAGGGACCACTCCTTCTATCGCGAGCTTCAGCAAGGAGACGTCATTCGGACCTATGAAAGCGCGACGTGTGGTGAGCAATTCCCAGAGCACGAGTCCAAGCGCGAACTGATCGACGCTCGAGGTGAGCGTCTCGCTCTTCGCCTGCTCGGGCGCCATGTACGCGAGCTTGCCCTTCAGAATTCCGGTCGCCGTGCGCGTGGTCTTGTCCACGCTCGCCGCGATGCCGAAGTCGAGCACGCGCGCGCGGCCATCGCGCCCCAGGAGGATGTTCTGCGGGCTCACGTCGCGGTGAATCAGGTTGAGCTTGGTACCGCGCGCATCCGCGAGCTCATGCGCGTAGTAGAGGCCGAGCGCCGCGTCGGAGATCGCCGCCACCGCGACCTGCCAGGGAATCGCGAGCCCCTGCTTCGCGCAGCGCTTGAGCACCTGGCCGAGATCCGGCCCGTCGATGTGCTCCATAGCGAGGACCCAGGTGTCCTTCCACTGACCGAACTCGTGCACGTGAACGAGGTTCGGGTGCTTCAGCTTCGAGGCCAGCTTCGCCTCGTCGATGAACTGCGCGACCATCTGCTGGTCGTGCGCGAGGTGCGGGAGGAGCGTCTTGATGACGACGGTCTTCCCCTCCGGCGACTGCGCGAGGTGCACCTCGCCCATGCCGCCCACCGCGAGGCGCGCTCCCAACTTGTACTTGTTGAGGATGAGGGTGTTGCCGCCCGCGAGCACGCCCTCACTCTAGCGAAGTCGAGGTTCGCACGGCGTGTTCGGATATGTGTCGCCACCATGCCCGGGATCGATCAGTACATCGCCAGTGCGAACAGCTTCAGTGATCTCGGCAACCTTCTTCGGGGTGACGCACGAGCGAAGCTGCAGGTCTCCGAGCTCGCATCCACCTTCGAGGATCAGGAGCTCGGTGCTGCCGTGGTCGCGATCGCGGGGACCTCGACCTTCGAGGCTTTTTCCCAGCGCAAGGACCTCCACCGCGCGCTGCAGCAAACCTGGCACTATCAGGGGCTGTTGAAGGCGTTCAAAGCCGCCCTCGAGCGGCGCCGCGGAAGCGCTTCCAGGCCGGTCGCTTTGCTCGAACCGGAGTGCTTCGCCGACCTCATTCCTGACGTCGAGGGCCATGCCTTCGCCGACATGATGATGGCTCAGATCGTCCCTCAGCTCGCGATCCCCGAGCGAATTCGCAGGCTCGTGCCCGGCGCGGTACCGCTGATGACCTTCCTCGATACCGCGGACGAACGAGCCTGGCCCGACGAAGGGTACCTGTTGGTCCTCGACGCACTCGCGAGCTGGATCACCCAGCAGCTCGCGCTTCGCCCCGGGGCAGCGAGTCTGCCTCGCGTATCGCTCGCTGACTTCAACCAACGAGTCGAGAAGACCTGCATCCCCGATCTGCTCGACTGGTCCCTCGCGATGCTCGAGGGCGGCACCGACGACCTCTATTACTCCCCCATCCTCGGACAGCTGGTGCGCAGGAGCCTGCCCGAGGCCGACAAGCACCTCACGAAGTTCGAGGCCCGCCTCGCCCAGCTGCGCTCGATGCGGCCCATCCTCGAACGGCCGGCGGATCCCGCACTCGCCGCCCTATACGAGGCCGCGCTCGCAGAGCGAAATCGCTTCGCGCCCATGTACCCGTTCGGCCTCTGTGCCGCGCGCTCGCAGCTCAAGTACGACCCTCCGCACCTCGAGGTGTGGGTCAGTCTCCCGGGAATCACGTCGCCCACCCGCGTGACGCTGCCCGATTTCTGGCGCTGGGCTCGCACCACCCCGGTCGACTGCGCGTGCCGGCAGCGAGTGTGCATTCATCGCGTGCTGGTCCTCGAGAGCCTCCTTATTTGGGCGAACGAGCCGAAGACCGCGGGCCTGCTCCTCGAGGCCCTCAAGCCGACGTGGGAGCTCGTGCTCGACGCGCTTTCACCCGGCGCCGAGCCGAAACAGAAGCGCGGCGTGCTCTCGTTCGAGGTGGGCCACGATTCGGTGGACCTGGGATTTCACGAGCTGGGGAAGCGAGGTCCTTCCAGCAAGCGCAAGACCGTCGCCCCGGCGGACGTCCTCACCAAAGTCGACGGGCTGGATCAGCGCATCGCCGAGCGCCTTGCGCTCGCAGATGCCGCCCGATCCGCAGAAAGCCCCCACCTCGGCGATGGCCTTCTGCTCCTCGAAGGGCATCCGCGCGTGCACTGGGTGGGCGAAGCCGAGCCCAGCCCCGTCGCCCGTGCCGTCGGAACCGTGAAGATCGACGAGACCGACAGCGGCTTCCGCTTCAAGTTCATCGTCGAAGGACAGGAGCTCGAGCGGCGCCTGAGGACCTTTCGCTGCACAGGGGGCTCGCTCACGTTCGTCCGCGCCGCGGACAAACGGATCCTCATCGCCTTTCTGAGCGATCGCCTCTTGCAGCTCATGGGAAGGACCGAGCGCCTGGGCACCGAGCTGCCGCGCGAAGCGGCGCCAAGGCTGGTCGAGCTGCTCCCCGCTCTCGAAGCAGGCGCGCTCGTCGAACTGCCCGATGATCTTCGCGGTGAAGAGCGCCCACCCGCTGAGCGGACGCTGGTGCGCGTGATGCCCGCGGCCTCGGGGCTCTCTCTCTCCATTCGTGTGGAGCCTCTCGAGCGCGGCCCCGTCTTCGTGCCCGGTCAGGGCGTGGCAGTGTCCGCGCACTTCGATGGCCGGCGCCGCTCGTTCACCCGCCGCCGTTTCGAAGCCGAGCTCAACGCCGCCAACGCGCTCGCCGGCATGTTGGGTCTCGACCCGACGATCGCCTTCGAGCCTTACACCTGGCTCCTCGACGGCTCCGACAAGCACGTGGAGACCTTGCGAAGACTGAGCGTCGCCGGCGTGCCCGTGGAGTGGACGGCGCCCAAGGTGAAGTTCACCAGCGAGGCGCAGCTCGGCCGCCTTCGCTTGAACATCACGCGCAAGAAGGACTGGTTTGGCCTCGAGGGCGAGGTCACGGTGGATGATCGCCGCGTCTCTCTCGCTGCATTGTTGGAGGCCGCCCGCGCGCGCCGCCGTTTCGTGAAGCTGGGAGACGGCGACTTCGCGCAGCTCTCGGAGGCGATGGTCGACTCACTCGCGCCCCTCGCACACCTCAACGCCGAGAAGGCGCAGCCAGAACTGACGCTCGGCACCGCTCCACTGATCGAAGCCCTCGCCCCGCAGGTCGAGCAGCTCGACGCGGCGAAGGAGTGGAGCGCCTTGATGACGCGCCTCGCGGAGGCGAAGACGACGAAGTTTCCGGTGCCGAAGACCCTGAAGGCGACGCTGCGCGACTACCAGGTCGAGGGCTACGAGTGGCTCTCGCGGCTCGCGCAGTGGGGCGTGGGCGCCTGCCTCGCAGACGACATGGGCCTGGGGAAGACGCTCCAGGCGCTGACCTTGCTCCTCTCCCGCGCGAAGCTCGGGCCAGCGCTGGTGGTGGCGCCCTCCTCCGTGATCCACAACTGGAGCGCGGAGGCCGCGAAGTTCGCGCCCTCGCTGAAGATCAGGTTCTTTCACGAAGGCGATCGCGCGCTCGACCAGATGAAGGCAGGCGAGGTGCTCGTGGTGAGCTGGACGCTCTTCGCGCGCGAGGCCGAGTCCTTCGAGAAGGTGCGCTTCTCGACCGCGGTGCTCGACGAAGCACACGCGATCAAGAACGCCGACACCCAGCGAGCGAAGGCGGCGCATCGACTGCAGACCGATTTCCTCGTCGCGCTCTCTGGCACTCCGATCGAGAACCACGTGGGCGAGCTGTGGAGTCTCTTCAAGGCAGTGATGCCCGCTCTCCTGGGGAGCGAGGAGTCGTTCCGCAAGCGCTTCGGCGCGGGACAGAAGGAAGCCCTCGAGGCGCTGTCGAAGCTGGTGCGCCCCTTCGTGCTCAGAAGAAGCAAAGCAGCCGTCGCGAAGGAGCTCCCCGCCCGCACGGATCTCGAGATCGTCGTGCCGCTCTCGACCGAAGAGCGCGCGCTCTATGACGACGTTCGCCTCGCGGCGATGACCGACCTCGGTGACGTCACGGGCGAGTCGAAGCGCTTCGACGTGCTCGCCGCGTTGACCCGTCTCCGCCTCACCGCGTGTCACCCGAGGCTGGTGGATGAAGGGTGGAAAGGCCCCGCCTCCAAGCTCACCCGGCTCCTCGAGCTGCTCAAGGATCTCTCCGCGGCGAATCACCGCGTGCTCGTCTTCTCCCAGTTCACCAAGCACCTCGCGCTCGTCACCGAGGCGCTCCGCGTGGAAGGAATCACCTTCTCGTACCTCGACGGCCAGGTGCCGCCCGCAGAGCGCGCGCGCCGCGTCGAGCTCTTTCAGACGGGAGGCGGAGGCGACGTCTTCCTCGTCTCACTCAAGGCAGGTGGCACGGGGCTCAACCTCACCGCAGCCGATTACGTCATTCACCTCGACCCCTGGTGGAACCCGGCAGTCGAAGATCAGGCGTCCGATCGCGCGCATCGCATCGGTCAGACCCGCCCGGTGACGGTCTATCGATTGATCGCTGAGGGCACGATCGAGCAGCAGATCCTCTCGCTCCATCACGACAAGCGGGAGCTGGTCGACGCGCTCCTCGCGGGCGCGGACTCGGCGGGCAAGCTCAGCACTGCGCAGCTTGCCGAGTTGATTCGGTCCAGCTGACTCACGGAGGACACGGCTCGAAGTCGAGCTCCCTGCGCGCGGGAAACTCAGCGGGGTACGCAGAGAGACCGATCTTCATGATCGGCCCCACGCCCGGGCGCTTCTCCGCGAGATCTCGCAGATGAAACTTGTACAGCTTCTGCTCGGACTTCTTCTCGTCAGCGACCTTGCCGTCGGGGTCTTTCCACATCGAGTGAATGGCAGTCTTGAGCTTGATGATCTTCCCGCACGGCGACTTGAGCTCTGCGCCTTCGAAGAGACTCTCGATGGTCGGCTGCGCCGAGGCCTGCATCACCAGGCGCGGTCCGAACTCGCTCTTCGTGAGCACGCCGAGCGTCTTCCCCTTCGCCACGAGCGACCAACCCACCAGCGCGTCGCGGTTGACCGGTGCAGGCCCCTCGTCGAGGAAATCGACCTCGTACTGAAAGCGCTCAGGAAGCTGGGGCAGGTCCTCGCAGGCCGTGAACAACGCGACGGTGAGCACCGCGAGGAGGAGGAGCATGGGAGTCCTTAGCTGCGCCAACCTCCGCCGAGGGCTTCGTACAGATTCACCATCGCGTGCAGGAGCTGCTTCTTGGTCTCGATCAGCTCCAGCTCCGCGTCGAGTGAGTCACGCCGGGTGAGCAGCACTTCCATGTAATCGGCGCGCGCTGACTGGAAGAGCGTGTTCGAGACGTCCACCGAGCGCGCCAGCACGTCCACCTGCTGCTGGCGGAGCGCGAAGCCCTTGTTCAGGTTCTCGAACTTGAGCAGCTGGTTCACCACGTCGGTGTACGCCTGCAGCAGCGTGCGCTCGTAGTTGAACACCGCCTGGATCTGGTGCGCGTTCGCCGAGCGGTACTGCGCCTCGATGCCCGCTCGGTTCAGCAGCGGCGCGAGGATGTTGCCGGCGAGGTTGTAGAAGATCGACTCGGGCGTGTTGATCAGGTGCGTGATGTTGAACGAGTTGTAGCCAACCGCCGCGTCGATGCTCAGCGAGGGATAGAAGTTCTTCCGCGCGACATCGACGTCGAGCTTCGAGGCCTCGAGCTCACGCTCGGCCTGCCGCACGTCCGGCCGGTTCTCGAGCAGCTGCGAAGGCAGACCCGACTGGAGCACCGCGGGGAGCGGATCGTTGAGCGCCTCCCGCTTGCGCCCCACGTGCTGCGGGAAGCGGCCCACGAGGAAGTTGATGCGGTTCTCCGCGAACACCCTCTCCTGCTCGAGCTCGAAGAGACGGCTCCGGTTCTTGAGCACCTCGGCCTCGAAGCGCTGCACCGCGAGCTCGGTCACGCGCGCCGCCTGCTTCTGCAGCCGCACCACCTCGAGCGCGTCAGTCTGGATCTTGATGTTGCGGTTCAAGACCTCGAGCTGGTTATCGAGCGCGATCAGCTCGTAATAGGAGCGCGCGATCTCGGCGACGAGCTCCGTCACCATGAAGTTCTTTCCTTCGATCGCGGCGAGGTAGCGCTGATCGGCGGCGCTGGCGGCGTTGTGCAGCTTGCCCCAAACGTCGACCTCCCAGGACGCCCGTAGCCCGAAGCCGAAGTTCCCGAGATTCTCGGGCACGCCCGTCGCAGCGTCGGCGAAGCCGCGGGCCGTGGTGCCGCCCACCTTGTCGATGCCGACCCCGAGCCCCGCCCCCAGCTTGGGGAAGTACTCGCCGCGCCGCGCCCCGATCTCCGCCTGCGTGATGATGATCTCCTGCAGGCGAATGTTGAGCTCCTGGTTGTTCTTGAGCGCCTGCTCGATCAACGCCTGGAGCTCGGGGTTCGCGAAGAAGTCCTTCCAGTTCTTCTGCGCGATGTTGTCTTCCGCCTTCTGCTCGGCCTCGGTCTCCCGGAAGGCCTTCGGTACGGCCTTGCTCACGTCGCGCGACGGGTTGTCGGCGAGGGAAGGAAGGCAACCACTCAAGAGGAACGCCGCCACGAACAGCTGCTGCTTAGACATGGCGCGCCACCTCCTCCGCCAACGGCTCTTCATCTTCTTCTCTGATGAGGTGCTTCCCTGACGCGAGCGTGCCGAACACGAAGTACAGGCCAGGCACGATCACCACGCCGAACAAGGTGCCGAGCAACATGCCGCCGAGCGCCGCCGAGCCGATGGTGCGGTTACCGATCGCGCCCGGGCCGGTCGCCATGGCCAGCGGGATGAGGCCGGCGATGAACGCGAACGAGGTCATCAGAATCGGGCGGAAGCGCGTCTTCGCGCCTTCGATCGCCGCGTCGTACACGGTGGAGCCCTGCGCGTGCTTCTGCGCGGCGAACTCCACCATGAGCACCGCGTTCTTTCCGAGCAGACCGACGAGCATCACCATGCCGAGCTGCGCGTAGATGTCGTTGGCGAGGCCCATGAACCTGAGCATCAAGAACGAACCGAACACGCCGAACGGGAGCGAGAGCACCACGGCCAGCGGAATGATGAAGCTCTCGTACTGCGCCGCGAGCACCAGGTAGACGAACGCGAGCACGATCACGAAGAGCACCACGGCCTCGTTGCCGCGCTTGGCTTCGTCGAACGAGAGACCTTCCCATGCGATGTCGTAGCCGCGCGGGAGCGTCTTCGCGGCCACTTCCTTCACCGCGTTGATCGCGTCGCCAGACGTGTAGCCCGCCGCCGCGTCGCCACGGATCGCGGCCGAGTTGTACATGTTGTACCGGGTGATCTCGTTGGGTCCCTGCGTCTTCTTCATCGTCATGAACGCGGAGTACGGCACCATCTCGTCGCGATCGTTCTTGATGTAGAAATTGAGGAGGTCCGAGGGGAAGCGGCGGAACTCCGGCGCTGCCTGCGTGTAGACCTTGAAGAAGTTGCCGAAGCGAACGAAGCCCTGCTCGTAGGTACTGCCGATCAAGATGTCGAGGTTCTCCATCGCCTTCTTGATCGACACGCCCTTCTGCATCGCGAGGTCGTTGTCGACGACCAGTTGGTACTGCGGGTAGTTCGCGGCGAAGAACGTGAAGAGACCGGTGAGCTCCTTGCGCTTGTGGAGCTCTTCCATGAACTCTTTGTTCACGCGATCGAACTCCTGGTAGTCGGTCTCGTTGTTCTTATCGAGGAGACGCAGCGCGAAGCCGCCACCTGCGCCGTAGCCAGGCACCGCAGGAGGCTCGAAGAACTCGACGGTGGCGCCGATGTGCTTCGACTTCTCCTCGAGCTCTTCCATGATCTCCTTCACCGTGTGCTTGCGCTGCGACCAGCTCTTCAAGTTGATGAGACAGGTGCCGGCGTTCGAGCCGCGGCCCTCGGTGAGCACTTCGTAGCCGGCGAGTGACGACACCGACTGCACGCCTTCGACCTTCTCGGCGATCTCCTGAATCTCGCGCGAGATGTCGTTGGTGCGCTCGAGCGTGGTACCGGGAGGCGTCTGCACGATCGCGTAGATCATTCCCTGGTCTTCCGAGGGCACGAAGCCGACCGGGAGGACCTGGTTCACCGCGAGGATCCCGAGCATCGAGAGCATCAGCACGCCGAAGGTGACCAGCCGGCGGTCTGCGATCTTCTTGAGCAGCAGCACGTACTTGTTGGTCACGCCCTCGAACATCTTGTTGAAGGCGTCGATCGCGATGGAGATGGGCGTGCGGCGCTTGGGCTTGCCGTGCGTGTTCTTGAGAATCATCGCGCACAGCACCGGCGTCAGCGTGAGCGCGACCACGCCGGAGAGCACGATGGACGCGGCCATGGTGATCGAGAACTGCCGGTAGAACACGCCGATCGGGCCCGACATGAAGGCCATCGGCACGAACACCGCGGTCATCATCAGGGTAATCGCGATCACGGCGCCGCTGATCTCACCGAGCACCTTCTTCACGGCGGCGTACGGAGAGAGGTTCTCTTCGTGCATCTTGGCGTGCACGGCCTCCACCACGACGATGGCGTTATCGACCACGACGCCGATCGCTAAGACGAGGGCGAAGAGGGTGATCAGGTTGATGCTGAGGCCGAACGCCTGCATGAAGATGAAGGCGCCGATCAGCGACACCGGCACGGCGAGCGTGGGAATCAGCGTGGAGCGCCAGTCTCCGAGGAAGATGAACACCACCAGCGCGACGAGGATGAAGGCCTCGACCAGGGTGTGCACCACCTTCTCGATCGACGCGTCGAGGAAGCTCGAGACGTCGTAGCTGACCTCGTAGTCCATGCCCGCGGGGAAGGAGGACTTCTTCAACTCCTCGAGCTTGTCCTTCACGCGCTCGATCACCGCGCTCGCGTTGGAGCCGTACGTCTGCTTCAGCACGATCGCCGCCGAGGGGTGGCCGTCGAGGTTCGAGTAGATGTCGAAGAACTCCGAGCCCAGCTCGACCTTCGCGATGTCCTTGAGGTGGAGCAGCTTTCCGTCGGGGTTCGCGCGAATGACGATGTTCTCGTACTGCTCGGGCTTGTTGAAGCGGCCCTCGTAGACGAGCACGTACTCGAGCGCCTGGGCCTTGACGCCGGTGGCCTGACCGAGACGGCCCGGGCGGCCGATCACGCTCTGCTCCGCGACGGCTTCCATCACCTCTTCGGTGGAGACGTTGTACGCGCGCATGCGATCGGGGTTGAGCCAGACGCGCATCGCGTACGCACGCGAGCCGAGAATTCGAGTCTGCGAGATGCCGCTGATGCGGCTGAGCTCGGGGAGCAGATTGACGCGCGCGAAGTTGTAGAGAAATTTTTGGTCGGCGGTCTTCTCGTTGCTGAACAGGTTCACGTACATCAGCATCGAGGGCTGCACCGGGTTCACGATCACGCCCTCGAGCTGCACCAGCGGCGGGAGCCGGTTCATCGTCTGGTCCACGCGGTTCTTCACGTTCACCAGCGCTTCACTGGGATCGGTGCCCAGCTCGAAGACCACCTGAATGGTCGCCTCGCCGGCGCTGGTCGCGTCGGACAACAGGTACGCCATGCCCGGCACGCCGTTGATCGCGCGCTCGAGCGAAATGAGGGAGGACTGCACCAACACGTCGGCGCTGGAGCCCGGGAAGTCCAGGGTGACCATCACGCGCGGCGGGGCGACTTCAGGGAACTGCGAGACGGGCAGCGAGCGCATCGCCAGCAAGCCGACGAACACCAGCAGCACCGACAACACGATGGCCAGGACTGGCCGGTGAATGAATCTCTCGGTCATTACTCGGCCCCGACTTCCAGGTTCGCGAGCACGTCGCCGGCGCCCTTCGACTCAGGCTCGATCGCCATGCCCTCACGCACCTTGCGCAGGCCGTCGAGCAGGATGCGCTCGTCGTCCTTCAGCCCGCTCGCCACGATGTAGATGTTCGGCAGCTCGGCCGCGATGGTGATGGGCCGCGAGTGCACCTGGTTCTGCGCGTCGAGGACGAACACGAACTTCTTGTCGAGCACGTCGAAGGTCGCCTTCTGCGGAATCAACAGCGCGTCGGGCTTCGGCACGGTGACCAACACCTTGCCGGTCTCGCCGTGACGCAGCAGGCCCTTCGGGTTCGGGAACGTCGCGCGGAAGGCGATGGTGCCCGTCTCGTTGTTGAAGTCGGCCTCGATGGTCTGCACCTTGCCGGGCTGATCGAAGAGCTCGCCGTTGGCCATCATCAGCCTCACCGGCAGCGCCTCGGCCTGCGACATCTTGTACGTGAGGTACTCGGCCTCGGAGACGTTGAAGTAGACCCACATCGTCGAGTTGTCCGAGAGCGTGGTGAGCAGATCTCCCTCGGCCACCAGGCTGCCCTGCCGCGCCTGGAAGAGCCCCATGATGCCGTTGAAGGGCGCGCGAATTTCCGTGAGGCCCTTGTGCGCGCTCGACAACGAGAGCTCGGCGTTGGCCTTGGCGAGGTTCGCCTTCGCCAGCGCGAGCTCGTTCTGCGAGACCACGTTCTTGTCCGCGAGGACCTTGGTGTTGTTGAACTCGATCTGCGCGCGGTCGGCCTCGGCCTGCGCCTTCTGCACCTCGGCCGTGTAGATGATCGGCAACAGCTGGAACATCTTGTGGCCGGCGTCCACCTTCTGGCCTTCGTCCACGAAGATGCCCTGCAGGTAGCCGCGCTCGAGCGCGCGCAGCTCGATGTGCTGGATGGCCCGAACCTGCCCGACGTACTCGCGGGTGAGCTCGGTCGACTTTCGCAGAGGCGTCGTGACGGCGAGCTTCAGCTTCTCGGCTTCCTCGTGCTCCTCGTGCTTGCAGCCTGCGAGAGCGAGCAGGGCGAACGTGATCGCCAGAAGAGGGGAGCGGAGCGGGTTCTTCATGACCTTCATGACGTCCTTGAGAGAGGAATTCGCAGGGCGAATTTCCTCATGCGGGTGGAATGCCCCGAATTGCGCGACGGGGAGATGGGGCTGCGTCGGGGAACGACGGGATCGACTCGAGTTGGCGGGCTCAGACAGCCACGGCACGTCGGTCCTCACTCAAATATTCGCGACCTCCCAGGCCACGAACGAGGCCGCTCAGTAAGGACCCGGCGAATTCTTTGAAATGTCATAATAGAGAACGTTCATTCTCTCTTCGCGAACAGGGGCTATTTTGCACGACCTCAACTTTCATCACCTCCGGTACTTCTGGTCGGTCGCGAAGGAGGGCAACCTCACGCGCGCTGCGCAGCGGCTCCGCGTCGCGCCCTCTGCGTTGAGCGCTCAGATTCGCCAATTGGAGGCCCAGCTCGATCAGGACCTCTTCGTTCGCGAGGGCCGTCGGCTGCTGCTCACCGAGGCCGGAAAGATCGCGCTCGCGCACGCGGAAGAGATCTTCGCGGCGGGTTCGAGGCTCTCTGCCACGCTCAGCCAGGGCCGGAAGCATGAGCAGGTCTTCCGGGCGGGGGCCGTGGCGACCTTCTCGCGAAACTTCCTGAGCGCCTTCGTGATGCCGGTCTTTCAGCAGGGCGGCGAGCGGCTGCGCCTCGAATCAGGCAGCGAGGAGGAACTGCTCGCGCGACTCGAAGCGCACTCGCTCGACCTCGTGCTCTCGAATCGGCACCCGCCTCGCGATCGGAAATTCCGCTCTCGCCGGCTGGGCAGGCAGCCGGTCAGCATCGTCGCTGCGAAGCGGCCCGTGCGGTTTCGTTTCCCGCGCGATCTGCCCTCGCACCGCATCATTCTTCCCGGACCGGAGAGTGAGCTCAGGGTCGAGTTCGACTCGCTCTGCGCCCGCCACGGAGTGGAGGTGAAGATCTTCGCCGAGGTCGACGACATGGCGACGACGCGGTTGCTCGCGCGCGACACCGACGCGTTGGCGCTGGTGCCTTCGGTGGTGGTGCAAGACGAGCTCAGGCAAGGACAGCTGCGCGAGCTGTGCGTGGTGCCCGAGGTGGTGGAGTCGTTCTACGCCATCACCGTCGAGCGGAACTTCCAGCACCCGTTGATCCGCACCCTGCTCTCTCGCGACGCCGACGCGCTGCTGCCCGCTCCGACATGAGTCAGCGCGGATTGTGTTCCTTGTGGGGAGCGCGCCCTCTACGCTGCGCTTCTTGATGCCGTGGTCGTGCGTTCGTCTTCGCAGTGCGTTCCTGGCATTGCTCGTCCTCGGTAGCAGCGCGTTCGCACAGGATCGCGGCTTCGCCGTGCACCGTTTCGACGGTACGTCGGCGGGCAGCTCGCAGTTTCTCGTCGAGCGGCCCTGGTACTCGAGCGTGCGGTTGCTCGCGGTCGGAGTGACGGGCGACTACTCGCTCAATGCGCTGCAGGCGCGGCAGCAGACGGGTCGTGGACCGATCACGCCGATCATCTCGAACGCGATCGTCGGGCACCTCGATCTCGCGGTCGCGTTTCTCGATCGCATTCAGCTGAACGCGAGTCTGCCGGTGACGTTCCTCGAGACCGGGACGCCGGAGATCGTCAGCGGCGTCGCGCCGATTCAGGGCGTGGGAGTCGGGGATCCGCGCGTCGGGGTGCTCGTGCGTCTCGCGGGTCAGCCTGATGAGGACGGGATCTCCGTGCACCTCGGCGCGAGCGTGTGGATTCCGATCGGCGCGGCGGACAGGCATCAGGGCGATCTTGGAGTGAGGCTGATGCCGCGCCTCGTCCTCGCGGGTGCGTTCGGTGCGGGACGCTGGGCGGTCGATGCGGGCTTCTTGCTGCGGCCGTACGCGTCACTCGGTCCGCCTCAGCTCGGAATGACCGCGGGACTTGAGGCGCGCATTGGGGTCGCGTTTGGCGCGTCGCTCTTGAGCGATCGGCTCACCATCGGCCCCGAGGCGCAGTTCGCGACGCAGGTGGTGGGGGCCAACGCGTTCACGCTCAACGGCATGAGCCTCGAGCTGCTCGGTGGCGCGCAGTATTTGATCGCCGATCGGATCATGCTCGGCGTCGCCGGTGGCACTGCGCTGCTTGGAGGTGCGGGCACCCCCGATGCGCGCGCGATCGTGCGGCTCGCGTGGGCTCCACGCCTGCAGAAGATGGCGCCGATGCCGATCGTGATCGTCGAGAAGGAACAGCCTCCGGCGGAGAGAACTGATGATCCCGACAAGGACGGGGTGCCCACGGCGATCGATCGGTGTCCTTACGAGCCTGAGACTCGGAATGGCGTGCGCGATGAGGATGGATGTCCTGAGTACTTGATGCCTCCGGGCAGCGCGCTCGCGGCGGTGCTCACTCCGCGGGTGGTTGCGAAGCCGGCGCGGCAGGTGATTGAGCTTGATGCGGGAGTGCCTCTCCCTCACCCCGACCCTCTCCCACGGGGAGAGGGAGATACTTCGGACATCGCCAAGACGTTCCTCACCATGGACTCCGATGGGGACGGCGTGCCCGACGAGTCGGATCGCTGTCCCGTCGCAGCTGAGGACCTGGACGAGTTCGAAGATGAAGATGGGTGCCCCGAGACCGACAACGACGGCGACGGCGTGGCCGACTCGCTCGACAAATGTCCCGTCAGCGCCGAGAGCCGCAACGGAGTCACCGACGACGATGGTTGCCCCGACGTCGCGCCCGATGCGGACTCCGATGGAATCGCCGATGTCGCCGATCGCTGCCCGTTCGAGCCCGAGACTCGCGATGGGGTGCGCGATGACGACGGATGTCCCGAGTACCAACCGGTCGCCACCGTCTCACTCGCCCACCTGATCGACTCCGCGGTGAAGCTCGATGCGCCCGCCCCGCTGCTGACCATCCAGCAAGCGCCGAGCGAGAACGACAGCGACCAGGACGGACTCACCGACGACGAAGATCGCTGCCCGGCCTCCGCCGAAGATCGCGACGGCTTCGAAGACGACGATGGCTGCCGCGAGAGCGACAACGACGAAGACGGAATCGCCGACGCGAAGGACAGTTGCCCGGAAGTCGCGGAGACGGTGAACGGTTGGAAGGACGACGACGGCTGTCCCGATGAGCATCAGGACGTCGACGCCGACGGCATCGAATACGAGTTCGATCGTTGCCCCTTCGAGCCCGGCAACGCGTCAGACGGTTGTCCTCACGCGCCTCCGCCCGCGCTGGTGCTTGCGGACGTGCCGCTCACGCTCGGCAAGGCCGCCCCGCTCACGGAGGAGCAGCGCACCGCGGCCGATCTCGATCGTGACGGCATTCGCGACGAAGAAGATCTCTGCCCCACCAGCGCGGAAGATCGCGACGAGTTCGAAGACGAAGACGGCTGCCCCGAGCTCGACAACGATCAAGACGGCATCGCGGACAAGCAGGACAAGTGCCCGCTCGTCGGAGAGACCATCAACGGAAAGAACGACGGCGATGGTTGCCCCGACGTCGGCGCCAGCGCGGTCACCATTCAGGCCCACGCGGTCGTGATCAACGGTGTGGTCCGCTTCAAGACCGCCTCCGCCAACCTCGAGGCGAGCGCGCTGCCTCTGCTCGCGCAGGTCGCCGGCAAGCTGCGCGCGGCTTCCACGCTCTCCATCGAGATCAGCGGCCACACCGATGACGTCGGCAAGGCCACGAAGAACATCGAACTGTCCAAGAAGCGCGCTGAGACGATTCGCAACGTGCTCATCAAGGCCGGCGTCGCCGCGCCCCGCCTCATCGCGAAGGGCTACGGCCCCACGCGGCCCGTCGCGACCAACAAGACCGCGAAGGGCCGCGAGCAGAACCGCAGAGTAGAGTTCCTGATCCTCGGAGAGTCCAAATGAAGGTGATCATCGGCGTGCTGGTGTTTCTCGCTGGCGTCGCACACGCGGCGGATCCCTGCGGTGGCGTGAAGCTCGAGGCGGCCACCGTGCGCGTGGGCAAGCCGCTCACCGAGGCCTGGGTGAAGACGCCCGAAGGCAAGGCGTGCCTCACCGACGTGGTGAAGGAGATCGATCGCAACCGCCTCGTGCGCGCGGTCACCGTCGCGGCCGTGGTCTCTGACGCCGATCGCGCGAGCGGCAAGGGCCTCGCCACCGCGAAGGCGATCGCCGCTTCGCTCGTCGACGCCGGGCTGCCGAAGAACCGCGTGTTCGGTCTCGCTCCTGCGCCGCAGCGCGGGGGAGAGCTGGGCGTGTTCCTTCGCTACGTCGAGCGCGCTCCGGAAGACGTGGTGGCACGAGTCGCCAATGCGGGCGGCGCGTCGTTCCTCGGGGCAGACGAGCCTTCGCTCAAGCCCGCCGAGGCCGGCATGCCGGTGTTGGTGAACGAGCTGGTGAAGACCGGCCCGAACTCGCGCGTGACGATCCACTTGAAGGACGGCAGCAGCATCGAGGTGAAGCCGGAGTCGCTGATCAAGATGGCGGCGCTGGCGCTTCCTTCTGGCGGAGATCGCCAGGTGAAGATCGAAGTCCTCTCTGGAGGCATCACCGCCGACGTCCGTAAAGCCACGCAGACCTCGCGCTTCGAGGCGTCGAGCAAGGTGGCCGTCGCTTCGGTGCGCGGCACGCAGTTCCGCTTCGGAGTGGAAGAAGAAGGTGGCGCGCGCCTCGAGACGCTCGAGGGCGTGGTCGCGATCGGCTCTGGCGCCGACGACAAGACGATCGAAGTTCCCGCCGGCAAGGGCACCGTGGTGAACGCGACTGGCGAAATCGCTCCGCCCAGTGTGCTCCCTGAAGTGCCGCAAGTCGTCTCTCCGCAGAAGGGCTCGCTCGGGACCGACGCTCGCCTCGAGTGGAAACCCACCAACGGCGCTGCCACCTATCGCGTCGAGGTCGCGCGCGACGCCGACTTCCTCGTCGAAGCCCGCAGCGCCAACGTGCTCGATCCTTCGATCTCGTGGCCTGAGCCGCTCGCTCCGGGCAAGTGGTTCTGGCGCGTCACCGGCTTCGACAAGAGCGGCTTCGCGGGCCCGTCCTCCAAGGTCTACGCCTTCACGGCAGGTAAATGAGCGAGCGTCGCCGCACCTTCGACTTCGCTGCGCTCGCGCTCCTGGTGGGCGCGGTGGCGGCGTGGTTCGTGCGCGACGCTTCTTCACCCGCGGTCTCACTCTTCGCACGCGCGATCGCTGCGCTCCTGCTGATCGCCTCGCTCTTCCGGATCCGCCGCGCCGTCGCGACGATCGGGAGCGCCCTGCTCTCCCGCCTCGACGCCGCCGAAGCACGGCTCGAGAAAGCGCCGGCCTCGCGGGTGGTTCGCTCGGCGCTGATCGCCATCGTGGTCGGCAGCGCCACGCTCGCGCTCGTCGAGTCCACCAAGCTCGGCAACTACCTCGAGACGCGCACCGTCGATCTGTTCTTCCGGCTCCGTTTCCCCGAGCGCTCCCAGGTCGAGCGCGCCACCGCCGCGAACTCCGACTCTTCGGCGCGCCGGCAGGACGATGTCGTGGTGCTGGGCCTCGATGACGAGACGATCGCGCACCTGGGTTGGCCGATGGCGCGGGTGCACTACGCCCGACTGATCGACGTGGTCGCTTCGGCGAAGCCCGCGAGCCTCTCGTTCGACGTCTCGCTCGTCGATCCCAGTCGCGAACATCCTGAGTGGGATCTCGCGATCGGAGAAGCGAGCAAGCGCGCCGGCAACGTCGCCTTCAGCTTCACCATCCAGCGAGGAACTGGAGACGTACCGCCGCCGCTCTCCTCCACTTCTCTCTCCGCGCTCGACGCCAACAGCATTCCCTTCGAGCCCGCCGCCTCCTCACTCCCTGAGTTCGGCGAGCTGATCGGCGCCGACGCCATTCTCACTCCGGTGATTGAGCCCGTCGCCCAGAACGCGCGCGCCGTCGCGATGGCCAACGTCTTGCTCGACGGCGACGACGACGTGCTCCGTCACTCGTTGTTGGTGGCGCGAATCGGCAAGCGGCTCCTGCCCTCGCTGTCACTGCGCCTCGCAGCTGATGCGCTGCAAGTGCCGCTCGAGCAGATCCACGTTCATCCCAACTCGCATGTCGATCTCGGTGGCAAGCGTTCGATCCCCATCGATCGCATCGGCCGCACGCTCGTGCGCTACCAGGGCCGTCACGACTCGCACGGCGATGGACCGTTCCGCTACGTCTCGATCTGGTCGCTCCTCCGCGCCGATTCCACGGTCACCCTGCCCGGCAACCTGATGGGCGACGATCAACGCTTCGTGCTCGACGATCAGACGAAGATCGTTCGCGACGGCGCGATCGTCTCGCTCAACGAGCTCGATCCTTCGCTGCTCGTGAAGGGCGCGGCGGTGAGCGGCAAGGCGCGCTACTCGAGCGATCCGGGTCGAATCCTCGAGCTCGAGTTGAAGACCGAGGCCCGCGCCGAGCCCGAGTTCGAGCTCATCGACGAGAACACCCTCCGCTTCGAGACCACGCTCGGCAACGTCACCAGCAACCACGGCGATCCCTCGATCCTCACGGGCAAACACGTGCTCGTCGGCTCCACCGCGCTCGCCGCCGCGGATCTCCGCAACAGCCCGCTGGGAGAGCTCCCCGGCGTGGAGCACCACGCCACGATGCTCGCGAACCTGATTCACGACGACTTCTTCCACCTCGCCCCGCGCTGGGTGAACGGCGCGCTCATCTTCGCTGCCGCCCTTCTCGCGGCGTTCATCGGCGTCTCGCTGTCCGCCGAGTTTTCGCTGCTCCTCACGGGCCTCGCGCTGCTCGCCGCCTTCGCTGGATCCTTCGTACTCTTCACCACCGGGCGCTACGTGCCGGTGATCGGCCCCAGCTTCGCGCTCGCCGCTGCCTCGCTCGTGAGCGTGGTGCTGGGCGCGCGCGTCGCCCGGCTCGCTCGTGGCCGCGCGGAGAAGGATCGCGAGTTCGTCCGCCAGACCTTCGGCCGCTATCTCACCGAGCAAGTGGTGCAGCAGCTCCTCGACTCACCCGATGGCCTCAGGCTCGGCGGCAAGCGCGAGTTCGTCACCATCATGATGACCGACCTCCGCGGCTTCACCAGCATGTGCGGAACGATGGAGCCGGAGGGCGTGGTGAAGCTGCTCAACCACTACCTCGAGGCGATGACGCGCATCATCGCCAAGTACGGCGGCACCATCGACGAGTTCATCGGCGACGCGATCCTCGTGGTGTTCGGCGCGCCGCTCCCGCTCGAGCACACTGAAGCGCGCGCGGTGGCGTGCGCGATCGAGATGCTCAACGCGATGCCCGAGATCAACACGTGGAACGCCTCGCAGAATCTCCCCGCAGTGGAGATGGGCATCGGCATTCACAGCGGCGAAGTGGTGCTCGGCAACATCGGCTCCGAGCTGCGCGCGAAGTACGGAATCGTCGGAGCGACCATCAACCTCACCTCACGCGTCGAGTCGTTCACCGTCGGCGGCCAGGTGCTGATCTCCGAGGCCACTCGGTCGCGCTGCGGTGACTTGCTGCAGCTCGGCGCCTCGCAGGTGGTCTCGCCCAAGGGCGTGAAGGGCACGCTCACCATTCACGAAGCGCTCGGAGTGACCGCGCCCTTCAACGTCTCGCTCCAATCCGCCGCGGAAGAGCTGCTCCCGCCCAACGCCCCCATCGAGCTGCGCTTCGGCCTGGTGAAGAACAAGCAGGTGGCCGAGCTCTCTCACGTCGCGCGCGTCGAAGCGCTCTCTGCGCTCGGGCTCGAGCTGCGCGTGGACGAGTCGCTCCCGGCGCTCAGTGATCTTCAGCTGCGCGTGGTGGATGGAGAGTCGCTCCGCCCCGGAGATCTCTACGGCAAGGTGCTCAAGTCGGACGTGCGCCCCAACGTGGTCTACCTGCGCCTCACCTCGGTGCCGCCCGAGCTGAAGACCTTCCTCGAAACGGCGCGCCAGCCAGCGCCTGCCCTGCCGGAGTCCGCTTTGGTGTCTTCATGATCGCGCGCGTTCTCACACTCAGTGTGCTGCTCGCCGGGTGCAACTGGTTCCCCAAGCCGGCGGATTGCACCAACGGCAAGATCGACGGTCACGAGACCGACGTCGACTGCGGAGGCAACTGCGGGGGCTGCGACCCGGGCCGCATCTGCCTCGGCGATCAAGACTGCGCGAGCCATCACTGCGCGGTGAATCACTGCGAGGCCGCGAGCTGCATCGACGGCGTGCAGAACGGGAAGGAAACGGGAGTGGACTGCGGCGGCGATTGCGCGCCCTGCGAGCCCTGCCCCACCGGCGGCTGCATCGCGCCCACCTGCACCGACGGAAGGAAGAACGGCTTCGAGACCGACCTCGACTGTGGCGGTCCTGGCTGCGCTCCCTGCCCTGATGGCCGCGAGTGTCTTCGCAATCTCGACTGCGCGAATGGCACCTGCGCCGACGCTCACTGCGGCCCTGCGTGCCCGCCTCCGCTGCTCTCCTGCAGCGAGGGCTGTGTGGATCCCCGTTTCGATCGCGCGAACTGCGGTGGCTGCGGCATGCCCTGCGCGGGCAGCGACGTCTGCTTCGCGGGCCAATGCGGCGCCACCTGCGGAGGCGGAACTCAGAACTGCGGCGGCGACTGCGTCGACCCGGGCTCGAACCCGCAGCACTGCGGAGGCTGCAATCAACCGTGCGCTCCAGGCGAACAATGCGTCGCTGGAATGTGCAACCCCGCGTGCACGCCCGGCCAATCGCTCTGCAATGGGCAATGTGTCTCGTTCCAGTTCGACAGCCTGAACTGCGGCGGCTGCAACCAACCGTGCGGCGCCGGTTCCGCGTGCGTCGGCGGGCAGTGCAGCGCGGGCTGCGGAACGCCACTGATGATGTGCAGTCCTCCCGAGCCGATGTGCATCGATCCCCACAACGATCCGAATCACTGCGGAGACTGCATGACCTCGTGCCCGAATCGGCTCAACGCCGCCCGCGCGTGCGTGAACAGCACCTGTGCGCTCGGCGCGTGCCAGCCCGGCTTCGAAGACTGCGACCTGATGCCGATGAACGGGTGCGAGGCCGAGCTCGGCATGGACTCGATGAACTGCGGCACGTGCGGCCGCCAGTGCTCCGCGGGAGAGAGCTGCGTCTTCGCCCGCTGCTGCGGAATGCCGCCCATGGGCTCGTACCTGATGACCTGCCAGGGCTGCGAAGCGTGCGACGGAGTCCTCAGCTGCCTCTGCGAAGACAATGGCACGGTTCTCCAGCCGACCAGCATGCCGCTCGGCTGTCCGATGATCAGCAACTGCAACGGAGTGCTCACATGCGGCAGCTGCTGATCCTCCTCTCCGTCCTGGCGTGCGCCGCGTGCGTGCCCGTGCAGAACGGCACGTGCACCGACGGACTTCGCAACGGAGACGAGAGCGACGTCGATTGCGGCGGCACGTGCGGTCCCTGCGCGTTGATGCGCACCTGCCTCACCAGCTCGGACTGCGAGACCGCGGTCTGCGCACGTGGCGTGTGCGTGGGCGGCTCGTGCCGCGACGGAGTGCGCAATGGCACCGAGACCGACGTCGACTGCGGTGGCGTTGCGTGCGCCCGGTGCGCGACCGATCGCACTTGCATCAGCGAGACAGACTGCGAGAGCTCGGTGTGCCTCGCGCAACGCTGCGCCGCTCCGGCCTGCGGGGATCAGCGTCGCAACGGCACTGAGACCGACGTCGATTGCGGAGGAGGGACCACCTGTCCTCCGTGCGCCATCGGTGGCAGCTGCATTCGCAACTCCGACTGTGCGATCGGCGCGTGTGTCGACGCGCACTGCACGCTCAGCTGCGACCTGCCGCTCCTCGTGTGCGGACCGGGCTGCGTCGATCCCCGCGTGGATCCGATGAACTGCGGCGGCTGCAACATGCCGTGCCCGCCGGGTGGCGCTTGCGAAGGTGGCCAGTGCCAACCGTCGGCGTCCTGCCCGAGCAACACGCGCGCGTGCGGTCCGTTCTGCTTCGGCCTCGACGACGCCCTCCATTGCGGAGGCTGCAACACCGCGTGCAATCCAGGTGAGCGCTGCGTCGCCGATGAGTGCCAGCTCGTCTGTGGTTCGGGCCAGACCCTCTGCGCCGGAGAGTGCATTCGACCGATGTCCGATGCCAGACACTGCGGCGGC
>CBIHPJ010000021.1:0-25467 GCA_966211295.1 uncultured Myxococcales bacterium | reverse complement strand
GGAACTGCAAGACCGCCTGCCCGATGGCTCGTTCGAGCGAGTTCATCGCCGCGCGATCTTGAACCTTGCCGCGGTCGCGCGGCTGGAGCCGCTCGAGACCGGTGGCTACACCGCGCGCACGCACGGAGGTCAGTCAGTCGAAGTGTCCCGCCAGGCCGCGAGGTAACTGCGGAAGCGACTCGGCCTCCGCAAGGTCCCCGGCGAAGAGGACTGAGCCTCAGTTCGCCTGGCAGGTCACGAGGAGCTTCCAGTCGTCGTGCCCGAGCGCGGCGAATTCGCAGGTGAACGACACCGCCTGGGAAGTGAGGCCCGAGAAGACGAAACCGTTTGCCTGCGTGCAGGAGCCGTCGGCGCAGTTCGAGCCCACACGATTCACGGACCCACCCGAAGGCAGAAAGCCAGCAGGACACTGGAAGTTGAAGGTCAGGCTCTCCGTCGCGGGATTGGTGGTGGTGCAGTACTTCGTCTGCTGATCGCTCCACACGGTCTGAGTGCACGAGGTCGTCGCGTTGACGTTGTTGTCGTTGCAGTCGAGCGTCGCAGGGCAGGTCAAGCGGTAGCCCGACGGCGGGTTCGCTCCGATGCACATGTTGGTGACCAGGGTGCCGCCGCAGTAGCCGTCGCCGTCCTGGTCCCGGCGCAGCGCGACCATCCGGTAGATGCTGCCGCTCGTGTCGTTGCAATCGGTCGTGTCGATACAGAGGGTGATGTCGCGGTAGCCGGGAGCCGTTGCGACCGCCCCCACGCACGTCGGCGTGGCAGTGGGCAGACAGTGCTGATCTGCGTCCGCGTCAGGGTACAGATTCACCAGCCGGTACCTCGAGCTCGACGCTTCATCGCAGTCGTTCTCGATGTTGCAGCCCGAAGCGAGCCGGTAGCCCGACTGCGGATTCATGCCCGTGCACTGAGAGATCGCCGCTGCCGAGCTGCAGTACCCGTCGTTGTCGCCGTCGACGCGCACGCTCAGGGTCTGGAACCTCGCCGCGGTGGTGTCGTCGCAATCAGTGGCCACGCACGCGCTCGCCAGCCGGCTCGGGCTCGGAGGATTCGTGCCAATGCAGAGCGTCCGCGCCGTGCCGATGCAGTAGCTGTCGCCGTCCGCATCGGTGCGCACCTGGGCGTTCTGGAACGTCGTCCCGTCGGTGTCGTTGCAGTCGTCGGTGGCCTGGCAGGTCCCCGGCGTACGAAAGCCCGGCGGGGGCGAGGCACCGCTGCACACCGGAGTCGCCGCCTGCACGCAGTACCCGTCGTTGTCGGTGTCCTGACGCGCGAGCAGATTCCCGTAGCGAGTCGCATCGGTGTCATTGCAATCGTCGGTGGCCTGGCAGCTCCCCGGCGCGCGATAGCCCATCGGCAAAGAAGCCCCGCCGCACACCGTGGTCGCCGCCTGCACGCAGTACGTGTCGTTGTCCGAGTCCTGCCGCGCCTGCTGATTCGTGTAGCGAGTCGCGTCGGTCGGCGCGCAGTCGATGCCCATCGACGCGCTCGCGGAGATCATGCCCGCCGGGCAGTTGCCGTAGCTGGTGCGCGTAGGATCAGGGCACGTCGTCATCATGGTGGTGGCGTCGTTCGCGTAGTGATCGTCGTCCGAGTCCACGAGACAGAGCACCTGCGCGCCTTCGTCGACCTGGCCATCGCAGTCGTCGTCGATGGAGTTGCAGGTCTCCACGCCCGGGTCGCCCATGATCGCGCCGCAGCGAGGAGCGCCCGCGGAGCTGCAGAAGGCGCCGCCGGTGCGCATGCACGCGCCCACTCCGACGGTGCAACCGCCGTCAGCCTCGGCGCCCGCGTCGGCGAGCTCGGCCGCGTTGAGGCTCACGCCTTCATCGATCTCGCCGTCGCAGTCGTCGTCGATGCCGTTGCAGATCTCAGTGGTGGCGGTCATCGAACACGCGCGCCACATGCCGTTCGTGTCGCAGGTCTGCATGCCCGAGCCGCAGCACGCCTGCGATTCGCCCGGCGTGCACTCCTCGGTCGAGCCGCCCCCTGCTCCACCGCCGGTCGTGCCACCCCCGGTGCCACCCCCGGTCGTTCCGCCCCCGCCTGCGGTGCCACCCCCACCTCCGCCTCCGGCACCGCCGCCCGCGCCGCCGCCCATACGACCGCCACCACTCCCGCCGCCGTTTCCTCCGCCTGTCGTTCCCCCGTCGACATCGGGAGGCGTGGTTCCACAGCTAAGACACAGCACGACGGCCGCCACCAACCAGGATCGATTCATGGCGCGGCAAGGTACATGCGCGGTCTCGAGCGCGAACCGGTGTGGCGTGTTCCTGCAACGCTTTGGCGCCAACGTTGATCGCGTTTGTTGAGACGCACGCACCGCACGCGATATCTGCCTCTGCGTGAGTCAGTTCATCGCCGCGACGCATCCGTCGCAGTTCGACGGAGTCGCGCGCCTGTACGTGGCGGGCCGTCGCTTTTGTTACTGGCAGGACGGCATTCGCGCGAACGGCACCTTCATGTGGGGCACTCCGCTCGAAGAGGACATCGCCGAGATGGAGCCGTACTGGAGCATCGGCGCCGGCGATCCGAAGTGGGATGGGCGCGCGGGGTTCATCGATGCGCGCGCGGTCGACAGCATCGACGCGCTCGGCTTCAAGCGACTGCTCTCGTATTTGCTGCGCACCCAGCAGTCGCTCAAGGGCGTCGGCTCGGTGACCATGGTGCACGGCGGCGGGTTGGTGGGCGTCGTCACCGCTGGGCTGCTGAACGTGGTGCGTCCCGCGTACGCGTTTCGAGCGGTGGGCGCCGATCAACTCCGTGAGGCGTTCATCGCGTTGAAGATCGAGGATCTCTACGAACCGGTGGAGGCGCTGCGCGCGCGCGTCGGCCAGGCGCCCGAGATCGTGCGCGCGGTGAAGTCAGTGCTGCACAAGCAGCCGAACGCGACCATGGACGATGTCGCCGACCTGCTCGGCCTCTCAGCACGCACGCTGCAGCGAAGGCTCGATGGCGCGGGGACGACGCTCAGACACGAGCGCCAGGAACACGTGATGCGCCAGGCCGAAGAGCTGCTCGCGGGCACCTCGCTCGATCTCGACGCGATCGCCGCCGCCCTCGGGCTCGCGTCGGCCTCACACCTGGTCACTCACTTCCGGCGCGTGCACTCCATGACGCCGGGCGAGTGGCGAGATCGCAACAAGCGTTAGAGGTCGCGCCACCAGGGAGCGGCAGACTCGAGCTGCGAAGGCTCGAACACCAGCCCGAGCTTCGGCGTGATCACTCGCAGCTTCTGCTCGGTGGCGAGTTTCACCAGCGTCTCCGCGGGTTCATCCCACGCGTGCATGGCGAGATTGAAGGTGCCCCAGTGCACCGGGAGGAGCGTGCCTCCACCGAGCATCTGGAACGCCTTGAGCGCGTTCTCGGGGCCGAGGTGAATCGTTCCCCAGCTCGGGTGCCACGCGCCGACCTCGAGCATCACCAGCTCGAACGGCCCGTACTTCGCGCCGATGTCCTTGAACTGCTCGGTGAGCCCGGTGTCGCCCGAGAAGAAGACCTTCCGGTTCGCGGTCTGAATCACCCACGAGGCCCAGAGCGTCGAGTTGCGATCGTGAACTCCGCGCCCCGAGAAGTGCTGCGACGGAGTGGCAGTGAAACGCAGCCCCTTCACCTCGACGGACTCATCCCAATCGAGCTCGGTGATCCGCTTCGGATCCACGCCCATCGCGACCAGATGCGCGCCCACTCCGAGGGCGGTGATGATCGGCATCGACTTCTTCGCGAGCGCCTCCATCGTCGGGCGGCAAAGGTGATCGTAGTGATCGTGCGAGAGGAGCACCGCGTCGAGCTCGGGCAATTCGTCGAGCGTCGCGGGCACCGGGTGAAAACGCTTCGGCCCCGCGAAGCTCAGCGGCGAAGCACGAGCGCCGAAGACAGGATCGGTGAGCACCTTGAGGCCATCGAGCTCGAGCAACACGGTGCTGTGACCGAGCCAGGTCACGCGCAGTCCGCTGGAGACCTTCTTCGTCCACGCTTCGTGCGGGCGCTCGATCGGGAGCGGCTTGCGCGGCTCGCGCTGCGCACCACCGAAGAAATACTCGCCGATGATCGGCAGCGGGTTTCCCTGCAGGCCAGGACCGAGGCCGCTCGGGTTCTTGAACACCTTGCCATCGTGCTGCTTCGACGAACGAACGCGCTCCGCTCGGAGCCCGTCCTGCATCACCTTCGAACGACGTGACATTCGCTCACCCTGCCACCACGGTCACCTGAGCTCAATCCGCCCGAGCGGAGGGCGCACTCGTCACGGAGACGTCAGCGGGGTGACGCCTTTGCGGAGCGTCGGCGCGATGGCCCTCACCGCTTGATGGGCGGGCGTGTTCTTCCGCCACACGAGCGCGAGCGTGCGGGCCGGCGCCTTCCCGGCGAACGGCCGCACGTGCAGGGTGCCTCGCCGGTTCTCGACCTCGAGCGCAAGTGACGGCAGCAGGGTCACACCGGCGCCGCCAACCACCATCTGAGAGAGCGTCGCCAGGCTGGTGGCGCAGACGTCGAGCTCGGTGCCACGCGCGCGCGCACACGCCCACGCGACCTGCTCGCCGAAGCAATGACCTTCCTCCAGCACGAGCACGCGCTCACCCGCGAGCACCTCGGGCGCGACGGCCGTCTTCGAGCGAGCCAACGCGTGATCACTCGAGGTCGCGAGCAAGAACGGATCCCGCCCCAGCACGAGAGACTGCACCTCGCCGAGATCCTCCGTCTCCAGCGCGACGATCGCGGCGTCGAGCTCGCCGGCCTTCAACATCTTCATGAGCGCCGCCGTACGATCTTCGACCCAGCTGAAGCGCAGGCGCGGAAAGGCCTCGCGCAATGGCCTCGCGACCTCTGGCAACAGGTAGGGACCTACCGTGGGAATGATGCCCAGCCGCAACGGCCCCGAGAGAGGATCCGCTTCGCGTTGCGTCTCTTCGACGAGCGCGTCGGCACGGAGGAGCAGCTCCCGCGCCCGTTCCACGAACGAGCGGCCGGCCGCCGAGACCACCACGCGCTGCGTGTCGCGATCGAACAGCCTGCAGCCCAGCGCACTCTCGGCCTGCGCGATCTGCGCGGAGAGCGCGGGCTGACTCACGTGGCAGGCGAGCGCCGCCTTTCGGAAGCTCTTCTGATCGGCGACTGCCACGACGTACTGGAGCTGGCGGAGTGTGATGGGGTGAGGGGCGAGACGCATGGCGAAGACGTAACAGCCCCGGGCTCGAAGCACGTGAGAGCTTCTGGTTCTCACGCTCATCACCAGAGTGTCGTGGCCGGTTGATGAGGCGGCGCGCATTGCTCCCGTTGCGAGTCGCGGCCAATTCCTGGCACGCGCTCGAAGGAGCCGACGATGCAAACGATGAAGCGAATGATGATGATGAGCGCGCTGCTGGGACTGAGCGCGTGGGCGCAGCAGGTGCTGACCAAGGAAGCCGGCGCGCCGGTGAGCAACAACCAGCAGAGTCAGACGGCGGGTGGCACTGGTGGGCCCGTCCTCCTGCAGGACTTTCATCTCGTGGAGAAGCTGGCGCGCTTCGATCGCGAGCGAATTCCCGAGCGCGTCGTGCACGCCCGCGGCGTGGGCGCAGGCGGCGAATTCGTCAGCGCAGGGGACGCCTCGAAGTTCACCGCGGCGTCACTCTTCGCGAGCAAGGGCAAGAAGACGCCGGTGTTCGTGCGCTTCTCCACCGTGATTCATCCGGCGGGCAGCCCGGAGACGGCCCGCGATCCGCGCGGCTTCGCAACCAAGTTCTACACCGACCAGGGCAACTGGGATCTCGTGGGCAACAACCTCGACGTCTTCTTCATTCGCGACGCGATGAAGTTCCCCGACATGGTGCACAGCCTCAAGCCGTCACCGGTCACGAACCAGCAAGATCCCAACCGCTTCTTCGACTTCTTCCAACATCAACCCGAAGCCACGTTCATGCTCACGCAGGTCTATTCGGATCGCGGCGTCCCGGCGAACTACCGCCAGATGGATGGCTCGTCGGTGCACGCGCTCAAGTTCGTCAACGCGAAGGGTGAGGCGTTCTACGCCAAGCTCTCGTGGAAGAGCCTGAACGGCATCGCCGCGCTCGAGACTCCAGAGCAGGTCGCCGCCGTGCAGGCCAAGGAGTGGAGCCACGCGACGCGCGACCTCTACGAGAGCCTGCGGGCCGGCAAGTTTCCGAAGTGGGAGCTGCGCGCGCAGGTGATCCCCGTCGCGAAGGTGAACGACTTCAAGTTCAACCCGCTCGATCCCACCAAGCGCTGGCCGGAGTCGGAGATTCCTTCCATCACGCTGGGCACGATGACCCTCAACCAGGTGCCGGAGAACTTCTTCCAGAGCAGTGAGCAGGTCGCGTTCTCGCCGGGCGTACTGGTGCCGGGCATCGAGGCCTCGGAAGACAAGCTGCTTCAGGGCCGGCTCTTCTCCTACGCCGACACCCAACGCTACCGGGTCGGCCCGAACTACCAGCAGCTCGCCGTGAACGCGCCGAAGGTGGCGGTCAGCACCAACGTGCAGGACGGCACCATGAGCTTCGTCGCCCGCACCGGTGACGTGAACTACGAGCCCTCGGCGCTGCGGCCGCTGGTGACCGCGAAGGTCCCCGCGACTCCCGCGCCCGACTTCGAGCTGCTCAACCGCGCCTTCGAGAAGACGGAGAACTTCTACCAGGCCGGTGAGTTCTACCGGGCGCTCTCCCCCGAGGCGCGCACGCGGCTGGTGAACAACTTCGCGGGTGACCTGAAGCAGGTGAAGAGCGAGGCGACGCGCGCGAAGATCGTCTCGTACCTCACGCAGGCCGACGCGGAATACGGAGCGCGCGTGGCGGCGCTCGTGGGCGTCAAGCTCGCGGTGGCGCCGTGAGGACCTCCGCAGCCGTGCTGTGCGCGATGTTCCTCCTCGCCGCCTGCACCGCCGAGCCGAGGTCCGCGACGACGGCCATCTCCTCGAGCGACGCGGCCTTCTACTTGCGCTCCGCCGCGCGAGAGGGCGACCTCGAGATGCTCGCAGGACTGCTCGACGGGGGCGCACCGGTGAACGCGGTCGACGAGAAGGGCTACTCCGCCCTCACACTCGCCGCGTACCACGGGCACCTCGAAGCGGTGGAGCTGCTCCTCTCTCGCGGCGCCAATGCGTGCCTGGGCGACGCACGTGGAAACACCGCGCTCATGGGTGCAGCGTTCAAGGGCCACGCCGGCGTAGTCGAGCGCCTCTCGAAGGAGCCGTGCGCGGTCGATCAAGCCAACGCACAGGGCCGCACCGCGCTCATGTTCGCCTCGCTGGTGGGGAAGACTGGAGTCATCCAGCTGCTCGAGAACCTCGGCGCGAACGCAGAGAAGCGTGATGATTCGGGGCGCACCGCGGCTGACTGGGCGAAGACCCAGGAATTCCCTTCGCGGTAGTTCCGCATGTGCACATCGCTTTCCACATCGCCGCGGGTCCCCAGCGTGAAGCGGAGCTCGACGACGCCCGAGCCCCCGAAGGCGCTGGGCGCCCGCGGAAACGCTGATGCGCACACCCACTTCACTTCAGCTCAATCCGCCCGAGGTGCTGCGCCCTGCCCGGCTCGACCGCGACGATCGACTCGTATCGCTCGGGTCCGCCCTCGACGTTCACGATGAGCAGGTGTTGGCCCGGGGTCAGCGCGAGCATCACCACGCCTCCATCGACCGGTGGGTGGGCGCGATGGCGATCGACGTAGAGGATGGGTTCCGCGACGGGCAGGCCGCGCGCGTCGTTGACCGCGAACGACACCTGCATGGGCGCGCCGATCGGAATCGTCACCTGGCGCTCTCCACTCGGCACCGGCTCGGCGACGGCGCAGCCGCGCTCCGTGTTCTCAGACCAGACGCACACGATGGTGCGCACCGTCGGAAGCTCGGGGATCACGAAGTCAGGAGGAGTGAAGGGCATCGCGGTCTGCTCCTCCTTCGAGTTCACCGAGATGAAGCCCGGAGCGTTCAGCTCGCCGATCACGCTGCCGCGAATGCTCATCGCTTCACTCAGGTGGAGAACCACTTCCTCGTTCGGATCTTTCGGGTGCGCCACTCCGATCGCTCCGCCGACCCGCGCTCGCACGGAGGTCGGCAACCTGTTGTCGTCGGCGAAGATCGGACACGCGCCGCGGCCGCTCTCGTCCGTGCGTCCCAGCGACATCTCGCAATCGATGCCCGCATCGGCCACGGGCTCACCACGCGCATTGAACACGCGAACCCAGAGTGGACGCGTGGGCCGAGGAGGAGGCGGCGGATTCTCCACGGCATGAATTCGCAGCGGCGATTGCGACGACTCGCCCGTGACGCGGAACTCAGTCTCGCCGTGTCCGTCTTCGCTCTTCGCGCTCACCTTAAAGGTGCCGAGTGGAAGCCGAAACGACGTTCGGTACACGACGTCCACCACGCGGCCCTTCGCGTGCCAGCTCGTCTTGCCCTGCCACTCGCGGCCGCCGATTCGCCGGGCGGAGATGTCCCAAATGCCCTCCGCCGGCTTGTTGTCCATCAGCACCTCGACCGGCACGTCGAACAGCTCAGGACCGACGGAGAGAGTCACCTCGACCAACTGCCCGCGCTCGACGGTCGTATCGATGAAGCCACCACGTTGGCCTTCGGTCGCGGTGAGCATCACGTTGCCCTTCACGCCCTCGAAGCCGAACCTTCCCTGCGCGTCGCTGATGGTGAGCAACTCGGGATCGTTGAGCTTCACCACCGCACCCGAGACCGGACGGTTCTCATCGTCGACCACCACGCCGCGCACTGCGCGAGGACTGGTGAGCGTGACTTCGGTGGGCTCCTCTTCGCTGAGCCCGGAGCCCTCGGTGATGAAGCCGTCACGCTCGAACGTGGCGTAGGTGTACGGCGAGCAGAGGCCGTTGAGCTTGAAGCGCCCCTCGACGTCGGTGATCGCGATCACCTCGAGGGCTCCATCCGCCGTGCGCACCCGCACTCCGCCCAGCGGCGCTCCCTCTTCGTCGATCACCGTGCCTTCGAACTTTCGCGGCGGCGCCAGCACCATGCCGGTGGTGCTCGCCACGTCGATCGAAGCTCCGACCACGAGCTCACCGAGCTGCGCGCAGAGCTCGCCATCGCGGCTCATGAACGGGAGCGTGAACGTGCCATCGGCCGCCGTGGTGGCAGTCGATGACGCTTCCCACCCGCTCTGCATCGACACCACGGTGGCGCCCGCCGCGGGTTTCCCGTTGGGTAGGAGCACGCGACCTGATCGCGCCTCGTGCGGAACGAGTTCGATCGCAGGCGTCTCTCCGACCTTCGCGAAGAGGCACGATTCGTTGCGATAGCCCGCGCGCGTGACCGAGAGCAGGTAGTCCATCGGCACCAGCCCCTCGATCTTCGCCTTCCCCTGCAGGTCCGTCTTCAGCGCGGCGATCACGTGCCGGGGATCTTCGGAAGAGAGGTGCAGCTCGACCAGCGCGCCCTGCAGCGGGCGCTTCGTCTTCTCATCGATGACGCTGACCTCGATCACTCCGCGCGCGTCGAGTGAGAGCTCGATCCGCGTCGACCCGATCAGCGGGGAGATCGTCGCAGTGCTGCGCGTGGTGATTCCGTGCGCCGTCGCGGAGATCTGCACGGCTCCCGGAGGCAGCTTCAGAGTCACCAACCCGCCCGGATCAGTGAGTACTGACTCTTTGCCACTGACGAGCACTTCAGCGGCGCCCACGGGCTGACCATGTTCGGTCACGCTGACGACGAGCTCGACCTCGAGCGGGCCTGATGGAGTCCACGCGCCGATCACACGAGGCGCCGGCACGGAGGTCGGAGGAAGAGTAACGGGAGCTGGATCCTCGTCAGGTCGCGAGAGGATCGCGGCGACCACGCCGACGATCAGCAACAGCCCCGCGAAGAGCCACCCGTACCGGCGCACCCTCGCGAGGCTAAGCGATCAGCCTTGATGTCAGATCGCTGACTTGGCCAGCTTCGGAGAGCGCTGCACGAGCGCCTTGAACTCAGGCGAGTCGACCCGCATCAGCATCACCTTGAGCTCGGTGTCGCGATCGAGCACCACCCGGCGCTCTTCTCCGTGAAGCAGCCCGACGTGACCCAGGCGACGACCGCTCGGCAGCTGCAGGTCGAGCTTCACCCCGTACCCTTGCCCCTCTTCCTTCGGCGAGAGCACGAGACGGAAGTCGGCGTACTCGGCGTTCGGCTGCCGGCGCTCGACGGTGATGTTCTTGCCCTCGTACCCGAGCATCTTGGGGCGGGCGATGGTGTGACCGTTCTCCTGCACTTCGACCGCGAGGTAGAGCGCTTCAGGAGCACGCGTGACTGGAGCCTGGGTCGCACAACCCACCGCAACGAGCAGGACCGTCAAGGACATCAGGAAGAAGCGTGCGCTCATGGGCGTTTCCCTCGTGCAACATGAAGACCGGGGTTCTGCGCGTAACAATTCGAGGGCTTTGAAGGAGCCCGACGAAAGTGCCGCTGACAAGAGCGGCCGTGAAGACGCGTGACCACGTGACATCGTGTCAGCAGCACGCTGGAAGTCTCAGGTGATTGCACGGGCAGGGACCTGAAACGCCAACCCGGACTGGGGGTTTCGCATTCCCAAGCGCATATTCCCCAGAACATGAGTCCCGCAGAACTCCGAGCCCAGTTCCCAATCCTGCAGAACCTCACGTGGCTCAACGCCGCGGCCTCCTCACCGTCGTCGACGCCGGTGTACGAGGCGATGAGTGCCTACCTCAGGGAGACGCTCGAATTCGGCGACATGAAGTACCCGTCCTGGGCCCGCCTCAAGGAGGAGGTCCGCGCTCGGCTCGCTCGCTTCATCGGCGCCGAGTCCACTGAGGTCGGGTTCACCCCGAGCACCAGCTTCGGCTTCCACGTGATCGCGCAGATGCTCAAGGCGCGTGGGATCGGCGAAGTGCTCACGCTGGAGGGCGAGTTCCCCAGTACTACCCTGCCGATGCTCTACGACGGGCTCACCCTGCGCTCAGTTCGCGTTCGGAGCGACGGGACGTACGCGCTGAGCGATCTGGAAGCGGCGATCACTCCGAACACGGGCGCGGTCGCGGTGTCGGCGGTGCAGTTCGCGAGCGGGTTTCGCATCGATCTGAAGGCGGTCTCGCAGCTGTGTCGATCGCGCGGACTCACGTTCATCATCAACGCGGCGCAGGGGATCGGTCATGTGCCGCTCGACGTGAAGGCGCTCGGTGCGCACTTCCTCGCGGCCACCAGTCACAAGTGGTTCTGGGCTGGCTACGGCACCGGGATGATCTTCATCGACAAGCGCTGGCTCGATGAGGTGCCGCTTCCGTTTGGTGGATGGCTCTCGGTGGAGGCGCAGGAGCAGTTCAAGACGTGGTCCGGTGCCCGCGTGGTCGAGGACGCGCAGGGGTTCACTGCGACGGGGACGAAGTTTCGGCGCGAGGCTTCCGCGCTCGAGGCGGGCGGTGGATCGTGGGTCGGGCTGCATGGAGTGAACGCCGCGCTGTCGCTCCATGAGGCGGTGAAGCCTGAGGTGACGATCGCGCACATCGTGGAACTGCAGTTGAAGTTGAGAGCTCGGCTGCGGAGTGCGGGGTTCGTTCCGAGTACGCCCGATGATCCGGCGACGCTCTCGGGGATCTGCGTGATTCCCGTGCAGGGTGCGCCGATCGAGGTCGTGCGCGCTCTGCTTCGTGAAGCGCAGATTGCGACCACGGCGAGAGGAGCTGGAGTTCGGCTGTCGACGCATGTCTACAACGATGAGTCTGATCTCGACCGGTTGATGAGTGCGCTGAGTCGGCTCGGCGTCAAACCCGGGTGAGTTTCAGGCCCGCGATCGTCTCAAGTTTGAGAGGATACGCGCCGCTTGCGCTGGCTCGTCTTCCTCACGCTCATCGTCGCTGCTCCCGTCCTCGCTCAAGAGGATGCGGGGGCTGATCTTGTTGATGCTGGAGTGGCCGCCCCTCACCCCGACCCTCTCCCCGCTGCGCAGGGAGAGGGAGCGACGGATCTGGCGATCTTCGTGATGGCGCTCGAGTCGAACCCGGGCGCCGCGCAGTACACGCCGACCACGCTGCAGACCCTCGCGTACCGAATGTCCTCGGCGAAGGTGAACGTGCTCACGCCCAACGACATCGCGGCAGCGTTGGGGCGAGAGCGGCAGGCCCAGCTGCTCGGCTGCACCGAGGGCAGCTGCATGCTCGAGCTCGGCCAGGCGATGGGCGCCCGGTACATCGTGTCGGGCCGCCTCGACAAACTCGGCGATCAGTTCGTGCTCACCAGCTCGATGTTCGATTCGCAGACCAGCCGTGCCATCGGCCGCACGCGGCAGGAGGTCGACGAGCCCGAGAAGCTGACCGTCGCCACGAAGGCCGCCGCCGACGAGCTGCTCAAGTCATTGGGTGTGAGCGCTCCCCTCGAGCCGGAGCAACCGAAGAACGTGATGGGCAACAGCGGCTTCAACCTGTCCTTCAAGCTGGGCACGCAGTTCTTCACCAGCCTGGTGGCGCTCGCCCCTCAGATCGATCTCGAGTTCGGTTGGCGCTTCTCGCGCGCGTGGTCGGCCTTCCTGCAGATCAGCACCGGCATTCAGATCGCCCAGACCGTCAACTTCACCGTGACGCCCGGACTGCTCGGCGTGCGGCACAACTTCCGCTCCGACGCTTCGTTCCAGCCGTTCCTCGGCGGAGGCATCGGTCTCTTCGGCGCCATCCTCCAGGGCTTCCGCGTGCGCCCGGCGGTGGTGCTGCTCGGCGGGGTGCAGTACTTCTTCTGGGAACGCTTCGGGCTGAGCGCCGAGGCGTCGGTGGACGTGCTGGGTGCGGCCTTCGAGCTCACCGAGCTGCGCACGGGCGGCGTGAACTTCGGCTTCTCGCTCGGAATCCAATACCGCTTCTGACCTTTCCCCATGGAAAAGACCGAAAGACTGCTGGACCTGGTCGCGCTCTTTCTCGACGCGACCCACCCCGTGACGCTCGACGAGGTGAAGGACGCCTTCCCCGACGAATACTCGGGATCCTTCGAGGCGTCGCAGCGCAAGTTCGAGCGCGACAAGACCGAGCTGCACGAGCTCGGCATTCCGATCGTTCACCTTCCGGAGACCGATGAGCGCCCCGCGGGCTACGTGATCGATCGCAACGCGTACTACTTGCCCGAAGTCGGCCTCACGCCCGAGGAGCTCGCGGTGCTCTACGCGGCTGGCTCCGCGGCGCTCGCTTCAGGCGCGTTTCCCGGACGCCAGGATCTCGCGCACGCGCTGCGGAAGGTCGGCTTCTTCGCTGATGGTCCCCTGCCCGCTCCGCGCGTTCGCCTCGAGCTGGGTGCGGTCGCGGATGCGCGCGAGCTCCCCGGGCGGCTCGAGCTGCTCTGGGCCGCCATCAACTCGAAGAAGACCGTGGAGCTCGACTACTTCTCTCCCCACAGCCGCTCAGTCACCACGCGGAAAGTCGATCCGTGGGGCCTCGCACTCCGCCGTGGCGTGTGGAACCTGGTCGGCTACTGCCACCTGCGCAAAGCCGCCCGCACCTTCCACGTGCACCGCATTCGCCGGGCGGACATGAACGCCAGCAAGCCCAAGGTGCCTGACTTCGAGGTGCCGAAGGACTTCCGCCTCGACGCGTACGTCGCCACCTGGCCGTGGCAGCACAACTTCCACGAGCCGCTCGAAGTGACGTTGACGCTCAAGGGTGAGCTCGAGCCGCTCGCTGATCAGCTCTTCCCGGTGAAGCCCGCCAGGCAAGACGGAGTCGCCACGCTCACCGTGAGCGCCACGGATCTCGACGGCCTCGTCACCTACGTGCTCTCGCTGGGCTCGCATGCGCGCATCACCGCTCCGGAGAAGGCCGTCGCGCGCTCGAAGGAGCTCGCCCAGAAAGTCCTCAGCGCGCACGGAGGTGCGGCATGAGCTCGCCCGCTGAACGTGGACGGACTCAGGCTTACGAGCGGCTGCGCAAGCTGCTCTTCCTGGTGCCGTACGTTTCGAAGAATCCCGGTCAGACCGTCGACGAAGTGGCGAAGGCCGTGGGCGTGACGAAGGACGAGCTGCTCGAGGAGCTCGATCTCCTCACCCTCGTGGGCCGCCCGCCCTTCCAGCCCGACGACTTCATCGACGTGTACGTGGAAGACGATCGCGTCTACCTCGATCTCGATCAGAAGCTCTCCGCGCCGCCGCGCCTCACCGCGTCCGAAGGAGTGGCGCTCGCCGCTGCCGCTGCGCTCTTGAAGCCCGCGGATGGTGGCACGCTGGCCTCCGCGCTCAAGCGACTGGAGAAGGTCCTCCCGCCCGCGGCGCTGCAGCGTTACCGCGAGATGTCCCGCCAGCTCGACGTGGCGACCGATGCGCCGAACAGCCTCTCGTTGATCACGCAGTCCATCACCGAGCACCGAGAGCTCTCCTTCGAATACAGCGGCGTGGAGCGTGGAGAGCGCGAGCAACGCCAGGTGCGTCCGTACGAGCTCTTCAGCCACCGCGGGCAGTGGTACCTCTCGGCCTTCTGTCTCACCCGCCAGGGCGAGCGGCTCTTCCGCGTCGATCGCATCGGCGCGCTGAAGATCCTCGAGGCGCGCTTCGATCCTCCGGCTCAGACTCCCTCGCACGCCCTCCCCGGAGTGGGAGGTATCGAGAAGCCGGTGAAGGTGCGCTTCAGCAAGGAGCTCGCGCCGTATCAGCAGGAGCGCTTCGGCGAGGCGGCCTTGCTGGAGAGCGATGGTTGCGTGGTCGTCACGGTCCCCGGCGACTCCGAGCGCTGGCTCACTCGATGGCTGTTGTCATTTGGTGGAAATGCAACGGTTCTCGAACCTGACTGGGCGATCCGCGCAGTTGCCGAAGCCGCTTCCGCGTCACTAAGGTCGGACTGATTCAATGGGTTTCCAGCTCGTCATCTCCGAGGGGAAGGAGGCCGGTCGTGAGTTCGAATTCGACCAGGACTCCGTTCTCATTGGGCGCACCGCTGAGTGCGACGTCATCCTCTACGAGGCCGGTGTGTCGCGAAAGCACGCGCGCATCCTCCTCGAGGGGCCGAGCATCTTCATCGAAGACCTCGGCTCGTCCAACGGCACCAAGGTCAACGGCGCAGTCATCGCGAAGAAGCAGCTGCTGAAAGACGGCGACTCCATCTCGATGGGGCCGGTGGTCTTCGCGTTCAAGCCCGTCGAGCTCGCGCCCGCGGGAGACACCGAGGAGAGCCCCAGTGAAGAAGGCGGCGCGCACACCCGCGTGGTGTCGCTCTCCGAGCTGAAGAAGTCGCGCAACAAGGCGGTGGCGATGATGCCGAAGGACGCCAGCCGCGAAGAAGTCGAGCAGATGGGGCGCCGCAGCACGCAGATGATCGCGGCGCTGAAGGGTCCGCGTCCGTCGGCTCCGGGACTCAAGAAGCCGAGCAATCCGGGCATCGGCTCGGGCAAGAACAAGCTCGCCAACAAGGACAACGATCTTCCCGAAGGCGTGGAAGTCGCCGGCGGTGGCCGTCCCAAGCTCGCGCGCGTCTCGGGTGAACGCCCTGCGCTCTCTGCCGCCGACAAGGCGCGCTTCAAGCGCGAAGGTGGCATCGGCAGGGCGAAGCTGTGGTGGCTCGAGGCCACCAAGGGCCAACGCATCGCGGCCTCGGCCGCCGCGGGTGTGGTGGTTTTGGGAATTCTCGGTGGCCTGATCTCCGCCGTGCTCCCCGAGAAGGCGAAGACGCTCGCGCCAGAGCCCGAGGTGCTGGGCACCGAGCCGCTCGAGGCCTCCTTCGGCTACGGCGATGGCGTGATGTACGAGCGCCTCGACTCGAAGAGCTTCGACTTCGAGGTGAAGTCGCCCGTGTCGGTGATGGTCGTCATTCACTACATGGCGCGCGACATCAACTCGAAGGACGAGGTGTCGATCACCGTGAACGGCGTGGAGCTCGACTGGCTGCCCCCTGACACCATGGACGCCAACGAGCGACAGATCGAGTCGCTGGTGCCGGCGAACCTGATCAAGCGCAACGAGATCAACACGATCACCTTCGACAACGTGAAGAACCCGCCAGAAGAAGACACCTGGCGAATCTGGAACCCGTGGATCGAGATCGCCGTGCTCCCCGAGAAGGACGAGCAGGGCCTGATCGCCGACGCCGAAGAGAAGTTCAAGCGCGGCCAGCTCAAGTGGGAACAGCGGGACATCGGCGCCAGCAATCGGTGGGACGCGTACAAGAACTTCCGGGAGGCGTGGCTCACGCTCGAGGCGATTCCGCCCGCGGGCCGCCCGTACACGTACCGCCTCTCGCGCGAGAAGATGAACGAGGCGCGTCGCGCGCTCGACGAGAAGTGCAACGAGCTGCTGCTCAAGAGCAAGTCGGCCTTCCAGTTCGGCAAGTACGATCAGGCGCGCTACGAGCTCACGCACGTGAAGGACTTCTTCCCCACCCGCGCTCATCCTTGTCAGGGACGGGCGGACTTCGAGTGGCAGGAGATGGAACTCTGAAGGTCTGAAGTCAGGTGTTGATTGCGGGAGCCCACGGCGGAATAAGTCGCCGCATGGCCCAGATCGACACGTTCAAGACCCGCACCAAGCTCCCCGTCGGCGGAGTCCCCTACGACATCTTCTCGCTCAAGACCCTCGCGGCTCAGTTTCCGCAGGTCGCGAAGCTGCCCTTCTCGCTGAAGGTGCTGCTCGAGAACCTCCTCCGCTTCGAAGACGGCCGCGTCGTGAAGAAGGAGCACGTCGACGCGCTGGTGAACTGGAACCCCAAGACCGAGCCCGAGACCGAGATCTCCTTCACGCCTGCGCGCGTGCTCCTGCAGGACTTCACCGGCGTGCCCGTGGTGGTCGACCTCGCGGTGATGCGTGAGGCGCTCGCGTCGATGGGCGGCAACCCGCAGAAGGTGAACCCGCTCTGCCCGCTCG
The DNA here is from genome assembly GCA_966211295.1 of uncultured Myxococcales bacterium. Lineage (GTDB taxonomy): Bacteria > Myxococcota > Myxococcia > Myxococcales > Myxococcaceae > Archangium_A. The sequence goes on along the minus strand of CBIHPJ010000021.1, from coordinate 8,702 downwards.
ATCTCGTGATCGACCACTCGGTGATGATCGACAAGTTCGGCAGCACCTCGGCGTTCCAGGAGAACGTCGACATCGAGTTCGAGCGCAACACCGAGCGCTACGCGTTCCTCAAGTGGGGCCAGAAGGCGCTGAAGAACTTCCGCGCGGTCCCGCCGGGCACCGGCATCTGCCACCAGGTGAACCTCGAGTATTTGGCGCAGGGCATCTTCAAGTCGGCCGACGGCGCGGCGTACCCCGACACGCTGGTGGGCACCGACTCGCACACCACGATGATCAACGGCCTGGGCGTGGTGGGCTGGGGCGTGGGCGGTATCGAGGCCGAGGCGGCGATGCTCGGTCAGCCGATCACCATGCTCATTCCGCAGGTGGTGGGCTTCAAGCTCACCGGCAAGCTCGCGACCGGCGCCACCGCGACGGACCTCGTGCTCACCGTCACGCAGATGCTCCGCAAGAGGGGCGTGGTCGGAAAGTTCGTCGAGTTCTTCGGCCCGGGCATCAGCTCGCTGCCGCTCACCGATCGCGCGACCGTCGCGAACATGGCGCCCGAGTACGGCGCGACCATCGGCTTCTTCCCCATCGACGAGGCCACCCTCGACTTCCTCCGCCTCACCGGCCGCTCCCCCGAGAACATCGCGCTCGTCGAGCAGTACGCGAAGGAGCAGGGCCTCTTCCACACCGCGAGCACCCCTGACCCGATCTTCAGCGACACGCTCGAGCTCGACCTCAGCACCGTGCAGCCGTGCCTCGCCGGCCCCGCGCGCCCGCAGGATCGCGTGCTCCTGAAGGACATGAAGACGTCCTTCCCGAAGAACGTGATGGACATCCTGAAGGTGAAGGAAGGGGACGCGAAGCTGAGCGCGAAGGCCGTCGTCACCCAGGGAGCGCAGAGCTACGAGCTCACCAACGGCGCCGTGGTGATCGCGTCGATCACCTCGTGCACCAACACCAGCAATCCCTCCGTGCTGCTCGCCGCGGGCCTGCTCGCGAAGAAGGCGGTGGAGCTCGGTGTCACGGTGAAGCCGTGGGTGAAGACCTCGCTCGCTCCGGGCAGCCAGGTGGTCACCGATTACCTCACCGAGGCCGGCCTGATGCCGTACCTCGAGGCACTCGGCTTCCACGTGGTGGGCTACGGCTGCACGACCTGCATCGGCAACTCGGGTCCCCTGCCGCAGCCGGTGACGGACGCGATCACCAGCTCGCACCTCGCGGCCGCCGCGGTGATCTCCGGCAACCGCAACTTCGAAGGCCGCGTGCACCCGCACGTGCGCATGAACTTCCTCGCCAGCCCTCCGCTGGTGGTGGCGTACGCGATCGCCGGTCACACCAACTGGGATCCGAACAACGAGCCCATCGGCCACGACAAGAACGGCAAGGCGATCTTCCTCAAGGATCTCTGGCCCACCACCGAGGCGCTCAACGAGGCGCTCAAGAACGTGAAGTCGGATCAGTTCAAGAAGCGCTACGCCGACGTGCTCAAGGGCGACAAGCAGTGGCAGGCGCTCAACGTGAAGGAAGGCGCGACCTTCCAGTGGGATCCCAAGTCCACCTACGTGCGCAAGCCGCCCTTCTTCGACAACCTGCCGAAGGAGCCGCAGCCCATCAAAGACATCAACGGCGCGCGCGTGCTCGCGCTGCTTGGTGACTCGATCACCACCGATCACATCTCGCCCGCAGGCGACATCGACAAGAAGGGCCCCGCGGCGAAGTACCTCGGTGAGCAGGGCGTACCGCCGAATGAGTTCAACTCCTTCGGCGCGCGCCGCGGCAACCACGAGGTGATGATGCGCGGCACGTTCGCGAACATTCGCCTCAAGAACCTGCTGGTTCCCGGCGTGGAAGGCGGCGTCACCAAGCACATGCCGTCCGGTGAGCAGATGTTCATCTACGACGCGTCGATGAAGTACCAGAAGGAGGGCACGCCGCTCGTGATCCTCGCTGGCGCGGAGTACGGCACCGGCAGCTCACGTGACTGGGCCGCGAAGGGCACCATGCTCCTCGGCGTGCGCGCGGTGATCACCAAGAGCTTCGAGCGCATTCACCGCTCGAACTTGATCGGCATGGGCGTCATCCCGCTCCAGTTCCTCGCGGGAGAGGACGCGATCTCGCACAACCTCACGGGCAAGGAGACGTTCTCCATCGCCGGCATCGCGGAGGGGCTGGCTCCGGGCAAGAAGCTCACCGTCACCGCGAAGGCGGATGACGGCGCGACCAAGACCTTCCAGGTCACCTGCCGCATCGATACGCCGAACGAGCTCGACTACTACCGGCACGGCGGCATCCTGCAGTACGTGCTGCGCCAGCTCGCCAAGAGCTGACCTGTTCTCCCTCTCCCTGCGAACGCGGGGAGAGGGGCTATTTCAGCGACGCGATCAACTCGGGCTGCTCGATGAAGGGCACCCGATCCGGTCTCCCCTCCGCCCAGAACCAACGCGACTCAGACAACTTCGGACGCACGTAGAGCACCAGCGAGCTCCGTGTGCCGTAGTCCATCTCCGGAAGATCCACGCACACCGCGCCCGCCGGGTTCTCCGGATTCGGAGAAGCGAGCAGCTGCTGCAGCGCCTCAGGCGTCGGCTCTCCGTTCGCGCGCTCGAGCTCCGGCCACTTCTTCACGATCAACTTCGAGCGGCCGAAGTCGTCGCCGCCCAGGCTCCGCTCCGTCACCACGTGCAGCCCGGGTTGGAGCACGTCGTGGTGGATGCGCTCGCCATCGCTCCACGTCACGTACGCCGCCTTCGCGTCCGCGTAGAGCAGGTGAAAGGTGTTGAAGCGCTTCGCGGTGAGGCCCTGCAGCGAGTGGTGAAGCTCGGTCGCCGATGAAGCTCGAAGCGCCTCCAGCACCAGAGTGCCGCGCGACTCACGGTCGAGGAACCGCTCCGAAGGGAACCGATTCGTCACCCCGACGAACAACCCGGTTGAACTCAAACCGAGCCAGCTACCGCCCGCCTGTTCGTCTCGGGGAGCCACAAAACGCTCGTCTTGCCAACGGCGAGGTGCAGTTGCGGGGCGGCCGCGGAGCTCGTCCCGGTTGGCGGCGACGATCAGGGGAGAAGAGGGATGCTGCTGGAAACTTACGATCAGGGTACACATGGGGTCGTGCGTGACAAACAGCGGGAAGAAACGAGACGGAAGCTGTACCAGGCGGCGGTCGAGATCTTCATTCGGGACGGCGTTGCGAATTGTCGCATCGAAGACATTGCGCTCAAGGCTGAGGTGAGCCGCGCTGCCTTCTATTTCCACTTTCCTTCCAAGGACGACGTGTTGCTCGAGCTCCTTCGTGAGGCCGAGCAGCCGACCCTCGACGCCATTAACGCGCTCCCCGCCGATGCGCCGTTGCAGTCCGTGTTCGACACCCTGATCAAGCACACCGCGGGATTCTGGGCGGTGGAGGGTCGGAGCCGACTGCTGGTCGAGATGTTCGGCGTCTCCATGCGCCGCACCACGATCCTCAACGATCGCGAGGCCGAGGTGATCCGCGCCGCGGTGGGCAAGCGTTTCGAGCTGGCCGCCAAGCGCAACGAGCTGTCACCCGTGGTGCCTCCCGAGGTGCTCTCCGACTTCTTCTTGCTGAACATCTTCGCCGCGATGGCCTCCTGGAGCGTGCAGCCGATCATGCCGCTCGCCGACATGCTCAACGGAGTCACCCTGTTGTTCATGAACGGCGCTAAGCCTCCGGCGTAACTCCAACCGAAAGGCAGCTCCCGCATGACTCAGGTGTTCGCGCCCGGCTTGTTCGCCGGCAAGACGGTGTTCGTCACCGGAGGCTCGAGCGGCATCAACCTCGCCATCGCCACCGCGTTCGGTGAGCTGGGAGCGAAGGTCGCGATCAACGGGCGGAAGATCGAGAAGCTCGACGCCGCGGTGGCCTCGATCCGCAGCAAGGGCATCACCTGCGAGGGCTTCGCCGCCGACGTGCGCGACTACGCGGCGGTCGACGCCGCGCTCGAGGGCGCGACGCAGAAGCTCGGTGCCATCGACGTGCTGGTGTGCGGCGCGGCCGGCAACTTCCCCGCTCCGGTCGCCATGATGTCGTCGAACGGCTTCAAGGCGGTGATGGACATCGACGTGCTCGGCACCTTCAACGCGTGCCGCTCTGCGTTCGAGAAGATGAACAAGCCCGGCGTGATCCTCGCGATCTCCGCCCCGCAGGCGCAGGTCGCCTACCCCATGCAGGCGCACGTCTGCGCGGCGAAGGCCGGCGTCGACATGCTGGTGAAGACGCTCGCCATGGAGTGGGGCCCCGCTGGCATTCGCGTGTGCTCGATCTGGCCCGGCCCCATCGAAGAGACCGAGGGCATGGAGCGGCTCGCTGGAGATCCCGCGGTGAAGAAGAAGGTGGAAGAGGCCCTGCCGCTCCGCCGCTTTGGAACGAAGAGCGAAGTGGCGCAACTCGCGCTCTTCCTCGCCTCGCCTGCCGCGAAGTACGTCACGGGCAGCGTGCACGCCGTGGACGGCGGCATGGCGCTCATCGGCGGCAATCTCCTCAGCACGTGACTCGCTTTGTGCGCCTGAGCGGAGCCGGAGTACCGGCCTGAGCAAAGCGAAGGTCGCGGAGGCGGAGCGACCAGAAAGTCAGTCACAAAAGCGTCACACAGATGTAACGGGGCGGCTTAACGAGTTTTGCTCAATGAGGCCCATGGCCTCACTTCAAGGACTCGTCCGCTTCCTCCTCCCCCGCGAGCAGCACTGGTACGACATGCTCGAGGAGCTCGCCCGGCTCGGCCTCGAGGCCAGCAAGGCGCTCCACACCTTCAAGGATCAGCCCGCCTCCAAGGTGCGCGAGTCGGTGCAAGCCATCGAGCACAAGGCCGACGACGTGGTGAGGAAGATGGAGGACGCGCTCGCCCGCACCTTCGTCACCCCGCTCGACCGCGAAGACCTGCACAAGCTCACCAGCGAGCTCGACGACATCATCGACTTCTGCAACCTCTCGGCGCGCTGCTTCAACCTGTACCACCTCGAGCGGCCCACGCAGGCGATGGTGCAGCTGATGGAGAAGCTCGAGGCGTGCACCGCGATCATCGCGGAGACCGTGCCGCTGCTTCGCACGCACGAGTACCACAACCTCCTCGAGGGCGGCCGCAAGGTGCGCAACCTCGAGAAGGACGCCGACGCGATCTACCGCCAGGCGATCTCGGCGCTGTTCTCGGACACCAACCCTGACTTCCGCGAGCTGCTCAAGCAGAAGGAGGCGCTCGACGATCTCGAGGCCGCCGTCGACTACTGCGACAACGTGGCCGACCTGCTCGCCAACCTGGCCGTGAAGCACGGGTGACGCGATGGTGAGCCTTCTCATCGCGGTGGTCGTGATGGCCATCGTGTTCGACTACATCAACGGGTTCCACGACGCGGCGAACGCGATCGCGACCGTGGTGTCGACCGGCGTGCTGCCGATTCGCACCGCGGTCTTCCTCGCCGGCATCTTGAACTTCCTCGGCGCGGTCACCGGCACCGCGGTGGCCAAGACCATCGCGTCGGGCTTCGCGGATCCAAGCACCGTGACGCAGGCGGTGGTGCTCGCGGCGCTCATCGGCGCCTCGACGTGGAACATCATCACCTGGTGGTTCGGCATTCCTTCGAGCAGCTCGCACGCGCTCGTCGGTGGGCTCGCAGGAGCGGTCGTCGCGCACGCGGGGATCGACGCGTTCAAGTGGTCGGCGCTGGTGCAGAAGGTGCTCGTGCCGCTGGTCGCTTCGCCCACCATCGGCTTCGTGGTGGCGTTCTTCGTGATGGTCGCGCTGGTGTGGATCGCGCGCGGGCACTGGAAGCAACCGGTGTTGATGACGCTCTTCGGCTTCGTGCTCCTGGCGATCGGCTGGGCGGTGTGGAACGGCGATGCGATCGGTCACGCGCTGGCGGCGAGCACGCTGGAGACGCGCGTGGTGCTCGGCCTCGGAGTGGCGTTCTTGATCGCGGTGCCGGTGCTCTACGGGGCGCGCCCGAGCCTGGTGCAGTCGCACTCGCGACGGCTGCAGCTGCTCTCGGCGGGAATGATGGCCTTCGGGCACGGCAGCAACGACGCGCAGAAGTCGATGGGCATCATCACGCTGGCGCTGCTCGCGTTCATCAGCACGGGTCACGCGACTCCCGAGTGGATGCCGCACTGGGTGATGCCGAAGGACGCGGACCACGTGCCCACGTGGGTGATCATGTCGTGCGCGCTGGCGATCGCGCTCGGCACGGCGGCGGGCGGGACGCGCATCATCAAGACGATGGGCACGAAGATCATCCGCATCACGCCGATTCAGGGCTTCGCGGCTGAGACCGCGGGAGCGCTCACGATTCTGGGCGCGAGCCACCTCGGCATTCCGGTGTCCACCACGCACGTGATCAACGCGGCGATCATGGGCGTGGGCGCTTCGCGGCGCGTGTCGGCGGTGCGCTGGGGCGTCGCGGGCAACATTCTGATCGCGTGGGTGGTCACCCTGCCCTTCTCCGCGGGCCTCGCGTGGGCGGCGATGAAGGTCCTCACCTTCTTCGGCGCCTGAATCGCTCAGCGCCGCACGGCGCCCATCGAGATTTCGCTCTGGCTCACATTACTCAACCATAGATGAGTAATGTATAGTTGAGCGATGTCGTCCCGCGTACAGAGGGGCCCCTTCGTGGGCCGCGCCGCTGAACTCGCCGCCCTCGAGCGGCAATACCGCCGCGCTGGCCCGGTACTCCTGCCCGTGTACGGGAGGCGACGCATCGGCAAGAGCGAACTCCTCGTGCATTTCTGCGAGGGAAAGCGCGCCATCTACTTCGCGGCGACCCAGGGAACTGCAGCGCACCAACTCCGCGCGTTCATGCAGTGCGCCGCGGAAGCGCTGGGCGAGCCCCTGTTGGCCGAGGCGAGGGTCAGCGACTGGGAGCGAGCGCTCACCCTGGTGATGGACCGACCTCACCGTGGAAGGCTCGTGCTCGTACTCGACGAGTTCCAGTGGCTGTGCGAACGAAGCCCTGAGCTGCCCTCGGTGATCCAGAAGCTTTGGGATCACGACTGGCAGCATCAGAAGACGCCCTTCATCGTCTTGTGTGGCTCGTACATCGGGTTCATGGAGCGGGAAGTACTTGGGCACAAGTCACCCCTGTTTGGCCGGCGCACGGGCCAACTCCTCCTCGAACCATTCGGTTACCGCGAGGCGGCCCTCTTTCATCCGCACTGGTCGATCGAGGAACAGGCCCGGGCCTACTTCATCTGCGGCGGTGTCCCCGCCTACCTGAAGGTGTTCGACGCCAATCGCTCGATTGAGCAGAACATCACTGCGGCGTTCCTCGACATCGAGGCCCCTCTCTTCCGCGAAGCCGAGTTCCTCCTGCGCGAAGAGCTTCGAGATGTGGGCTCGTACGCCTCTTTGATCGAGGCGATGGCGCTAGGACGGCAGACACCGACGACCATGGGGGCGTGGGCCGAACTGCCGACCTCTCAGCTGATGTACTTCCTGAAGAGCCTGATGAACCTCGGCTACGTCGAGAAGCAACTCCCGCTCGTCCCCGGCCGCCCATCGCGAAAAGCCACCCGGTATGCGATCGGCGACCCGCTGCTCCGCTTCTGGTATCGCTTCGTCGCTCCGCACTTCAGCTCGATTCGACGTGCACCGGGTCGCGCCTTCGTCAACCACGTCAAACCCATGCTCGAGAGCTTCTACGGAAGCGGATTCGAAGCGCTGTGCCGGGAGGCGCTCCCTCAGTTGCTGGCCAGCGAAGGGGTCGATGCCTCAGTGAAGGTCGGCGAGTTCTGGAACACCGACGCGCAGATCGACGTGGTGGGGCTGAGGGCCGACCGTTGGATCGAGCTGGGAGAGTGCAAGTGGAGCGAGGCTGGTTCGCTCCCCGGGGCGGTCGAGGAGTTGCGGGCCCGCAGCGCGCATTACCCGGCAGGCGGGTCGACGGTGCGCTTGAGGGCCTTCACCCGGCGCACGTGGTCGAAGCGGCTTCCTCCGGGCGTGCTCGCGCATACGCTGGCCGATCTGTACGAGCTGTGACGTTGCTCAAGTACAGATTACTCATGTGTAGTTGAGTAACCGGCATCGTTGGTTCACTCGGCCCCGACGAAATTCTCGAGAGCGTATGAGGGCGCGCTTCACGCCTTCTGCTTCTCGACCGCGAACAGCAGCGCCTCGGGGGTGCAGGGCCTCGGCAGCTGCACCTCGCGCCCCGCGGGACCGAACGCCGTCACCGCATCGCGCAGCGCCCCCACCACCGCGAGCGCGAGCATGAGCGGCGGCTCACCGACCGCCTTGCTCCCGTGGATCACGTCGGGCTGCGGAGCGTTCTGCAGCAGCGCCACGTTGAACTCGAGCGGCGCGTCGCCGAACGCGGGGATCTTGTACGTGTCAGGGCTGTGCGTGCGCAGGTAGCCCTTCTCGTCGAAGCGCATCTCTTCGCACGTGAGCCAGCCCACGCCCTGAATGAACCCGCCCTCGATCTGACCGCGATCGATCGTCGGCACCAGCGAGCTGCCCACGTCGTGAAGAATGTCCACGCGCTGCAGCCGGTGCTCGCCGGTCAGTCCTGAGAGCTCGACCTCGCACACCGCCGCTCCGTACGCGTAGTAGTGGAACGGCTTCCCCTTCCCCGTAGCGCGATCGAACGTGATGTCGGGCGTGCGGTAGTAGCCCGTCGCCGACATCGACACCTGCGAGAGATACGCCTCGCCACTCACCTTCGAGAACGGCAACGCAAGCTCAGGGCGCGACGCGAGGAACACCTTCCCGCCC
>CBIHPJ010000020.1:0-25916 GCA_966211295.1 uncultured Myxococcales bacterium | reverse complement strand
CCCCCGCGGCGGGGCTCGGGGTGCCCCGGGGGGGGTTGGGGGGGGCACCTGGCTCACCAGGCAGACTGAGTTCAGCCACCGTTCCGCCGCCGTCGCGCATCGTGAGGCGCACGTCGCCGCCGTGTTGCCTCGCGAGCAACCGAGCGATCGTAAGACCGAGTCCGTTGCCCTGGTCTTTCGTGGTCACTCCAGGCTCGAAGACGCGCTCGGGATCCTTCACGCCGGGTCCACGATCCATCACCGAAACCATCGCACCACCCGCGCGTGGAGCGACCACCAGATCGACCGCCCCGCCCTGCCCAGTCACGTCGATCGCGTTCTGCACCAGGTTGATCAGCACCTGCTTCAGCTTTCTCGCATCAGCCTTCACCGAGAGCTCGGGCTTCGCGTCGAGCCGCACCGCGATGCCGCGTTCACGGGTGACGCCCTCGTAGAGCGCGGTCACTTGCTCCGCGACTTCAGCCAGACGCACGGGTCCGACGTCGAGCGGCACGAGTGGCCGGCTGAAGTTCAGGAAGGACTCGAGGATCTCCTGCATGCGATCCACTTCGCGGCGGAGCACCGTGAGGCGCTCCTTCTCTTTGCCCTGCGCTTCGCGATCCACCAGCGCGGCGAGGCCCTTCACCGAGGCGAGCGGATTCTTCAGCTCGTGGGCGATCTCCGCGACGAGCGTGGTGAGGTTCTTCGTCGACTCGTCGCGGGTGGCGAGCACTTCGTCGCGTGCGTTGAGCGCGCGCTGGATCGCCCCCTGAAATGCGCCGCGCATCACCGAGCCGAGGATCGATCCCCAGCCGAGCGCGATCGTCAGGAACGTGGCGCGCGTGAAGAGCAGCGCATTCCCTCCCGAGAGGCGCGAGCCGCCGCCGAAGAACTCGGGGACGAACGTGGGCACCCACTCCTTCCACGCGACGACCGCGAGCACCCAGACCGCCACCGTCGCGATGCCGCCGAAGATGAAGCCGTAGCGGGGACGGAGAAAGAGACAGAGGAACACTGTGACCATCGGCAGCATCACGAAGATCGGGCTGTCGACGCCGCCAGATGCGATCACGACGATCAGCAACATCGTCGCGGGCACCGGGAGTAACGAGGAGAGGCGCGTGCGATGGATGCCCTCCTTCCGCATTCGGTTGATCTCGAAGATCAACCGGGAGACCGCGACCAGCACTGCGCTCCCGATCAACCAGAAGCGCCAGGGCGTGGCGTCCCAGGCGAGCAACAACATGATCGAGAGGAAGATGAAGGGCGCGAGGTAGAGCCGCAACTGCAGGCCGCGTTGAAACAAGGCATCGAGCGCGGCGTCTTCGACCTCCTCGGCGCTCAGTCGTTCGGTGCTCACGGAGGAAGAGTGCACTCCTCTTCGAGGGACGTCACCTGTCGGAAAGCCGACAGGCAGTCGTCGGACCTCCGACGGTTCGAGTCCCCTCTCCGAGGGAAGACGGGTTGGCACCGTCCGTGCTTTTGGGGGCCCCGTCATGAACCCCCTCTTCTCGATGGCGTTTCGCAACGTCACCCGAAATCGCCGGCGCACGATGATCACGCTCGCCGCCGTGGTGATCGGTACCACAGCCGTGGGCACCATTCGCGGAGTGCTGAACGGGCTGCAGCACAGCATCGTGATGGGCTCGGTGGAGGGCACGCTCGGGGCGATCCAGGTGCATCGGACCGGCTACCTCGCCAACGTGCTCTCCACGCCGCTCTCCCTCGACTTCACCGCCGACGAGGCGATGCTCTCGAAGATCCGCAGCGTGAAGGGCGTGAGAGACATCGCGCCGCGGATCCAGTTCGCGGGCACGCTCACCCTCTCGGCCACCAACGAGAACGAGACGCCCGAGGCGCTCTTCTTTGGAGCGCAGGCGATCGACCCGCTGCTCGAGCCGAAGGTCTGCCCGCAGCGCAGCAAGCTCTTCACCGACGGGACGGTCTTCGACGACACGCACGTGGTGCTGGGCGATGCGCTGGCAGCGGCGTTCGGCGCGAAGAACGGCGCTGAGGCGATCCTCCTCGCGCCCGACCGCGATGGCTCCCTCAACGGAGAGCTCGCCACCGTGGGCGGCGCGATGCGCGCGATCATGCCCGGGGAGATGAAGATCGCGGTGGTGCCGCTCTCCCTGGCGCAGCGGCTGCTCCGAATGGACGACAAGGTCACCGAGCTCGCCATCTCTGTGGACGACGTCGACAAGGCGCCGGAGATCGCCGCGCAGCTCCGAGACGTGCTCGGCCCGCAATACGAGGTGCACACGTGGGACGCGCTCGCTCCCGAGCGGAAGACCATCATGAACATTCAGAACGCCGTCTCGGGGGTGATCTCGGTGGTGTTCGTGATGCTCATGCTGCTGGGCGTCGCGAACACCATGCTCATGAGCGTGCTCGAGCGTACCCGCGAGGTGGGCACCATGATGGCGGTGGGCCTCACGCGAGCCAGCGTGCTGACGCTCTTCCTGCTCGAGGCCCTGGTGCTCGGCATGATGGGCGCCGGCGGCGGCTTCATCGTGATGAACCTGATCACCGCTGCGCTCGCCAAGAAGGGTCTCCACATCACGCCGCCCAGCGCGACCATGGAGATCGAGATCATCCCCTTCCTCACGGTGCGCTTCACGCTGGCGATCATGTTCGTCGCGATGGCTGGCGCCGTGCTCTTCGCCCTCTACCCCGCCCTGCGCGCGAGCCGCCTGCGCCCCGTGCAGGCCCTCGCCGGCCGCTGAAAGGACCCCATGCTGCTCCGACTCGCCGCGAGAAACGTGTTCCGAGCGAAGGCCCGCTCGGCGATCACCATCGGCGCCCTGTTCTTCGGGGTGATGATGACGCTCCTGCTCTCCGCGTTCGTGATGGGCGCGGGAGAGTCGCTGGTGGCCGAAGCCATCGAGTCGCGCGTGGGCGCGATCCAGGTGCACAAGCTGGGTTACTTCGAGAAGCGCGACCGGCAGCCGCTCGCCTTCTACGTGGACCAGAGCGCCGAGCTCGAGGCGACGCTCAGGGCAGTGCCGAACGTGAAGTCGATCACCCCGCGCATCTCGTTCAACGGACTCCTCACCAACGGCAGCCGCGGCGCGATCGCGGTGATGACGGCCATCGATCCCGCCACGGCGCACTCGGCGCTGCCGAAGCTCGATCTCTACCTCGAGGGCACTCCGCTCTCCCCGGATGACCGGAATGGGGCGCAGATCGGGCTCGCGCTCAACCGCGCCCTCGACCTGAAGCCGGGGGTGCCCTTGATGGTGCAGGCGCAAGGCCTGGGCGGCCGAGACAACGCGCTCGACCTCGAACCACGCGGGGTGCTCGCGGGTCAGAACCCGCTCGAAGGCAAACGAGCGGCGACGGTGACCCTGGCCTTCGCACAGTCGCTCCTCGGCATGGACGGCAAGGTGACCGAGTACGTGGTCGCGCTGCACGACCTCGGCAAGCTCGACCAGACCGCGGCCGCGATCCAGGCGGCGCTCGGCAAGGACTACGAGGTGCTCACCTGGGAACAGCTGCGACCGGGCCTGCGCGACCTGCGACTGGTGCAGCGCGCGATCCTCGGGGCGATGTCGTTCATCTTCTTGATCATCGCGCTCTTCGGCGTGGCCAACACGCTGCTGATGACGGTGCTGGAGCGTACGCGGGAGATCGGTACCCTCCTCGCGGTGGGCATGACGCGTGCCATGGTGGCGCGGCTCTTCGTGCTCGAGGCGCTCCTCCAGGCGGTGATCGGCGCCGTCTCCGGGCTGTGCGTGGCGCTGGTCCTGATCACACTCGCGCGCAACGCTGGCGGCGTCGCCGTGTCAATGGGCGAGGGCCAGGGCTACTTCCGCATGATGCCCACGCTGCTCCCCGCGGTGCCCTTCATCGCGGTCGGCGCGGCGTGCATCGGCAGCATGTTGGCGGCGCTCTCTCCGGCCCTGCGCGCGGGTCGCATGCGGCCCGTCGAAGCGCTCTCTTCTCCCTGAAAGGAAATGGCCATGACGACCTCCCTGCTGATTGCGTTGTTGCTGACCGCAGATCCACCGAGCACCAAGGACGTGCTCGCGAAGTACGACGCCGCGATGGCGCCCGCGACCTTCAAGGGCGTGGCGTCGATGACCGCGCACCGCGATGACGGCTCGACGCGCACGTACAAGATGACCTTCTTGAAGGGCTCCGATGACAAGTCGCGCGTGTGGTTCCACGAGCCCGCGGCGGTGCGTGGCCAGGAGATGCTCCGCAACGGAGAGAACTTCTGGGTCTACATGCCGAACCTGAAGCGCGCGCTGCGCCTCGCCTCGCGCGACAACTTCCAGGGCGGTGACTTCAACAACGCCGACGTGCTGCGGGCGAACTATTCGCGCGACTACGACGGCACGGTGAAGGAAGACCCGAAGTCAGCCGACGTGTGGATGGTGGAGCTCAAGGCGAAGACCACCGAGAGCGCGTACGACTCGGTGAAGCTCTGGGTGAAGAAAGAGCCGCTCGGGATTCCGGTGCGCGGCGAGTACTACACCTCGAGCGGCAAGATGCTCCGCTCGGCGGACTTCAGCGACATCAAGGATTTCGGAAACGGCCTCACGCGTCCGTCGAAGGTGACGATGCGCAACGAGATCGCCACCCAGCGCTTCAGCGAGATGGTCTGGGAGTCGGTCGACATCACGGCTCCGGTGAGCGACGGCAAGTTCGGTCTCAACGACCTGGGGCACTAAATGACTTCCGCGCTCCTGTTGTTGCTGCTGTCCCAGAACCCGTTGGTGACGACGACCGGCTACGTCGACTCCCGCACCACGGGCGCCTGGACGCAGTTCGACGGAGCGCCGCACCTCACGGAGCTGATCGAAGCGAACGCGCAGATCAAGCTCACGCCGCACGAGAAGGTCACGTTCTACACAGACACGTCGCTCTTCTGGCAGGGCGCGTTCTTCATCGAGGGAGGAGATCGCGATCTGCCGCAGTACCGCCCCTCCGTCGTCATCTCGGAGATGTACGCCGACCTCGTTCCGCAGGAGCACTTCCGTTTTCTCATCGGGAAGAAGCGCATCGTCTGGGGCGCGGGCATGTCGTTCAACCCGACGGACCTCTTGAACCCCGCGAAGGATCCGACGGACCCGACGTTCCAGCGTGCAGGTGCGTGGCTCGCGCAGGCTGAGTGGGGCTTCGAGAAGGTGGCGCTCTCGGCGGTGTTCGGCGCGAAGACCACTCGGCAGTTCGCCGGGCTTCCCACTGCGTTGGTGTTCTACCCAGACCAGCCGAGCGCGGAGGTGGTGCGAGGCATCGCGCAGGACGATCGCGACAAGGACGCGCACTACGTCTTCACCGCGCGGCTCTACCTGCTGATCAAGGACATCGACATCAACGTCATCTACGGGTTCTCCAACCTCTACAACGACGCGTTCACCAACAAGTCGCGCGCGGGGCTCTCGCTCTCGCGCGTGTTCGGCGGGCTCGAGCTGCACGCAGAAGGACTGCTCTACACGGGCTCTTCCAGGGTGAACGCGACGCCGGAGTGCGTGGACGCTCCCGAGGTGTGCGTCTTCCGCGGAGTGCCGCTGCTCACTCGCCCGTACTTGAACGACAACTTCATCAACGCGCGTGCGCTCGTGGGGGCTCGCTACCAATTCGAGAGCGGCGGCCTTCTCGCGGCGGAGTACTACTTCAACGGCGAAGGCCAGGACGCCGATGGGTACAAGCGGCTGGCGACGTTGGCGCTGCGGAATCCCGCGCTCGCGCAGGCGGCGATCCTGGGCAACGCGACGGATCCCGGCACTCCGCAGAAGTTCAGCTTCGAGCCGTTCCGGAAGCACTACCTCGTGCTGCAGTTCCAGAAGCCGCAGCTGTGGGACGACTGGACGATCTCCGCGACGGCGCTGATCGGCCTCGAAGATCTCTCGACGCAGCTGGTGCCGCAGATCCAGTGGATGCCCAAGGAGTGGTTGCAGCTCACGGCCATCGCGTACATCCCGATCGCGGGAGTCCCGTCGTTGGGCGTGCAGTTCAACGGCAAGGACTACGGCCAGTTCACCCTTTCACCTTTTCTCACGCGCGTGATGTTCGAGGCGCGTGCGTTTTTCTAGGAGGAGCAACTCATGGCGCTGATCAGCTTGAAGGGCATCACGAAGGCGTACCAGCTGGGCCAGACCTCGGTGCCCGCGCTTCGCGGAGTCGATCTCGACGTGGAGGCCGGCGAGTTCACGGTGGTGATGGGTCCGTCGGGCAGCGGCAAGACCACGCTGCTCAACATCATCGGCTTGCTCGATCGCTCGGACGCGGGCTCCTACAAGCTCGACGGTGAGGAGCTCGCGGGGCGCGACTTCAACGACATGGCCGCGCTGCGAAACCGGAAGATCGGGTTCATCTTCCAGAGCTTCAACCTGATCCCCGTGCTCGACGTGAGCGAGAACATCGAGTTCCCCTGCCTGCTGCGGAAGGAGGACCGGGGTGCCCTCCGGAAGCGGGTGGAGCTGCTTGCCGAAGAAGTGGGCCTGACGTCCGTGCTCAAGCACCGGCCTGACGAGTTGTCGGGAGGTCAGCGGCAGCGTGTGGCCATCGCTCGGGCCCTGGTGACCCAGCCCGAGATCGTGCTGGCCGACGAGCCCACGGCCAACCTGGACTCCGGCACCAGCGAGCAGATCCTCCAGCTGATGGAGCGCCTGAACGCCTCCCGCGGGGTGACCTTCCTCTTCTCCACGCATGATCCACGGATCATGAAGCGGGCGAAGCGGGTGGTGCTGATGGCCGACGGCAAGCTGGTGGACGGCACCAAGGCCGCCAACGCCGAAGTGAGCGCGGTGTCAGGTCTCGATCATTCTTGACGACTTGGAAGGCGTGGGGCACAAGCACCGCCGCCTCACGCAGGTCCGCCCAAGTAGCTCAGTTGGTAGAGCAGGGGATTGAAAATCCCCGTGTCGCTGGTTCGATTCCGGCCTTGGGCACTCGCAGAACCCGGTGAGTTCGTTACTCGCCGCGTGGTTCGACTCGGAGCGTCTCTCCGGCACCCAACAGGCGAGCACCGACGGGCCACGGGAGTGCGCTGCACTTCTCGAGCTCTTCGCTTCGCACGACCAGGCGCCAGCCCTTCATCAGGCCGAAGAACTGCTCGCGCGGAGCGATGGTGACCCAGTCTCCGTCGCTCGAGACCACATCGAAGAACGTCGCCGCATCCATCACACCGACCTCGCCGCGATGTGGGCCATCGGTGGCAAAGAGGTGCAGGTCGTTCGCGCAATCGCGCGGCGGCGGCCGCGCAATGCCACAACAAATCGCACTACCGACGACCCCGCCGGTCACCCACTGGGAGGGGCAAGTCGCTCGTTCAACCAACCCGCGATCTTCGAGCCATCGCTCAGAAACACTTCGACCTTCGTCGCGCGCTTTGCGGTCTGCACGACGTGCAACTGCGTTCCTTTGGGGAGCGCGAACGTTTCCCTTCCTCCGATCCGTTCCACCAAGCGGGCCTCGTGCTGCAACGTCACGTCGGCGAGCTGATGACTGGGCTCTCCGCCGCTGAGCCGAAGGCCGGCGCACTCGCCCACGAGGGGCTGCCACTCTGAAAGCGCTTGAACGTCAGTCCTCGTGACCGGCACGAGCTCGACGCCTCCGTCGCCGAACACACGCGTCACCCGGAGCGGCGTCGCGGGTGCGGAGGTAAAGCCGTTGCCGAAATTCTGGGGGCTCGGAGGAAGACCTGCAGGTCACCAACGCTGGCTTCAATACGAATCCCACCCTGCCGCGCCTCGATGGTGGTGCCACCATCAGGGTGGAACGTGCCCTGGGCGACGACCGTCGGAGCCCCGACGCACGAGCTCCCGCGCACGTATCCCCAGGCAGCGCCATCAGGCAGTCGCAACACGACTGCCTCGAGCGGAGCCCAGCGCGTGTCACGGCTCGTGCACGCGCTTTGTGCAATCACCATCGCCAGGAGCGCCGCGGTCACGATGAGACAGTGACGCGCTCCCGAGTTCGCGGCAAGCCGTGGTCACTTCTCCGCGAGGAGCTTGGTGACCTTGTCCGAGACGCTCTTCTGCTTGTCGGCCTTGAACTTCGCGATGTACTTCTTGCCGCCCTTCGGGTCGCACACCACCGAGGCCTCGGCCGCCGCCGCGCGAGTGTACGGCGTGTATTCAGACGGGTTCTTCACGTCCTCGAGGATCTTGTGGGCGAGCGCGATGGCCTGCTTGGTCTGCGCGGGCTTCACTTCCTTGTCGGTGCACATCGCGCGGAGCGTCTCGGCGTAGCTCGGCACGGTGATCTTCTTGGTCTTCACGCGACCCTCGACCGCCTTGAGGAGCGTGTCGAACTTCGCGGTGCAGTGGTTGTACGAGATCTTCTCGGCCGCTGACGCCGCGAGGTCTTCATCGGTGCCACCGAGGATGTCGACGTAGAGGTCGCAGATCTGATCCTTCTTCGAGTCACCCGCGAAGGTGAACGAGTTCAGCGCCGAGCGCGCGAACACCACGTCCTTCTCCTTGGTGATCTCCTTGGTGAGCGCGAACACCTCGTCGCTGTCCTGATTCGACGGCAGGAAGTTGCTGATGATCGCACCGCGCAGCGAACTGTCCTTCTCGGTGCTGGTGACGAGCGCCTTGATCCGCTCGAGCAGGCCGGTCTCCTTCACCTTGATGTGACCGACGAGGTAGCCGATGTAATACATGTCGAGCGGCTCCTTGGTCGTCTCAGCGACCACGAGCATGCGCTCCGCCATCGCCTTGTCGGCGAACGCACCGCCGTTCCAGCCGGTCATGCGGTTGTACGCGAGCTGACGAACCTTGATGTCACCGTCCTCGAGGAAGTTGACCAGCGTGGCGTCCTGCTTGTTGTCGCGGAAGGTGTCGTAGTCCTGCGTGAACGCCTTGTAGTCCGCGCACTCGTAGTCGAACGCGCCGTCGGTCCACTTGCAGGCGAGTACCTTCTTCGCCGCCTCGACGACCTTGGGATCGTTGCCAGGCGCATCGATGCCCTTCCCCGCTTTGCCAGCCGTGGGAGCAGGAGCGCCCTTCTCCGGAGCGGCCTCGGCGGCCTTGTCGGGAGATCCCTTCACCACAGGAGCGCTGGGCTTTTCCGGAGCCTTCGCGTCCCCCTTTTTTTCGTCACAAGAGAACAGCGCGATGCAAGACACAGCGGCGAGCAAGGCGGGTCGGTTCATGGTGCCGAGACCCTAGCCGCGTTGATCCTGATCAGTCGGAGCAAGATGCCCCAGCGGCTGTCTTTCCTGGGGACGCTGCGCCTCGGTACCGCTTCGCGGCACCGCGAGACGGCTCGCGCCGACAATCACTGACACGAGCAGCGGCCCGAGCTGCACTTGCCGAGCTCTTCGATCGACTTGCCCGCCACGCACGCGGAACACGCCGACTCGACGAACACTCCAGCGTCGGCGGCGGTGGAGAAGAAACAGCCGATGATGCGGCCGTCGAGATTGCAGGTGCCGTAGGTCTCCGCGACCTTCGGGCACGCGTCGCCGCTCATCGCGCCCTTCCAATCGCACTTGTTCCCCGCGCAGCTCGGGCACGGATACGACGCCCACTTACCGCCTTCGCAGACGAGCAGCGTCTTGCCGCCCGAGCATTCCTGCGCGTTCGCGGTCGAGCACGGTGAACCTTCGGTGGAGCCGCACGCGAGCGCGAAGAGAGCGGTGACGATGAGAGCGATTCGCATGCGCGCGACCTACCACGCCCGATGATCAGCGCTCGCGAATGATGAAGACGTTGTCGCCGCTCTCGAGACGCACCACGCGCGGAGCGTCGGCGCCGACCAGCACGAAGATGCACAACGCCTTGCCGTCTTCCATCGCGAAGCCACGCGCGGGCGTCGACCAGGAAGGGCGGTGCACCTCGAGCCAGAGATCCGGAAAGAGCCTGAGCGTGCGAGTGCCGTACTTGCGCGTCTGCACGCGTTGGCTGGCATCCATCGCCTCACTGAGCTGTTTCGGCGTGCAACCTGCGCGGCTCGTGCTGTCGAGCTTCTTGTGCTCGTACTTCTCGGAGAACCGCTCTTCGCCGAGCAACGCGGGAGGAGGAGCAGCGGCAGGTGCCTGCTGCACGGGTCCCTCCGAGACGCGGAAGGTGTCGTTCGCGATGCGATCGAGCTCGTCGGGCGTGAAGAACGGGAACACCGATTTCCCATCCACCTCGATGGCGATGAGCTCGCTGCCGTGCAGGCCCATCAAGCCGAACTTCCCGGCGACCTGCTGCGAGACGTACCCGTAGCCGCCCTTCGCCATCTCCACCAGGCGGAGCGACTCGGCCTGCGCGTGAGGTGAGCGCTTGAGCACCACTTCCTGCGAGAGCACGCGGGTCACGGCCTTCTTCGCGAACTCGAGCACCTTCGGCGGAGCGTTGGCGAAGGCCGAGGCCTCGGGCGACTCACTGGGGTGCTTCTCGAAGGCGATGCGATAGGCCTCGCCGTTCTCGCCCACCATGTGGAGGCGCATCACTCCGGCGCCTTCTTGAGTGGGCTTCTCGCCGCCGCCAATCTTCTTGAAGAGGATCCCCAGCGGGCCCTTCTCGAGAACGGAGCGAGCGGCCTCCGCATCTTCGCCGCTGGTGGTGGCGTAGCGGCCGATCATCCGCCACACCCCGCCGCTGCCCTTCTCCTGGTCGACGAACTTTTCCCAGATGGGCTGCTGCGCCGGAGTGAACTCGCAGGAGAAACCCGCGGACAACCCGGCACCTCCGAGGCGCATCGCGCACGCCGTGCCCGTCACCAGGTTGCCGTCGGGCAGGTGCACCACGAAGCCGAAGCGCTCTCCGACCTCGGGCAAATCCGGGCACGGTGCGCTGAAACCTGCGAGCGAGATCTCGTCGGTCGTGGTCTCGATCTCTCCCTTGGCGAACTGGAGCCGCAGGCGCAGATTGACGGGGTACCTGGGGAACCTTCGAGTGCCGAACATCGAGGGCACAAGCTACTTCAGGTCAGTGCTGGTGACCCACACGGACCTCGATCTCGGGATGAGCAGCGGCGAACGCCTGCAGCTTCTTGAAGCTCTCGGTTCCAGTCGCAGCGTCCTCCGTGAAAGAGCCCGGCTCGACGTGATTGTCCCAGCCCCAACGCGTGTGGCTGGCGTCACCTGTCAGCAGAACGGGGCCCTTCGTGGTGCGCACCAGATACGCGGTGCTGCCGGGCGTGTGACCCGGGACCCAGAGCGCCCAGACCGAGCCGTCGCCGAAGATGTCGAGCACGCCGTCGAAGGTGCCCGACGCGTCGGCCTTGAACTGCCACTCGTTGAGCGCGCCCTTCCCTTCGAGCGCCTTGTTGGTGGAGCCGACGGTGAAGACGTTGAGGAACTTGCTCGCCTTCGCTTCGCCCGGGCCCGTGAAGATCGGCGTGTCGTTCGGCACGTCGGCCATGCCGGTGACGTGATCGAGGTGGAGGTGCGTGAGGAAGACGCCGTTGAGCTTCTCCTTCGCCACCCACTCGCCGAGCGGCTGCAGCACCTTCAGCTTCTCCATGTGCATCGCGCTGCGGACCATGCCGCTGAGCGCCGACTTCTCGGGAGCGTCGCGCAGCGCGGTCTCCACTCCGGTGTCGACGATGAAGGTGCCCTTCGTCGGGTGGCGGATGACGTGGAAGAAGACCTGGATGGGCTCGTCGCCGTCCTGCAGTGACCTGGCGGCGTCGTTCTTCAGATTGACGAGGCCGCTGCGCTCGACCGCCCAGTCGGCGGAGGCGATCGACTCGAGCTCGATGGGACCGGGCTGAGCGAGCAGCGCGGCGAGGTCTTCGGTCGACTTCGGGGTGCCGAGGGTGGCGACCTGGGTGCCGTGCGAGGTCGCGGCGCAGCCAGTGAGGAGGAACAACGCGATGAGCATCTCTTTCATGTGCAGCTCCTTGTTCGAGGTGCGCCAAAGGTATCGATTCGAATTTGGATGGAAAGTGACGAAGATGGCATGACATCATCCATTCATGGATATCTCGTGGGACGACGCGAAGCTGTTCCTCGCGGTGGCTGAGACGGGGAGCTTGAGCGCGGCCGCTCGTCAGCTGAACCTGGGACAGCCGACGGTGACCAGGCGGCTCGCGATGCTCGAGTACACGGTGGGCGCGGCGCTCTTTCGCCGAAGCGTCGAGGGCGCGTCACTCACCAGCGCGGGCGAGCGACTGCTGATTCCGGCGAAGAAGATGGCGGAGTGGGCGGGTGAGCTCCATCGCGCGGCCGAGGCGAGGGATGGAGCGCCGCGTGGCTTAGTCAGGGTCACTTCGAGCCCGTTCATCTGCTTCGACTTCCTCGCGCCGTTCGCGGGGAAGGTGGCGGAGAAGCATCCCGGGCTGCGGCTCGAGGTGCTGTCGAGCGTGCAGTACCTGGACCTCGCGCGCGGTGAGGCGGATCTCGCGATGCGGGCGAAGGCTCCGTCGAATCCAGACCTGGTGTTGGTGCACTCGATGGAGGTGGAGAGCGCGGTGTTCGTCTCGAAGGCGCTCAAGGCGAAGTTGCCGAAGAAGGTGAACCTGCAGACCTTGCCGTGGGTCGCGTGGTGTCCTCCGTTCGAGTCGATTCCTCCGAATCCGCAGCTGGAAGCGGCGATTCCCGGGTTCACTCCGGCGTTCACCGCGGATCACTTTCTGGTGCAGCTGGCGGCGGCGGAAGCTGGGGTGGGAGCGATGGTGCTCGGGCGGGTGAGTCATCGCTTCAGCCGCGATTCGGCATTGGTGCCGCTCGACATCGATCTGGGACCGCACTCGAAGCAGAGCCTGCACCTGGTCTGCGCGAAGTCGGCGCTCGACATTCCGCGGGTGCGGCGAGTGGCCGAGATGCTGGTCGACGAGCTGAAGCACACCAAACGTCGTTGACGATGTGCCTCCCTCTCCCTGCGCCAGCGGGGAGAGGGTCGGGGTGAGGGGCGAGCCGACACGTTACCCACTTGCATTTGCAACTGCACAGCAACAAGCTGAGCGGCATGTCGAAAAACTCAGCAGTCGCATTGCTGATCTCGTGCGCGATGCACGTCGCCATCTTTCTCTCCTTCAAGGTCGCCCCGCCTCCAGTGCGCGCGGCTGAGTCGCGAAGAGTCGAGATCGAACTCCGGCCAGTCGTCGAAGCGCGACCAGGTCCGCCAGCTGTCGAGAGCAAGAAGCGAGCGTCGAAGCGGCCTACTGCGGTGCGAACGAGTGCGCCTCTCGTGGTGTCACCGATCGTCGAGGAGGGTGTGCCTCTGTCGACATCTCCGCAGCCACCTTCCGAGGAGGAATCAGGAGGTGGCGGAGGATCCGAGCCAGGGACTCAGCAGGGTTCAGGTCCGCCGCCTCCGCCTCCAGACACTCGCGCGGAGGTGATCTCGCTTCCTCCCGTCGAGTACCCGCTCGAGGCTCGCGAAGACGGCGTCGAAGGCGTCGTGAAGTTGTTGGTTCGCCTCGATGCGCGCGGACAGCTGATGGGCGTCGAGGTGCTCGACGATCCCGGTTCAGGACTCGGTGAGGTGGCTCGACGTGCGCTGCTGCGCGCGAAATTTCGAGCAGCGACTCATCTCGGATCGGGCGTGGAGAGCTCGTTCGAGTACCTGTATCGATTCCAGCTGGAGTAGCCCCTCTCCCCGACCCTCCTCCCCGCTTCGCCGGGCGAGGGAGATTAGGTGTACTCGGCGATCTTCTTTCGGATCCGAGCGGCGAGACCGGCGTGAGCCTCGCCGAGCACATCGACGATCACTTGAGCTTCCGCTCGATAGGCGACGCGCTTCTCCGCGCTCCAGTGAGGCGGCGCGGGCTCGAGGTTGGTGATGCGATCGGCCAACTTCACCATCCACACCTCGCGCGGCTGCTGACGAATTCTCCGCAGTGAATCGGCCATGCGATCAGGCTTCGCCACCGAGTCATCCTTCGTCAGCGCCTTCACACCCTCCCCCACCTGCACGCCGAACGCTTCGCGCAGCGTCGCCACGGTCACGCCCGCATCCTCCACGCAGTCGTGCAGCAGCGCGCACTGCATCGCGAAGTTCAGATCGAACGAGCCATCCGCCACGTTGAGCACCTCGCTCGCCACCTTCACCAGGTGCACCACGTAGGGAAACCCACTCCCCGGCACCTTCTGCTCACCGTGCGCGCGCGCCGCGAAATCGAGGGTGCGCTTGAAGAGATCTTGATCCCAGCTCACGAACGGTTCCTCCGGCCCAGCGCGTCGTACGTCGCGTATTTGTACGCCTCGGAGATCGTCGGGTAGTTGAAACACGCCTCGATGAAGAGGTCCGCGCCCGCGCCCGCGAGCATCGCGGTGAGCCCGATGTGCACCAACTCCGTCGCGCCTTCAGCGATGCAGTGCACGCCGATCAGCTTCATGTCCTCCTTGCGGAAGAGCAGCTTCAAGCGCCCGCGCTCACCGATCATCTGCCCTCGCGCGTTGTCGCTCAGCTCAGCGAGGCCCTTCACGTACGGCACTCCACTCTTCTGGAGCGACTCCTCGGTCTCCCCGCACATCGACACCTCGGGGATGGTGAAGATGCCGTAGGGGAACAGCGGCGCGACGCGCGTCTTGTACTTGAGGTCGAAGAAGTCGACGACGGCCACGCGCGCCTGCTCCATCGAGGTGGAGGCGAGCGAAGGGAAGCCGATCACGTCGCCCACCGCCGCGATGTGCGGCACCCTGGTGCGGAACCGCGCGTCGACCTCGAGCAGCCCGCGTTTGCCCGGAGTGATGCCCGCATTCTGTAGCGCGAGCGAATCGGTGTTCGCGTTGCGCCCCGCGCAGATGAGCGCGATGTCGACCTCGAGTGGCTCGCCGCGATCGAGGAGCAACGAGACGTTTCCCGTCGAGGGTTCGCACTTCGTGATCTGCGACTCGAGCCTGAATTCGATGCCCATCTCGCGCATGCGCTGAATGAGCCAGCCCACCACCTCGCCGTCGAGGAAACCGAGCACCGTGGGCTTCGCGTCGATCACCGTGACCTTCGTGCCGAGCGCGGCGAAGAGGCACGCGTACTCGCAGCCGATCACTCCGCCGCCGACCACCGCCATCGTCCTCGGCAGCTTCTGCACGCGCACGATCTCGTCGGAGTCGTAGACGTGCGGATGCTCGAACGGGAACGATTCCGGCCGATGCGGGCGGCTTCCCGTCGCGATGAGGACGTGCTTCCCGCTGATGCGTTGATCGCCCACCTTCACCGTGTGCGGATCAATGAAGGACGCTTCGCCGTGGAGAACGGTGACGCCGTGCTTCTTCAGGTTCTCGCCCATCCGCCAATGTTCGGCGGCGGTCACCTGACCCAGGCGATAGAGAAACTCGTCGACCTGCGCCTCGCGGCCCAGCTTCATGTCGACGCCGTGCAGGCCGCGCTGGCGGAAACCGCTCAAGTAGAGCGCCGTTTCACGCAGCGTTTTCGAGGGGAGCGTGCCCGTGTTCACCATCGCTCCGCCGAGCTTGGGCTCCCTCTCGATGAGCGCGACCTTCTTCCCGAAGAAGGCGGCTTGCACCGCGCCCTTCTCGCCGGCGGCGCCGCCTCCAATGACCACGAGATCGAAGTCGCTCATTTCGGCGCGGAGCATAGGGCAGAGTCAGACGTTGAGAGCGGTCGGCGGCACCGGCTGACCCAACGCGGCCGCGATCCGCGACCAGAGCTCCACCGCACGACCCTGCCCGTTGGCTTCGAACCACGCCACGCTCGCAGCAGGGGGGCGTTCCTCGAGGAGATCTCGCAAGGCATCGACCACGTACTTCGAAGCCGCACTGTCCTCCGCGAACTTCTCCGCGCGTGGGAGCGCCGCCTTCGCTTGCGCCTTGTTCCCCGCGCACAGCCAGGTGAGCCCGATGAAGGCCGCGGCCTCGGCGGGATCGAGTTCTTCGGACCAGCCGCCTTTCCGATCCTCGAGGAGATCGAGACACGCGAGGAAGTCAGAGCGCGCGAGGCTCAAGAGCAGGGTGTCGCGCTTCTCGAGGTGCTTGAGCAGCTTGAGCACACCCGAGAGATGACGAGTCCACGCGATCAGCCCCGGCCAGGAGTTCTCTTCCGCCGCGCGCCGTGCCTTCCCCAAATTGAGCTCGGCCTTCTGCACGTCGAGCTGCTGCACGTAGACCATGGCGAGCGCCGCGGGTCCGTACGCGCGCGCCACGAAGTTGCCGATCTGCTCGGACAACGCGAGGTAGCGCTCCTGGCAAGCGACGGAGGCACCGAACTCTCCCGCGTACGCCTGGGTGAGTCCGAGGTTGTGCAAGGCCACCGCCTCGCGCCTGCGGAAGCCGATGGTCCGCGCGAGATCGAGGCTGCGCTCGAAGCCGAGCCGCGCCTGCCGCAGATCTCCATCGCGCAAGTACAACAGCGCGCGCGAGTTCCACGCGATGCACTCCTCGCGCGGATCACTTCTCGCGCGGGAGAGCTCGATCAGCTCGTCGGCCATCGCGCGCGCACGCACCGGATCTCCGCCACGCGAGTGCGCCACCTGCTCAGCTCGCAGGTAGCCGCTGGCGTGAAAGCTCGCCTGCAGGATCTCCGCAGGCACCCGCTGGCGAACGGTGTCGCAGATACGCCGCGCGAGCGGACCATCAGCGAGGATCTCCGCGGCGAACCACACCCACGTCTTCGCGAGGCGCAGCCACACCGCCGCGCTCACCGCCGTGACCTTGCTCTTCTGCAGACGCGACTCGATCGCCTCGAAGGCCTTCTTCGTCTCCGCAGACTGCGCGAGCTGAGAGACCGACTCGGCGCGCACCAACTCGAGCGCGAGCTGCGCCTCCTCGGGCGTCAGGCGATCCCATCGTTCGAGCTCATCGGGGACGCCCTCGAGCACCATGTCCTGCCAGAGCTTCGGGAGCGGACCGTTCGGCGCGGACACCAGGCGCGTGCCGGTGAGCGCGGTGACCGCCGACTTTTGCACGTCACCGCGGAACGATTCTTCCTCGGCGAGCATGCGCGCCAGCACCTGCCTGCGGACGCCCTGTGCGCTCGACTCGGCCTTGCGCCACGCGAAGGGCCCACCGCCGTTTCGCGCAGAGAGCTCCCACGCAAGGCTGACGCGCGCTGGATCGTTCGCCGCTTCAGCCGCGCGAATCACGTGCGGAATCGCGAGCGCGCGCATGGAGTCGTTGCGTCCTTCACCCCACAGCAGCTTCTCCGCCCACGCGCCCACCGCGGCGGTCCACTGTTTGGCGACGCTCTCGTCGACCTGCGGCGGCAGCGCGGGAAAACGCAGCCACACTTCTTCCGCGCCTTCACAGCGGAGCGTGGGTCCACGGCGCAGCAACAACTTCGAGGCGAGCGCGTCGATCACCTCAGCCTGGGGACTCCCGAGCACCGTCTCCACGGCCGAGAGCGGAAGGCGGCTGCCCGACACCCCGAGGAGCGCGAGCACGTTCTTCTGTGGCTCAGGCAAGGCGGCGACGAGGTCTCGCACCAGCCCCTCGAGCGTGGTGGGCGCCCCGCCCTCGCGGCCGTTGAGCTGGA
Source organism: uncultured Myxococcales bacterium (assembly GCA_966211295.1). Classification (GTDB taxonomy): domain Bacteria; phylum Myxococcota; class Myxococcia; order Myxococcales; family Myxococcaceae; genus Archangium_A. The sequence continues at coordinate 8,613 of CBIHPJ010000020.1, read as the reverse complement.
GGAGACGGGCAGTGAGCAGCACGCCGCGCGCAGCTGCCGCGGTCGTGGGGTACGCCTGCGCCAGCGCGTCGTTGCTCAGTGAAGGGAGCGGAAGCTCGCGCAGTCTCCCGCTCGCGCGAATCGCCTTCAGGCGCGGCTCGAAGAGTTGGCGCTCGTCGTCGAAGAGCGTGAGCACCACGAGCCCCGGAGTCTGTGCGCCGCGCGCGAGCCGCTCGACCAGCAGCAGCGTCTCTTCGTCGACCGAGAGCGCGTCGTCGATCACCCAGGCCCACGTGCCGGGCCGGGCCGCGAGCCAACGGCCGACCTCGGCGAGCGCGCCTTCCCAGCGGCTCTTGAAGTCCAGGCGTGCAGTGGAAAAATCCTGCCGCGAAGAGCCCATCGCGAAGCAGAGGAACTCGCGCGCGAGCGGCTCGAGACCGGGTGAAGCAGAGTCGAGCGCTTCCTGGAGCTCGTTGCCGCGAACCGAAGGACCGATGTTGAGCCGCGCGCGCATCAGCGCATCGACCGCGCCGCCGGGCTGCACGCCGACGCGCTCCGCCTCGACCACGTCGGCGCGATGGCCCCAGCCGCGCACTTCTTCGGCGAAAGACGAGAGCTCCGCGGAGACACCCGACCCGCGCGAGCCAGTCAGGAGCACCACTCGCACCGCGTTGTCGCCGATGCAGGCTTCGAGTTCTGTGACGAGCGCCGCGTGTCTCATCCGCTCCTCTGGAGCGAGGGGAGACCGGAGTTCACCACAAAGTCAGCGACCGATCGCGTCCACGTGCTCCACGAGCTGACCCAGCATGCGCCAGGTCGCTCCCCACACCACGTGACGCCCGTCGTCCCAGACGAAGACGTCGCGGTCGGCCTGGAAGAGGTGGCGCTTCTCGCGGCGGAGTCTCCAGAGGGGCGCGGCGATCACCTCGTCGATCTCCTCTGGATTGGGCGAGAGCTTCACGTCTTCAGGAATGACCCCCACGAAAGGCGTGACCCAGAACGAAGTGATGGTGGGCATGGCACCGAGCAGCCCCAGCACCTCGACCTTCTCGGGATCGATGCCGAGCTCTTCCTGCGTCTCTCGCAGCGCGGTGTGGAGCGGCGTGATGTCAGCCGGCTCTCGCCCACCACCGGGAAAGGAGATCTGCCCCGGGTGCTTGCGCAAGGTGAGCGGCCGGCGCGTGAGGTAGGCCCACGGCTCACCGCCGCGCCAGAAAAGCGGTGCGAGCACGGCGGCTTCCTTCAGCAGGAGGCCCGGCGCCTCGAAGGTCTTCGAGGGCGTGTGATGCAGGCTGTCCTTCAGCCTGGCGAAGAATCTCGGGCCCGAAGTGTCAGGGAGCGCCGTCATGACGGCAGGGAATCTAACGCTGGAGGAACCACGTGCGCCCGCCGTTCCGCATCTTGCTCACGGCTGCAGGTGCCCGGCGTACAGCATGCCCAGCAGCAGCACTCCGAGACCGATGCGGTAGACCACGAAGACGAACATCGAGCGGCTCTTCACGAAGGTGAGCAGCCCGCGGATCGCCGCGATGCCAGCGACGAACGAGACCACGGTGCCGACCGCGAGCGCAGTGTTCGAGGGCCGCGCGGTCGCTTCGAAGAGATCTTTGAGGCCGAGCAAGCCCGCGAGCGTGGTCGCGGGGATCGAGAGGAGGAAGGAGTAGCGCGCGGCGTCTTCACGGCGGAGGCCGAGCGAAAGCGCGCCGGTGATGGTGGTGCCGCTGCGGCTGCTCCCGGGGATCAGGGCGAGCGCTTGCCAGAAGCCGACGATCAATCCGTCCTTCAGGGTGAGATCACCGAGGGTGCGCTTGTGCGAGGCGTAGCGCTCCACGAGGAAGAGCACGATCGCGAGCACGATCAGCGACGCGCTGATCACGTACAGCGAACGCAGCGAGGTCTTGATCGCCGACTTGAACAACAGGCCGATGAGCGAGATCGGAATGGTGCCGAGGCCGACGAACCACGCGAGGCGCGATTCCTCGGTGCCGAACGGCTTGCGATCGACGAGTCCACGCAGGAACGCCTGGGTGAGCTTGATGATGTCTTTGTGGAAGTACGCGAGCACCGCGACCACGGTGCCCAGCTGAATGACCGCGGAGTAGGCCGCGCCGGGGTCGTTCCAGCCCAGCAGCGCGGGCACGATGCGCAGATGCGCGGTAGAGGAGATCGGGAGGAACTCGGTGAGTCCCTGCACGATGCCGAGCACGATGGCTTCGATCAGCGTCATGGGCGAGGAGACCTAGTAGCGGCCGGCTTCAGGACTTGCTCGCGAAGAGGTCCCACACGTCGCCGCCGAGCTCGGCCTTCTTGAGCTCCCACGCGGCCAACACGTCCGCGGTATGCGCAAGATATTCGGCGCTCGCGGCGAAGCGGTGCTCCTTGGCGTACTGCGAGAGGAACTCGCGCAGCACCGGAGAGAGGAAATGGGTCGCCAGGGTGACCTGGCTGCCGTCGAGGTACTCGGTAAAGCGCAGCGCAAAGCCCGAAGCGCCGTGCACGTTCGACTCCACGCGCACCACCTCGGCCTTCACCTTCACCTCGCGGCCCTTCTGCGGGAGCTGCAGGGTCACGTGCAGCTTGGTGCCGATCTTCAGGAAGAAGCTCGACTCGAGGAACATGCCGCCCACCGAGAGGTTGAGCGTCGAGAGCGTCGCCTCGAAGAACCGAGAGGGATCGTCCGCGATGCTCAGCTGCGCGCGCACGTGAATCGGAGCACGCGGATAGGCGCGTCGCGGATCGGACGCGACGTCCGAAGTCGCGGACTTGGCGGCAGCGTTGATGGCAGGCTTGCTCGCGAACGGCATCTTCGCGGGAGCGGGGCTCGGTGAGCGCTGCATCGAGGCGAGCGCGCCGTCTCGAGCGAGCGAAGCAACGGGCTTCGCGGGAGGAGGAGCCACTTTCGAAGGAGGCGGAGCCACCTTCGGTGCGGGCGGAGCCACCTTCGCAGCAGGAGGAGCCACCTTCGCGGCAGGAGGAGCCACCTTCGCAGGAGGAGGAGCCACCTTCGCGGGAAGCGGAGCCGCCTTGGGAGGCAGCTCCAACTTCACTGCAGACTTCTGCGGGAGCGCGGCCAGCTTCTGCTCGATCTTCTCGACCGGCTTCTGCGCTGGCTTCTGCTCTGCCTTCGACCTCATCAGCGAAGGGCTGAGCAGCGGCCCGCGGCTCTCTCCACGAGAGAGAGGGACCACGGGCGGCTCCCGCTTCCGAGTGTCGAGCGAATTGGCCAACGCCGTCAGTGACGACTTCGACTTCTTGCTGGCCATACCGCCCCTCTCGGTTGTTACGCCGCGTTCTTACCGCGCAGGCCAGCCGCCTCGCGGAGCTGATCCTTCTTGTCCGTGCGCTCCCAGCTGAACTCGGGACGGCCGAAGTGACCGTACGCCGCGGTGCGCTGGTAGATGGGCTTGAGGAGATCGAGGTGCTCGATGATCTCCGCCGGCTTGAGGCCGAAGGTGCTGCGCACGGCCTTGGCGATGCGGTCCTCATCGACCACCGCGGTGCCGAACGTCTCGACCATCACGCTCACGGGCTCAGCGACGCCGATGGCGTACGAGATCTGCACTTCGCAGCGGGTGGCGAGGCCAGCGGCCACCACGTTCTTCGCGATGTAGCGGCCCATGTACGCCGCCGAACGATCGACCTTCGACGGGTCCTTGCCGGAGAACGCGCCGCCGCCGTGACGGCCCATGCCGCCGTAGGTGTCGACGATGATCTTGCGGCCGGTGACGCCGGAGTCGCCCATGGGGCCGCCGATGACGAAGCGGCCGGTGGGGTTGATGTAGAACTTGGTCTTCTTGTCCATCAGCTTCGCGGGGAGCGAGGCCTTGATGACCTCCTCCATGATGACGTCCTTGATCTTCTTGTTGGACGCCTCTTCAGCGTGCTGGGTCGAGACGACGACCGCGTCGATGCGCACGGGCTTGCCGTCGACGTACTCGACGGTGACCTGCGACTTGCCGTCGGGGCGGAGCCACGAGTGCTTCTTCTTGCGGATGTCGGCGAGCTTCTTGGTGAGCGCGTGCGCGTAGTGGATCGGCGCGGGCATCAGCTCAGCGGTCTCGTTGCACGCGTAGCCGAACATCATTCCCTGGTCGCCGGCGCCCTGCTCCTTGGCGCCCTTCTCGTCGACGCCGCGCGCGATGTCCTGGCTCTGGCCTTCGATGGCCACCATCACACCGCAGGTGTGACCGTCGTAACCCATCGCGGAATCGGTGTAGCCAATCTTGCAGATGGTCCCGCGCACGATCTTGGGGATGTCGATCCACGCGTTGGTGGTGACTTCACCGGCGACGATCGCGATGCCGGTCTTCACGAGGGTCTCGACGGCGATGCGCGCGCGCGGATCCTTCTCGATGAGCGCGTCAACGACGCCGTCGGAGATCGCGTCGCAAATCTTGTCCGGGTGGCCTTCGGTGACCGACTCAGACGTAAACAGGTAATCCTTCGGCATGGGGTTCCTCGTGTGAGAATTGGCTACAGAGAGGTGGCCCCATACCGCGCGAGACGCAACGCGGCAATGGGCAGGATCAGCAGGGCTTTTTGCGCTTCAAAGCCCCGGGAATTGGCTCAGGTACCGGGGAAGCTGACATGCGACCCGATCTGAGGGATCGTCCGCGAATTCCCCGGCAACTCAGGCAGTGCAACCCTCCCTGGAGAAACCAACATGGTGAAGCGCATCTCGATGCTCGTGGTCAGCAGCCTGGCGATGATGGCTTGCGGTCCTGGTCTCAAAATCGACGGCAAGCAGGGCGCGGCTGAAGCGATGTTCGCAGGCTCGCAGCCGACGAAGCAGAACGCGGCCGCTTCTCCGGCGGATCTCACTGCGAACTGTCCTGAAGGCGGTACTGCCGAGATCACGGGCGCGGGCATCAACATCGGCATCGGCGGCGGCAACGCCGGGGTCGGGACCAGCTTCAACATGAAGTACAACGGGTGCGGCGTCTCGAAGAACGATCAGGGCATCGCCATCTACAACGGCGAGCTCAAGTTCTCGCAGAACATCACGGCCGGCAGCGGCAGCGCGAATGTCTCGCAGGCGTTCAAGGGCCGCATCACCGTCAACGGCGCGTACGACGACTTCCTCGACGTCGACGTCACCCAGCAGGTCGCGGTCGGTGATCTCGGCGCGAGCGGCACGGGTGTCTCGGTGATCCTGAAGGGCACCATCTCCACCAGCGAGGGCACCTTCACCTATGACGAGGCGGTCGAGGTCACGGCCGGTAAGATCAGCGCGAAGGTCAACGCGACCAAGTAAGCGCTCGACGGTTCGCTGTCCGCTTCAAACCCTCGGTGCCTTCGCGGCGCCGGGGGTTTTTCATTTTTCGGGGTCGCTGCTGCCTCGGCACCGCTTCGCGGCCCCGCGAGACGGCTCGCGATTCAGGTGACGTGGGTGGCGATGATCACCAGGCAACCCGCGGCGTAGGCGAGCGGGAAGAGGAACTTCGATCGCGCGTCGATGCGCTCGAACTTCTCGCGGGCGGCGCGGCGATCGGCGTCGAGCTGCGGACGCTCTGACTCGGGCATCGTGGGGAGCGCCGCTTCGATCGACGTCGCGCGATCGTGCCAGCGCATCACCACCACGCACTCCGCGAGCACGGCGGTGATGATCGCGTAGGAGAAGTTGAAGATCTGATCGAGCAGCACCGTGGTGCCGAGGTACGGAAGATCATCGGTGAACGCGAGCTGCAGGAAGACGATGGTGAGGAGCGCGGTCACCGCGGTTCCCACGCGCGCTTCGACGTGCACCGGCCGCAGGAAGAAGATGATCCAGCAGCACATCATCACCAGGAGGATCGGCGGGAACATGGTGATGAAGAACACGCGCCACGGACGCTCGAGCGTGACTCCGAAACGAACGCGCGAGTGTGCTCCGTCGGTGGGCAAACCGAGCGAGCCCGGATAGCTGATGTGCGCGACCTCGAGCACCGGACTCTTCACCGTCCAACCGGGGATCTTCAGGTCCGGAGCGAAGCCGCTCGCGGGATCTGATTCGAGAACGAGCTCCGTCTCTGGATGCTGCGTCTCTTCGAGCTCGAGCACCACTTGTTGCGAGTCGAGAGGGAACGCTCCCAGTTCGAACTTGTGGAAGAAGCGTCCCTCTCCGACGAAGCGTTGGTACTTGCGGCCATCGGGGAGGGTGAGCGGTTCGTCGTAGACCGGCGCGAGCGTGAGCGCCCACGCTTCGATCAAATTCACGAAGCGAAGTGACTTCGTCGCGTCGCGATCGCCGCTCCACGTGACCCAGAGCACGAAGGAGGCGAAGTATGAGTTCTCTTCGAGGTTGATGACCTCGATGTTGCGCAAGTGCGCGCCCACGGTGACGCGCCCGGGCGGCGACTGGGTCAGCGCGAGAGCACAAAGCAGAGCAAGCACGAGGCGAACAGAGCGCAGCCGTCCGCAGTGGCCAGTTTTCTACCGAACACTCAGTAGTAGATGCGCAGCCACGTCGCGACGACGGACCCGTCCTTGATCGCGGCGAAGCACAGGTCGGCGTCGAGGTCCCAGTAGCCTGAGTACGGTTCGCCCAGGTGCACCAGCTCGACGTTCTGGAACGCGGGCTCGGAGCACCGCTGAAGGTCTTCCGCGGTACACCACGCGTAACGCTTCGCGCAGCACAGGTGCTGCCGCACCGGGCCGTTCGGCGATGAAACCGAAGAGTCCCCGAACTGGAATTCAGCGTCGGGAAAGGAGGCCTCCTTCGGCAGCCCAAAATCCGACTGTCCGAGCTTCAGGGTGGCGCACCGCTCTCGCCCAGTCGGACCGCAACCCAACGCCATCGTCACCAGCACCAGCATCACCATGCGGTTCATGGGCGGCGGCCTGAGCACGGCCTGCGCCAACGCAACCACCCGAAACCGAAGCGCTGGAGCAACGGTGCACCAGCGAAGTGTGACATCCAAAGCACTTAGAACTACTGGCTATATCGTGACACTTGCGTCATTGCGCATGAATGCATTATTCACTGTTTCGTGATCCCGGCGCTGGCCCATCTCCCTGCCGCTCCGCGCCTGCCGCGCGTGGAGCTCTTCCGCTTGTTGGCGGAGCCGGGACGACTGCAGCTGCTGGCGCTCTGTGAAGCAGAAGAGCTCTCCGTCTCCGAGCTCGCAACGTTGCTCGACGACAGCCAGCCGCAGATGAGCCGCAAGGTGTCTCCGCTGCGCGAGGCCGGGCTGCTCGATGCGCGGAAAGATGGAACGCGCCTCTTCCTCCGCACCGAGCTGAGCACGATCGCGAACGATCCCGTGCTCACCGAGGCGCTCGCCGAAGGCCGGAAGCTCTGCCTCGCCGATGGCAGCCTCGCGCGCGTCCCCGCGATCGTCGCCGCGCGTGAAGAGCACGGCCGCACGCACTTCGATCAGGCGCCCTCTTCTCCTTCGACCGCTTCGGTGCCTGCTTCTCCTGAGCACCTCGCTCATCTCTCTGCGCTCTCGCTGTTGATGCCGGGCCGCGCGCTCGCCGTGGACGTGGGCACGGGAGATGGGCTCTCGCTCGATGTGCTCGCTCCGCTCTTCGCGCGCGTGATCGCCGTCGATCGCAGCCAGGCCCAGCTCGCGCGGGTGGCTGAGCGCGTCGCTGCTCGCGGCTTTCATCACGTGAGCCTCTTCCCCGGCAGCTACGACGACGCCGCGCTGGTGCAGCGAGTCGATGCCGCGGGCGGAGCGGATCTGGTGTTCGCGGGCCGCATTCTCCACCACGCCTCGCGCCCTGTTTCCGCGATGCAGGCGTTCTCACGGCTGCTCAAGCGCGGCGGTCACCTCGTGGTGATGGACTACCTCCCCCACGAGCAAGACGCGCTGCGCACCGAGGCGGGCGACGTGTGGCTCGGCTTCAGCGCCGACGACGTGAAGCGCTTCATGAAGGAAGCCTCGCTGCAGTTCCGCGGCGACGTCGCGATCCCCAACTCTTTTCACCCCGTCGGCCCCGACGCGTCAGTCACCTGGCACGCCTGGGTCGCACAGAAGCCTGTCTCACCCTCAACACCCTCACCCTCAACAACGCAGTGACTTTCCCCAAGGAGCAACACCATGGAGCACAAGACCGCTTTCCCCGCTTACAAGATCAAGGACGCCAAGCTCGCTGAGTGGGGCCGCAAGGAGATCGCCATCGCCGAGAAGGAGATGCCGGGCCTGATGGCCGTTCGCGCTGAGTACGCGGGCAAGTTCCCCCTCAAGGGCGCGCGCGTCGCCGGCTGCCTGCACATGACCACCCAGACCGCGGTGCTGATCGAGACGCTCGTCTCGCTGGGCGCCGAGGTGACCTGGACGTCGTGCAACATCTTCTCGACGCAGGATCAGGCCGCCGCGGCGATCGCCAAGGCCGGCGTGCCCGTGTTCGCGTGGAAGGGCCAGACGCTCGAGGAGGCCGACTGGTGCCTCGAGGCTCAGCTGTTCGCGTTCAAGGACGGCAAGGGTCCGAACATGATCCTCGACGACGGTGGCGACCTCACCATGTGGGTGCACAAGAAGCACCCCGAGCTGTTCAAGGGCGCTGACCCGATCCGCGGCCTGTCCGAGGAGACCACCACGGGCGTGCACCGCCTGTACGAGATGTCGAAGAGCGGCGAGCTGAAGATCCCCGCCATCAACGTCAACGACTCGGTCACCAAGTCGAAGTTCGACAACCTCTACGGCTGCC
>CBIHPJ010000019.1:0-26057 GCA_966211295.1 uncultured Myxococcales bacterium | reverse complement strand
TGACCACGGTGCTCGAGCAGGCCGGCTTCAAGCTGCAGCGCGTGCTCCTCGCACAACAGGCCTCGGCGTACGTGGTGAACACGCTGGCCCGCGGCACGCGCGTCGACTGGATTCGCCCCGCCGGAAACGCCGAAGCAGTGCAGGAGATCAAGAAGCGCTTCGGCGACGGCCTCTACGTGATCGGCTTCGACTACCACGTGGGCTTCCTGCGCCTCGAAGGTGACCGCGCCGCGTTCTGCCACTCCTCGTTCATCGATCCCGGTTCGGTCACCTGCGAAGACCCGGTGGCCTCGGGCGCGTTCGCCTCGCGCACCTACGTGGTGGCCGACGCGCTCAACGACGCGGTGCTCGATGATTGGATTTTGGGCCGCGCGATTCCCTCGCAGCTCCCGAAGAAGCCGCGTCGCGAGTGACTGCGTGAGGAGGCCTTTTCAGCGCCTGCTACATCCTGTTTACTGGATGTAGGAGGATGTATGCCATCCCACGCCGGCGTCCCCGACCTCCTCTTCGAAGACGTCCTCTCGACGAGAGTGGAGGCAGTTCGCGACCGCGCCGAGACGCTCGAGCTCGACGCCGCATTTCCGCTGCACCGCGTGACACTGTTTCTCTCGTACGCCTGCAACCTGCGCTGCCCGTACTGCAAGACGATCGCGCGCTCGCCCGAAGAGCTCGAGGAAAAGCCGCAGAAAAAGATCACGTACACGCTCGCGAAGTTCAACGAGCTGCTCGATGGACTCGGTCATCCTATTCAGCACCTCCACTTCACCGGCGGCGAAGCGTCGATCGTCACCGGAGTGGTGGAGATGGTGGCCGAAGCGCGCCGACGCGGAATCCCGCATCTCTCGATGACCACGAATGGAGCGGTGACGCCGAGTCGCTACGTCGACCTCGTGCACGCCGGCCTCACCGAGCTGCGCGTCTCGATCGACGCACGCGATGCAGCGACGGGAGCGAAGCTCACCGGCACCTCGAGGGGATGGGCGAAGTCGATCGAAGCCGTGAGAGCAGTGGCCGCGGCGCGTGATGGAGGCGCTTCGGTGCGACTCCTGATCAACACCGTGGTGGGCAACAGCAACCGCGTTGACCTCGCGACGATCGTGAAGTTCCTCGTCTCCCTCGAGCCCGACGACGTGAAGTTGATCACCGACGTCGACGCGCGCGACGAGCTGCCGGACTTCCCGGAGCACCCCGCGGTGATGAACGAACTGCACGAGCTGGTGAGCGCCCTGCCTGCGGATCGTTTTCCGCTGCTGCGGCGAAAGCTGCAGACCGTCTTCGCGAAGGACTCGATCGGACTCGACCCGACTTCTGCGAAGCGCACCGCTTCGTCGTGGCGTTGCTACATCCCGCTCACCGAGCGCACCGTCGACGGCGTCTCGTACTACCCGTGCTCGGTCTACCTGCGCGAAGGCGGAGCGCCGATCGGCAAGCTCACCGATTCCTCCGCGACCCAGCGCGAGAAGACCGCGGAGTGGGTGCGCACCAACGACTGCCGCACCGATCCCATCTGCCAGCGCTACTGCCTGCACTGCACGCGCGTGTTCAACGACGCGACCAACGACACGAGGCAGCGGTGAGCCATCCTTTCCTCCTGCTCACTCCGCTCGGCAGAGCCGACGCGCGCGTGGCGAAGACCTTCCGCGATCACGGAGTCGAGCCCGCGGAGATCTTCCGCCTCGCTGACTACGCGTCCGCGGCCACCGGGCTCTACTCACGCAAGTCGGGCACGGCCGAGCGCGCGAAGGTGCAGCGCGCGTACGAAGAGACCTGGCGAGCACGCGTGGCGGATTGTGGAGCCGAGCTCTGGCGCCTCGATGCCGCCGCCTTCGAGCGCGCGTGGGAGTTGAAGCCGCGACTGCGAACGGAGTGGCCGCCCGAGGTGGTGCCCTTCGAGCATCGCTTCCTCTACCTCCGCACCTTCCACCTGCCGGATCCTCCCGACGTGGCGAAGGAGTGGGCGTGGCTCACTTCGCAGCGAAGTACTCGTCCACCGGGCCGAAGCGATCCTTGAGCAGCGGGTACAGCTTGCGCGCCTGGTCAGCGGAGAAATCCTTCTTCTTCAGCTCGACCTTCGCGGCGCCGAACTCACGCTTCACGATCAGCGTGTGCATGTCCTTGCCGTCGACCGCGAGCCACGCGGTGCCTTCGACGATCGTCTCCACCGTCGCGCCGTCCTTCTTCGCGTCGTCCAGCCACTTCTGATCATCTTTGTCCGAGTGGTACGTGTCCTGGTTCAGGCTCACGAACGCGGAGTAGCCGTAGTTCGCGTCGCAGAAATACTCGCAGTGGTACGCGCGCTCGAGCTCGAGCTTCTTGCCGCCGATCGCGACGAGATCATCGGCGGTGACCAGCTTCGCGCACTCCGAGGTGTTCCTCGCCCACCAGCCCTCGACCGACGGCGCGATGAGAATGCCCACGCCAGCCACGAAGACAGCCGCTCCTCGCAGCATCAACCTGCGGAGGATCAGCGAACCAGGAGAGTGCGACGGATCAGTCGGGTCCCAGAAGCCCATGGCGGCGCAGCATAATCACGGCTCCGCCAGATACGCGTCGGCCGCGTCCCAGCTCGGAATGCGCGGTAACAGCTGCCTCGCCTGCTCCGCGGTGAAGTGCTGTTTTTTCAGCTCGAAGAGCGCGGTCCCCTGGGGACGCTTCACCTTGAGGCTGTACTTCTCGCCGCGGTCGACGAGCCATGCCGAGCCATCCATCAGCGGCTCGGCGGTGCCTCCCATGCCTTTTTCGTACAGGAGCCAGTCCTCGATGGGCTCGACGTTCTTGTCGAGGCGCACCGTGAACTCGCCGTACCAGGCCTCGCAGTACCGCTCGTTCTGCATGGCTCCACTGAGCTCGAAGCCCACGATCACCTTGGTGCAGGGGGAGGTCCGCTTCGTCCACCACCTCTGCACCTTCGGAACTGCGAGGCCGCCGAGGAAGAGCGCCAGCCCAAGGCCGGCCCCTATCCCGCGCAGCCACAACCTGCGCATCGTCCGCGACTCGTCCATTTGAGCACGGGAGTGTAGCGGCTCAATCTTCCAGGCCGTTACTCCGGCTCCGCTCAGTGCTCAGCGGGGCCGGCGATCACGATCTTTCCGTCGGACTGCACCACCACCCAGCGCGCCGTCTCTTCGGTGCCACCAGCCGGCGTGACGTTGACCGTCACCAGGCCGCCGGTGCCGAACGTGGTGTCACGGGTGCCGTCAGTGTTGAAGCGCGCCACCGCGAACCTGGTGTCGCCACCCTCGCGCACGAAGCCCGAGGCGACGATCTTGTTGCCGTCCCACGCCACACCGAGGAAGCGATCATGCGCATCGGTGGCGAGCGGCACCGGCTGCGCGAACTCAGTCGGACCGCCCATGGAGATCGGGAGCACCAGGAGGAGCGCGTCGTCGTTCTCCGTCGCAGTGTTCGCGGGACCCGTGCGGTAACCGACCACCGCGAGCGTCATGCCGCCCGGACCCACGGCTGCACCGAAGAAGCCTTCGTCGTTGCGATTGAACGACCACGTCTTGTACCCGTCGGCCGCGAACGAAGTGTCGGGAGCTCCCGCGGAGGTGAGCACCGTGACCATCGCGTCGATGTTCGAGGTGAGCGGCGTGCCGCTGCCCACCATCACGATGCGATCGTCCGCGAGCGCGACGAGGTGACGGCCACGCTCATCGCCACCCACGAGGTCCAGGATGAAGGAGCCGTTGCTGGCCCACGTGCTGTCCTCGGCGCCCGTCTCGAGGTACCGGAAGCTCACCGTGTCGACCGTGCCACTCGCCGCGGTGCGGCCGTAGCCCGTGGTCACGTAGCTGCCGTTCGACTGGCGAGCGACGCCGTACGCCTCGGCGAGCCCCCACTGCATTCCAGGAGTCGGGTTCGCGAACTTCGCCACCGCGACCACGCCGCCGTCGCCGAACGTCATGTCGCGCGCGCCCGTGGAGTCGAGGCGCAGCAGCACCGGACGATTCGCGGTCTGCACACCGCCATCGCTCAGCATCACGCCGGTCGGAACACCCGCGTAGCCCGCGCTGACGATCTTGCCGTCTGCCTGCACGAGGCCGTGGCGAGGAGCGTCGTTCACGTTGCTCACGTCGAGGCGGGCCACGCCGTTGGTGGCGAACGTGGTGTCGAGCACACCAGCCGCGGTGAGCCGCGCCACGAAACGATCCGCGTCGCTGCGGCCGTCGGCCTTGGTGGAGCCGAAGAGCACGATGCGCCCCATGCTGTCCTTGTCGAAGCCGTAGATGGTGTCGCGCGCGCCGCCAGTCGCCTGGCCGAGGTCGATTCGCGCCTGGCCCGCGGTGCCGAAGGTCTGATCGAGCGTGCCGTCGGTGTTGAGGCGAACCACCACGACGTCGAGATCGCGCTGCACGCCTGCGTCGGTTCCACCACCGCCCCCCATCGCGCCGCCGCCGGTGCCGCCGCCCATCTCTCCACCACCGCCACCACCCATTCCGCCGCCCGTTCCCCCATCGATCTGGGGCTCGACTGGACAAGCCATCAGGAATGAAACGGACAGACAGGCCATCACGACGCTTCGCATTGCAGTTCTCCCCGGAGAGCGGCTACCCTCGCCGCGACTCAATTTTGATAATGAAACTCAAAATCATGAACCCTAACAACCGTCAAGCGCTCTTGGGCCTCGCGCTCCTTTTCTCCGCCTGCCCTCCTTCCAAACCCGCGGACGCAGGCCCGCAGCTGCTCTCGGACGGCGGTCTCGCAGTGACGCGTAACGAGTTTCTGGGAGCAGCCGGCCAGTGCTCGCTGCGCGAAGCGACCGAGTTCCGCGTGAAGCTCGACGCGCTCGTCGCCTCGCCAGGCAAGGACAACTGGAAGGCCGCGATGGCCGCGTGGCAGCGCCTCGAGCTGATGCAGTACGGGCCCACGGGCAGCTCGTCCGCGCCCGGCGGACAGGATCTGCGCGATCAGATCTATTCGTGGCCGCTCCCCAATCGCTGCGCGATCGAAGAGACGCTGGTGAACAAGCGCTACGAGGCGGGCGTGGGCAGCCTGCTGGTGAACCGCCGCGGACTGGGCGCGCTCGAGTACCTGCTCTTTCACGAGACCGACGACTTCATGTGCATGTCGACGGAGTGGAACGCGCTCGCTCCCGCTGAGCGCACCGCGCGCCGTCAGGCCTACGTCAACGCGGTGGTCGCCGATGTGAAGGTGCACGCCGACGAGCTGGTGGCCGCGTGGTCAGGCGGCTTCATCGACACCATGAAGACCGCGGGGCCGGGCAACGCGACGTACATGACGACCGCCGCCGCGATGAACCGCGTGAGCAACGCGCTCTTCTACGTGGACCTCGAGATGAAGGACATCAAGCTCGCGCCCGCGATCGGCTTGCGCGATTGCGCCGCCCCGCCCTGCCTCGACGCCCTCGAGTCGCAGTACGCGAATCACAACACCGCCAACCTGCGCCAGAACCTGGTGGGCTTCCGCCAGCTCTTCGAGGGCTGCGAGGCGGACTACGCGGGGACAGGCTTCGACGATCTGCTCTTCGCCGCGCGCGCCGACGATCTCGCAGCGCGCATGTTGGAGAAGGTCAAGATCGCTCAGGCCGACCTGGAGCTCATCAACGAGGCCGACATTCGCGACGCGCTCGTCTCTGATCCCCAGTCGGTGCGCGACTTCTACGACTCGCTCAAGGCGCTCACGGATCTGCTCAAGACCGAGTTCGTCACCGTGCTCGATCTCGAGCTGCCGATGGGCCTCGAGGGTGACAATGACTGACCGGAGCACCGGCGTCTCAGCGGAACGCTGGGCCAAGCAGCGGAGCGAAGCGGAAGCTGCGCCGAGCCGGGGCGACCAGCAACTGAGCAGAGACACAGCCTCGTTGGCGGTGTTCCGCATGGTGTTCGGACTGCTCGTCGCAGTCTCCGCCGTGAGGTTCCTCGTCTACGGCTGGGTCGACACGCTCTTCGGTTCGCCGTTCCGCTTTCACTACTTCGGCTTCAGCTGGGTCCCATCGCCGAGCGCGGAGGGCGTGCGCGCTCTCTTCGTCTCGCTGATCGTGCTCGGCTTGATGGTGGCCGCGGGCGCGCTCTACCGCGTCTCCATCGCCGCGCTCTTCGTGGTCTTCAGCTGGGTGCAGCTGCTCGACGTCTCGAATTACCTGAACCACTACTACCTGGTGTCGCTGCTCGCGCTGTTGATGTGCTTCATGCCGCTCAACGCGCTCTGGTCGGTCGACGCGTGGCTGAAGCCCTCGCTCAAGCAGGAGACGTTGCCCGCGTGGTGCACGCAGCTGCTCCGCTTCCAGGTCGGCGTGGTCTACGTGTTCGCGGCGATCGCCAAGTTCAACTCGGACTGGCTGGTGCACGGAGCGGCGCTGCACCTCTGGCTCTCTGCGCGCGCGCAGTGGCTCACCAGCGATGAAGTCGGCTGGCTGATGTCGTGGGGCGGCTTCCTCTTCGATCTCTCCGCGCCCTTCTTCCTGATGTGGAAGCGCACGCGCGGCTTCTTCTACCTGGTGGTGATCGGCTTCCACCTCACCACGCGGCTGCTTTTCCCGATCGGGATGTTCCCGTTCATCATGATGTTCTCCACGCTGATCTTCTTCGACCCGAGCTGGCCGAGGCGGATCTTCAAGAGCGCGATCCCGGAACTCACTCCGTCACGCACGCCTCGCTGGTTGATGGTGCCGATCGCGCTGTGGTGCGCGCTGCAGGTCGCGCTGCCGCTCCGCACGTTCCTCTACGGAGGCGACGTGTCGTGGCACGAGCAGGGCATGCGCTTCTCGTGGCGAGTGATGACGCGCGAGAAGAACGGCAGCGTGACCTACGTGGTGCGCCAGCGCTCGACCCACCGCGAGTGGCACGTCACGCCGCGCCAGTACCTCTCCGGCGTGCAGGAGCGAGAGCTCTCAGTGCAGCCCGATCTGATCCTCCGATTGGGGCAGCACATCGGTGACGAGTTCCACGCGCGTGGAATCACCGACATCGAAGTGCGCGCCGACAATCTCGTCTCACTCAACGGACGTCCGGCGGCGCCGCTGGTGGATCCGAACGTGGATCTGCTGACCATCAACGACTCGCTCGCTCCAGCGAAGTGGATCATGCCCGCGCCTGCGACCTCCCCGCTCGCACGGGCGATGTTCTCGAAACGCTGACGACGCGTGGCATGCGCACTGCAACCCATCGATCGCATGAGCGATCCAACTCGGGTGCGCAGCGAGGTCGAGATCCCGGTGGCGAAGCTGATGGAGGCCGCGCTCCGGGAAGGCCGTGAGCTGGTGAAGCTGGAGATTCAGCTCGCGAAGCTCGAAGCGAAGAAGGAAGTGAAGAAGGGCCTCGAGGCGAGCCTCGGCTTCGTGGTGGCCGTGATGTTCGGCTTCATGGGACTCGTGCTCCTGGTGGTGGCGCTCGTCCTCGCGCTCGGCGGCACCGCGCTCGCTGCGCTCGGAGTGGCGATCGGGGCCCTGCTCGTCGGCGGCGGCATCGCGCTCATCTCCTACAGCCTGCTGCCCCACCAGCCGCTGGAACACACCCGCCAACACGTCGCCGACGACCTGAAACAGCTCAAGGAGCACCTCACATGATCGACGGAGAAGAGGACCGCTTGATGAAGCAAGCCGATCTTTCCCGCGCGCGGTTGCTGGCTGTCGTGGATCTGCTCGATCAGAAACGCGAGGAGCTCACGCACCCGATGCGAATGCTGAAGAAGCGACTGCCGCGCGAGCCGCTCGTCTACATCGCGCTGGGAGCCGCGCTGTTCACCGCGGTGAGCACCGCGAGCTACTTCGCTGCGAAGAATCGAAGGCCCCACGTGCGCGCGCGGCTCCGCAAGCAGATCAAACGCGCCGCTCCTCCTACTCAGTCGTTCTGGGGCGACGTTGCCAGGCGCAGCGCGAAAGCGCTCATGAGCTTCGCCATCGCTCGCGCCGGGAAGCTCGCTCTTGAGCGCGCAGGCGATCAACTCGGCGACGAGGCTCGGGACGAAGCGGCGTTCTGAACCTGGTTCAAGTTCAGGAAAAACGAAGCCCCCGGGACCTTTCGGTACCGAGGGCTTCATTCACTGCGAGGAGTAGGGGATTTGAACCCCTGACCTTCGGCGTGACAGGCCGACGTTCTAACCAGCTGAACTAACTCCCCATATGTGAACTACCTGTCCTTCGACTGCGCGCTTCACCTTCAACTACGAACTTCATAGGCGGAACAGGGTTCGAACCTGTGACCCTCGCCGTGTAAAGGCGACGCTCTGCCGCTGAGCTATCCGCCCAGATTCCGCCTGCAACTGCGCGCGACTGATACGGATTTCACCTTTCTCTGTCAACACCTTGTTTGAACTCCGAGCACGACGCTCGCTTCGTTTCCGGCCTGACCGCGCGCTTCCATCGGTCGCCGCTTTGAAAGAGAGTTCGCGACGGTGAGTGACGGTAAAGGAAAGGACACGGAGTCGACGGTGCTTGGCCTGCCTCAAGTGGCAGACACCAACCCCCGAATCGACGCGCCCGTAGATACGACGGCCCCCTCGCTGCAGCAGGTGGCCGAGCAGACCACCGCGCCTTCATTGGCGCCGGTGACCACACCTCCCGCTGCGCCTCCGCGCACGAAGACCGCGGGGGCGATTCCGAAGGCTGACGCTCCGCCGCCCCGCAAGACGGGAGCGATCCCCGCTGGCGATGCTCCGCCGCCTCGCAAGACCGGCGCGGTGCCCGTCTCCTCCGTCGACACGGTGGTCCCGCGCAAGAACACCGGCGCGATTCCAACGCTCGGCGCTCCGGCGCGGAAGAGCCGCGTGGCGCAGGCGAGCCCTCCCGACTCGGTGACCACCGCTGAGCTCACCCAGCCGATGCCCGACAAGAAGGAGAAGGAGAAGGAGCCCTTCGAGTGGACGATGGGCAAGGTGGCCGGCGTCACCGGAGCGGTGTGCTTTCTCTTCGTCGCCACCTGGGTGTTCTGGCCCTCGGGAAAGAAGGCCGAGCCGCGCAACGTGGCCGAGCCCGAGCCGGTGAAGCTCGCCGAGCCTCAGCCGATCGCTGTGCAGCCGAAGAAGGTGGCTGAGCCCGCGCCCGTGCCTGTCGCTCCGAAGAAGCCGACCTTCGACCTCGATTCGAAGGCGAACGTGATCGATCCCTACGCAGCGCACATGCAGGACATCGATCTCGATCCCGCGCACAAGTACCGCTTGAGCATCGCGCGTGATGATTCGCGCCTCGGCGTCGCGCTCGCTCGTCTCGACGAAAAGGGCGGCTGGGGCGTGATGCGCAAGATGGCGAGCCATGCGGTGCTGCAGTTCGGCGGCGCGAAGGCGCTGCGACTCCACTGCGAGCCTGGCAGCCACTTCCAGGAAGGTCAGACCATGCCGCTCGAGCTGGTCGATCTCGCGAACAAGCAGAAGACGCCCGTGCCCGTGAACCCCGCCCTGCACTGCTGGGACTTCGAGGTGGCGCGCGTGATGGAGCTGGGTGAAGGCGTGAAGAAGCGCGTGCGCGTGCCCACCGACTCCAAGGTGGTGCTCGGAGAGAAGGCCACCCTGCGCGTCGCCTACGTCCTCGAGTCCCTCGGGGAAAAGAAGGAATGGCGCACCGGCGTGCTCAACCCCGGGGAGAGCGTGCTCGCGGAAGGACGCCTGGCGCGCTTCGCGATCCTCGACTCCTACGCGGGCGACAACGAGGGCACGCTCGGCCTCGAGCTCCTCTCGGGCGACACCGAGAACTCGGGTCTCGTCACTCCGTCCACCGCTTCGGGTGCGGAGTTCGTGATCCCCAACAAGACCGCCACGCCGTCACCTGCGCCGTCTCCTGAACCGGCCCCATGACCTCGCTTCCGCTCGGCGTCCTCCTGGCTGCTTCACTGGCAGCCGGACCGGCGTCACCGATGACCGAGGCCGAACGGAAGGCCAACGCCACGAAGCTCAGCAAGGAAGAGCTCGAGGCCTTCCTGCGCACCACTCCGCCCGACGTGCTGCTGGGCTTGAGCGCGCAGGCCGTGGCGACGCTCGGCACGTACCAGTATGTGATGGTGAAGCAGGAGCGCATCAACGGCACGCTCCAGGGTGAGCAGACGATTCGCACCACCATCCAGGAAGACCCGAGCGCGATTCGCCTCGAGTACTTGAAGGGTCCTTCCGCGGGCCGAAAGCTCATCTACAACTCCACCGTGAAGAAGGACGAGTTCCGCGTCCGCGAAGCGGGGTTCCTCGCGATCGTGGGCCGCTTGTGGATCCCCTTGAAGTCGGAGCTCACCAAGGGCGACAGCAATCACACCGTCGCTGAAGCCGGCCTCGGTGCGCTCGTGCGGCGACTGCAGGCCGATCAGAAGCGCGGCGGCAGCACCATCACCGTGGAGCATGAGGGCTGGAACGCCACTGGGCTCTTCTGCTCGCTCTACACCCTGCCCAACGGCGGCAAGGGCTACGACAACGCGAAGACGCGCATCTGCACCGATCCGCAGGCCGGCGTACCGATGAAGGTCGAAGGCTTCGACGCCGAGGGCAAGCTGCTCGAGCGTTACGCGTTCTCAGACTTGAAGCCGTTCACCGCCGAGAAGAACACCTTTGATCCGGAGACCGGGCTGTAGCCCAGCTGCTGCATCACCATGATCGATTACGACCCGCACCGGTGGCGCGACACGTTCTTCGCAATCAGAGGCTCGATGGTGAAGGTGATCTCGCTTCGATCACTCTTCGTCAGCATGGCGGCGATCGCCTTGGTCTTCATCGACATGCACGTCTACAAGTTCGAGGTGCCCAACGCGGCCGTGGTGCACACCATGGTCGGCATCTCGCTCGGCCTGCTGCTCGTATTCCGCACCAACCAGTCGTACGACCGCTGGTGGGAAGGGCGAAAGTTGTGGGGCGCGATGGTGAACACCTGCCGCAACCTCGCGCGCGCGAGCTCGATTCACCTCGCGCACGATCCCGATCGGCTGCGCCGGGTGCTGAAACTGACCCAGCAATTTCCCGCGGCCTCTGCTTGTGCGCTGAGACAACAGACCTGGTCGCCCTCGGAGCTCGAGGCAGAGGACGCGACGGCGATCAGCGCGCACAACCACGCGCCCACCGCGATCTGTCAGCGCATCACCTTTCACCTCGAGAATGAGCGCAAGGCGGGGCGGCTCGCCGACATCGTCTTCACCTCGATCGACAACAACAACCAGCTGCTGGTGGACATCATCGGCGGCTGCGAGCGCATCCACAAAACGCCGCTCCCGTTCGCGTACGTGGTGCATCTGCGCCGGGCGCTGGTGCTCTATTGCGTGACGTTGCCCGTGGCGCTGCTACCGAGCTTCGGTTGGTACACCGTGCCGATCGTCTACGGCATCACCTACGTGATGCTGGGCATCGAGGAGATCGGCGTGGAGATCGAAGATCCCTTCGAAGGTGACGACAACGATCTGCCGCTGGAGCGCATCACCGAGGGCATCCAGAAGAACGTCGGTTCGTTCCTTCCGAAGAGCTGAAGCGATTATCGGAAGGCGTACTTGAAGCCGACCTGGAAGAGCAGCGGCGCCTGCGGCCGCGCTCCGTAAGGGCGTCTGGCGACGAGCGCCGACTGATCCGTGAGATTGGTGGCCGTCGCGTAGAAGCGCGCCTGCCCCACATCGACCGACGCGGTGGCGTCGAGCAGCACGCGCCCGGGGATCTTCACCGCTTCGGGAATCTCTCCCTCACCCGCCAGCTCGCGCATCTCGCCGTAGTACATCGCGCCGAAGCCCAGCTCGACGGGTCCCTTCGCCGCGCGCACGCGCAGCTGGCCCTGATGCTCGGGGACATAGGGGAGCGAGTAGCCCGCCAGCACGTTGCCCCACACCGGGTTGTCCGACTGGAAGTCCGAGAGGAAGTGCGCGCTGGTGAAGGTGTACGCGAGCTCCACCGCGGCGGAGGTGCCCCAGCCGAGGTTGCCCTTGAGGCTGCCCAGCACCTCCACGCCGAGGATCCGCGCGGCACCGCCGCTGAACTGCCGATTGAGCCCATCGCCCTCGCAGCCGCTCGCCGCGGTGCAGTCGCCGGTGATGTTCGAGTACTCGCTCCAGAAGCCGATCGCCTCGAGGCGCAGCCCCTTCTTCGCGAAGCGCGCGCCGAGCTCGCTGTTGAGCGCACGCTCGGACAAGGCGCCCACCTGGCCGGGGTTGGGAGGACTGAAGCCCTGGTGCACGCCGCCGAGGATCGAGAGTCCGAAGTCGAAGCTGTAGACGCCGCCCGCGCCGAGGAGCGGCACCACGCTCAGGTTCTCGCCCGAGACGCCGTTCAGATGATCGTAGAGGGTGGCGTTGAACACCTCGAGCCGCACTCCGGGCGCGAAGAGAAAGTGTCCCCAGGTGATGGTGTCCGACAGATTCGCGCTGAACGCGCGGGTGAAGGCGTGGTTGTCGGCGATCGTCTCTGGCGGCTCTTCGTTGGTCACCAGCGAGCCGCGGATCATGTCGAAGCCGGTCTGCGTGTGGTGCCGGTAGATCTCGTCGTGATGGAAGCGAAGGCCGAGCTCCAGCTCGTGCACCAGCGGGCCGGTGACGAGATCGAGCTCCATCAGCGTCTGCACGCCCTGTGAGACGAAGCGGCGGCCGTTCTGAACGATCATCACCTGCTGATCGCGGCCCTGGCTGTCCTCCTGCCCCTCGAGGATGCTCGTGTAGATCTTCCCCACGCCGCCCTGCGGATACGCGAGCAACTCGTAGAGCGACGGGCCCATGCGGAAGTGATCGGCGCGGTTCCACAGCCGATAGAAATCGTGCCGGTAGAGCGTGGTGGTGATCGCGAACTTCTCGTTCAGCCGGAAGACGTGCGTGGCTTCGGCCTGCGTGCGCCACCAGTTCATCTGATCGTTCGCGCTCGCGGCGTAGCGGCGCTGCGGAGTGACGGCGAAGTCGGCGCTGGAGAGTCCCAGGTACGACTCGTTGGAGCGCTCGGTGGAGAGGCCGAGCTTCACGGTGAGCTCGTTGCGCTCGCTCGACGCGCGCGCCTTCAGCATCAGCTCGTTCTTGTCGAAGCCGGTGTTGCCGCCTCCGTCGAGCTTCTTGAAGCCATCGCTCTGCAGGTGCACGCCCTCGAGGAGAATGCCCATGCGATCGTTGCCGATGCCGATGACCCCGTGCCCCTTGAGCGCGCCGTAGTTGCCGAGCGAGAGGTCGAGGTCCGACTCGAAGTTGCGTGGCACCTCGCGCGTGCGGAAGTTGATCGCTCCACCGATCGTCTGCGGACCGAAGCGGATCGAGGCGGGGCCCTTGAAGATCTCCACGCCCACCATGCGCGTCATCAGCGGGGTGAAATACGAGGCGGGCGCGGAGTACGGCGCGGGGCCGTAGAGCACGCCGTCTTCCATCAACGTCACCTTGCTCGAGCGATCCGCGCTGGCGCCGCGAATGCCGATGTTGGGACGCAGACCGAAGCCGTCCTCTTCGCGGATGTAGACGCCGGGCACGCCCTGCAGCACCCGGTTCATGTCGTTCGCTTCCTGGCGATCGAGCTCCTCTTTCCCGATCACCTGGGCGGAGCCGGCGACGCGGCGCACGTCGATGCGACGGCCGATCACTCGGGTCTCGCGAACGCCGGCGTCGGGAACGCTCACGGTCTCGTCAGCGAGCACGCTTCCCGCGTCGACCGTGACTTCGATTCCTGCATCGGAGGGCTGAAGCTCCGACCCAGCATCCTCAGCAGGCGGAGGCTCAGCCACCACGGGCAGCGGCTCACCTGCATCGAGCGGCTCGCTCTGACTGAAGGCCGCGGTGGGAAGAAGGACGGCGGCGACGGCTGCGATTTTGAGAATCATTCTCAATTCGCAGGTGGAATAACCCGCCGCGTTCAAGCAGGTCAAGCACGCAGCGGTTACGAAGCTGGGGCCATGAGTCCCCCAGTCCAGATCGCGACACCGGAGACATTCGACGAACTCATCACCGCGCCCGGTGAGCTGGTGGTGGTCTATTTCTGGGGCCCTGATTGCCCCAACTGCGAAGTGTTCGCGCGCGATCTTCCAGAGCTGCTCCCGTTGATCCCTCAGACCGGCGTGCGGCTGGTGAAGACGAACGCCTACGAGTACCCGGAGCTCGCGCGGCGATTTGCGCTCTTCGGCATTCCCGGGTTCGTGCTGTTCAAGGACGGCGTCAAGCTGGGGATGATGCGGCAGTACTACGGGCGCTCGTATTGGACGCAGGTCATCAACGAGCACGCTTAAGCTGTAGCGCGTGATCGTCACCTGGCTCGGACACGCCCAGCTCTTCATCAACGCCGCGGGCAAGACGCTGTTGCTCGACCCCTGGTTCGCTGAACCCGTCTTCGGAGGTGCGTGGTTCCGCTATCCACCGCCGCCCTACCCGGTCGCGAACTCGCTGCCGCCCCCGAACTTCCTGCTGCTCTCGCACATTCATCCCGATCACTCGGGGCCGAAGACGTTGGCGCAGATGTCGAACAAGACGCCCACCTTCGCGATGCCCTTCCCCACGGGCGCGCTGAAGCGTCGACTCGCGCGCGCGAACTACCACAACGTGACGTGGCTCGAGCCGTGGGACACGCGTGACCTCGCTCCAGGACTGAAGGTGACCTTCGTCGCCCACGATCGCGGCTGGGAGGTCTCGTCGATCATCGTCGAGGCCGACGGCGTGCGGCTGTACCACGGCAACGACAACCCGCTCTCCGTCGAGGCGTACAAGGAGATCGTGCAGCGCCTGGGACCGATCGACATCGCGTTCCTCCCCTACGCGGGCGCGTCTTCGTACCCGACGGGCTTCGGTGGCGACGAAGCGACGATGAAGGAGCGCTGCGAAAAGAAGAAGGAAGGCCTGCAGCGCTTCACGGACGGCATCGTGGGACTGCGCCCCAAGGAAGCGGTGCCCTTTGCGTCGAGCTGGGCGCTCCTCGAGGAGAGCGAGGTAGAGAAAAACTTCGTCGATCGCCCCACCGCCTCCGAGACGCTCGCCGCGTCGATGCTGCTCGCCCATGAGAATGGATCGCACCTGCTGCACCTCGAGCCAGGTGATCAATGGAGCCCGGAGACTGGCGCGATCGCGAAGGGCCTCACCGCGGGTTGGAACAATGACGTGGCGTCGGTCCGTCGCTACGCGGAGCAGGAGAAGGATCGCGTGAAGGCGGCGATCGGTTCAGCGCGCCACACGGCGAGCGCGGTTCCTCCGGCCACGCTCGACGCGGCGGTGCTCGAGTACTTCGCGGCGATGGCGGAAGCGGCGAAGTCCTCCCTCACGCAGCTCAAGATGAACGCGGGCTTCAAGGCGGAGGGCGCAGGCGAGTGGAGCATGCGTTTCTCCCCCGGCGAACCCGTGCGCATCGAGTCGAAGCTCGTCGGTGATGAAGACGAGACGTTGATGCTTCCGCCCGGCGAGCTCTGGGCGATCGTCGCAGGGCCCGCGAATTGGGAAGACGTCTGGTACGGCTACCGGCTGCAGGTACGAAAGCGCGAGGGCGCCGGCTACTACCGAGCGTTCTGGGAGATGCTGCTCAACTTCGACGACGAGGCGATCTCCGAGAGACTCGGGGCGAAGTTTCCTCTAGCTACCTGATTCGTGCGCTGGCTCCTCCCCCTGATTCTCCTCTGCGGTTGCCGCATCGAGACCGCGTCTCCGGGAGCTGCGACGTCTCAGGCGAAGGGCACGGGGCCCCAGGGCGAAGTCTGGGTCTACACCTCGGTCTATCGCCACGTGATCGACGCGCTCGAGCCTGAGCTCAAGACTGCGCTTCCTGGCGTGACGATTCATTGGTTCCAGGCCGGCAGCGAGAAGGTCACGGCGAAGTTGGAGGCAGAGCTCGCGGCAGGCGGCAGTCCGTGCGACGTGCTGATCACCTCGGATCCGTTCCTCTACGAGCGCTTCAAAGAAGAGGGACGCTGGCTGCGCTACGTCTCGCCGAACGGAGTGCGAACGCCTTCGCGCTACGTCGATCTCGACGGGAATTACGCGGCGGTGCGGCTGTCGACGATGGTGTTGGTGCACAAGGCGGGCACCACGCCTCCCGCTTCGTTCGCAGCCCTCACCAGTCCTGAGTGGAAGGGCGAAGTGGCGCTCGGAGATCCGCTCACCAGCGGCACTGCGTTCACCTGGGCGGTGTCGATGGAGAAGGCGCTCGGGCCGACGTACTTCGAGCAACTGCGCGCGAACGAGGCGCGCGTCGCAGGGGGCAACGCGGCGGTCCTCCAGAAGATCGAAGGTGGAGAAGCGAAGGTCGGAGTGCTGCTGCTCGAGAACGCGCTCGCGGCGAAAGCGAAGGGAAGCCCGATCGAGATCGCGTGGCCCTCCGATGGTGCGGTGGTGGTGCCTGGCTACGCGGGGATCATGGCGACCACTCAGCACGCCGAGGCGGCGAAGGCGGTGATCGATGCGCTGCTCGCACCTGCGGGTCAGAAGATCATCTCGGGCCTCGGAGACATGCACGCCGTCGATCCGCGCGTGCCCGGACCGCGCGGTTCCATTTCGCTGGACGAGCTCGTTCAGCGAAGCGCTCCATGGGGCGAGCCGATGCTCGAGCGCGGAGTGAAGGAAGGCGCGCGCGTGAAGGCGGACTTCAGCAAGGCGTTCTCCAAATGAAGGACCAGGCACTCCCTCTCCCTGCGAAGCGGGGAGAGGTTCGGGGAGAGGGGCCACTTCGGTTCGCGTTGGGCGCTCTGCTCGCGATCTTCTTCGGAATCCCGCTCGCACTCTTGCTCTGGCAAGCGAGAGCCCCCGGCCTGAGCTGGACCGAAGTCTGGTTCGCCCCCGAGAGTATCCAGGCGCTCACCGGGACACTCCTCACGTCACTCGGAGCCGCGGCGTTCGCATTCATGATCGCGGTCCCGATGGCGCTCCTGATCGCACGCACAGAGTTGCCACTGAAGACGCCACTCCGCGCGCTCTTCACCCTCCCCGCCGCGCTGCCGCCCTTCATCCTCGGCATGGGTTGGGTCTCGCTCGCGAACCCGCGCGCCGGTCTCCTCAACCTGCTGCTCGGCACAGGCACCTTCGACATCTACGGCCGACTCGGCATCAGCTTCGTGCTCGGCAGCGCGGGACTCCCGCTCGTCTTCCTCCCGACCCTCGCAGCGCTCTCGCGACTCGACAGCGCGCTGGAAGAAGCAGCACGTCTCTCGGGAGCCACGGTTCCGCGCACACTCCTCACCATCTCCCTCCCGCTCGCCCTGCCCGCCGCGCTCTCGGGAACTGCGCTCTGCTTCCTCTTCGCAGCCTCAGCCTTCGGAGTGCCGTACTTGCTCGGAGTCACCGCGAGCCCGCCCACGCCCACGCTCACCACGCGCATCTACGGCGAGATCCTCATGGGCCAGGGCGGGCTGCCGCGCGCGGTGGTGCTCAGCTTCGAGCTGCTCGTGCTCGCAGGACTCGTGTTGCTGGGAAGTCGCGCGCTCGCGAAGCGCGGTGAAGTGAAGCTCTCCGCGGGCAAAGGAGTCGCGCTTCGTCCCATGCCGCTCGGCCGCTTCCGCATTCCGTTCGCCGCCATCGGAGTCATGCTCGCAGCAGTGCTCGTGGTCCTCCCGCTCCTCGCCGTCGCGCTCACCTCGGTGCAGCCGGTGTGGGGACAACTCAGCGGACTCTCCGCGAAGCATTGGAACGCGGTGCTCACCAACGCGCGCACCATCGACGCCACGCTGCGGAGCCTCACCCTGGCCGCTTCCGCCGCCACCCTCGTCACGTTGCTCGGGCTCGCGATCGCTTCCACGAAGAAGCGTTCACTCGAGCTCGTCGCTGGCGCGCCGTACGCAATTCCAGGAACGGTGCTCGCGCTCTCGCTCCTGATCGCATTCTCGCGCGACGTGCGCTTCGTCCTCTTTGATCGCGTGGCCTTCGTGCTCGCGCTCGGCAACTCGCTCTGGATGCTGCTCGTCGCGTACACCGTGAAGCACCTCGCCTTCGGAGCGCGCAACGCAGCCGACGGTCTCTCCCAGGTCGATGGCACGCTCGCCGAGGCAGCGCGTCTCTCGGGAGCGGGGCCGCTTCGCGCGTTCTTCGATGCCACCTTGCCCCAGCTGAGAGCGCCGCTGCTGGCCGCCTTCCTCGTCACCTTCCTCACCTGCGTGACGGAGCTCACCTTGAGCGTGCTCCTCATCCCCACGGGCCGCGACGTGCTGGGGACCCTGCTCTTCGAACTGCAGAGCTACGCAGATCCCGGATCAGCCGCGGTGATCGCCTGCGCCTTCGTGTTGCTGGTGCTCGCGCTGCAGGTCGTGCAGTCACTCCTCACGCGCCGGAGGGCGAGCTGATGGCCGGCGTGGAACTCAGCGGAGTGCACAAGGCCTACGGCACCACGAAGGTGGTGAAGGGCATCTCGCTCAAGATCGAGTCGGGCGAGTTCATCTCGCTCCTGGGTCCCTCGGGCTGCGGCAAGACCACCACGCTGCGCATGATCGCGGGCCTCGAGACGCTCGACGCGGGGACGATCTCGATCGGTGGCGAAGTCGTCGATGGACCTCAGGGGCACGTGCCTCCCGAGCGTCGAGGGCTCGGCATGGTCTTCCAGAGTTACGCGGTCTGGCCACACAAGTCAGTGGCGGAGAACGTCGCGTACCCACTCCAGCTGCAGCGCGTTCCGCATTCCCAGATCGAGCAGCGCGTGAAGGGCGCGCTCGAGTGGGTTCGCCTCGGAGCGCTCGCGGATCGCATGCCCTCGCAGCTCTCAGGCGGACAACTGCAGCGCGTCGCGATCGCGCGTGCACTCGTCGGGAACCCGCGCGTGCTGCTGCTCGACGAGCCGCTCTCCAATCTCGACGCTGCGCTGAGAGAAGAGCTTCGCGGAGAGATCGCCGCGCTCCGCACGCGACTCGGCACCACCATGATCTTCGTCACGCACGATCAACACGAAGCGCTCGCGCTCTCCGATCGGGTCGCGGTGATGAACCAGGGCGTGATCGAGCAGATCGACCCGCCCGAGAAGATCTACCAGTCGCCTTCCACGCCCTTCGTCGCGGGCTTCGTCGGCGGTGCGAATCGGCTCGAAGGCAAGGTCGAGGGGCGGAAGTTCGTCGCCGCGGGTCACGCGTTCGAGTTGCCCGAGGGTGTCGCCGCGAAGGACGGACCGGCGACACTCGCCGTGCGCGCAGAGGAACTGGAACTCGGTGGAATTGGGCCTGCGCTCCCGCTGACCGCGCGACTGTTTCTCGGGAGCGCCACCGAGTATCGGTTCACGCTCGGCGACTCAGTGCTGCGTGTCGTAGGGCCTGCGCGTGACGCGAGGGCCGGCGACCTCATCGCGGTCACGTTGAAGCACGCTCGGTTGTACTGACGCGGGCGAGCAGCCACGCATGTCTCCCTCTCCCTTCGGGAGAGGGTCGGGGGAGGGCATGCCCAATTCACAAATCGCTCGGTCAATGCGTCGGGAAACAGATTTGCATCGGCGAGCTCCGTGCTCTTCGGACTGCAACCCGCGCGCTGGCACCCCGCCCTCTACGCCCTCTCCGTCTGGCAGAAGCGCACGCTGAGAAAACTCGAGTGGCACTTCGGGCCCAACACCTTCGCCAGCCAGCGCGCGAACCCACTCGAGTTCCGCCTCTACAAACACAGCTCCAAGTTGATCCGAGGCGGCTGCATCGGCACCGACCTCGAGCTGCAGCACGGAAAAGTGCAGAACCTCCGCGCCGCGATCCCGCACCTCACGAATCTCGTCGTGAACCCCGGAGAGACGTTCTCCTTCTGCAAGTCCGTTGGGCATCCCACGCGTGAACGTGGCTTCACCGAGGGAATGGAGCTCTCGCACGGCGTCGCCCGCGCAGGTGTTGGTGGAGGACTGTGTCAGCTCTCGAACCTGATCCACTGGCTGGTGCTCCACAGTCCGCTCACGGTGGTGGAGCGCCATCATCACAGCTTCGATCCGTTCCCCGATGACGGACGCGTGCTCCCCTTTGGCAGCGGAGCGACCGTGTTCTTCAACTACCGCGACTTTCGTTTTCGCAACGACACCACCCACCCGGTGCAGCTGCGGCTCTGGCTCACGGAGAAGCTGGTCGAAGGCGAACTTCGCTCCGCGGTGCAGTCGGAGTTCTCGTACTCGGTGTTCGAGCGCGCACACCGCTTCGTCAGGCAGAACGGCAAGCTCTACCGCGCCAACGAGCTCTGGCGAGAGGTCCGCCGCAAGACCAACGACGCGCCGCTGGTGAAGACGGAGAAGCTCTTCTCCAACTTCGCCGAGGTGAAGTACCAGCCGCCTCCGGGGACGCTCATCGAAGAACTCTGAGCCTCGACTCAGCCGCCACTCGGGTTTAGACGAGGCGCCATGTCGGAGCCCGTTCGTTACCGCGTCTCGATGTCCCGCCCTCACTCGCACCTGTTCGAGGTGGAGGCCACCTTCCCCGCCGTCGGTGACGAGCTCACCGTGGCCCTCCCGGTGTGGACGCCCGGCAGCTACCTGGTGCGCGAGTACAGCCGCCACGTGCAGGAGTTCACCGTCGTCGACACCGCCGGCAACCCGGTGCCCTTCGAGCGACTCGACAAGCGCAGCTACAAGATCGCGGCGAAGAACCAGTCCGTGCGCTGCCAGTACAAGGTCTACGCGAACGAGCTCACGGTGCGCACCAGCCACCTCGACGGCACGCACGGCTACTTCAACGGCGCCACGTTGTTCTTCTACGCGGAGAACCTGCGCAAGAACGCCTGCCACGTCACCATCGCGCCGCCTGCGGGTTGGAAGACCACCGTCGCGTTGCCCAACGAGAACGGCGCATTCGTCGCGGTCGACTACGACGAGCTCGTCGACTCTCCCTTCGAGATCGGCACGCACACCCCGATCAACTTCACCGCCGCCGGCGTTCCCCACGAAGTCGTGCTCTGGGGCGAGCCGCAGCTCGACGAGAAGAAGCTGGTCACCGATCTGACCCGCATCGTGGAGACCGAGGCCGCGCTCTTCGGCGGACTGCCGATGAAGCGCTACGTGTTCTTCATCTACGGCACCGACAAGGGCCGCGGCGGTCTCGAGCACAAGGCCTGCACCGCGCTGCTCTACCCGCGCACGGGCTTCAGCTCGCCCAAGGGCTGGGAAGACTTCCTCACGCTCTGCGCCCACGAGTACTTCCACCTGTGGAACGTGAAGCGCGTGAAGCCCAAGCGCCTCGTGCCCTTCGACTACGCGCAGGAGAACTACACCGAGCTGCTCTGGTACTTCGAAGGAGGCACCAGCTACTACGACAACCTCCTCACCCGCCGCGCGGCGCTGATGAGCGGCTCGCGGTATCTCCAGCGCCTCGGTGAATCGCTCACCGCGCTGCACACCACGCCGGGCCGCAACGTGCTCCCGCTCGCCGAGGCCTCGGTGATCTCGTGGACCAAGCACTACCGGCCCGATGAGAACTCGCCGAACACCGCGATCAGCTACTACTTGAAGGGCGAATTGGTCTGCGCGCTGCTCGATCTGACCATTCGCCGCGCGACGAACGATCAGCGCTCGCTCGACGACGTGGTGCGCCTGCTCTGGACGCGCTTCGGCGACGAGAGCGGCGTGCATGAGAAGGCCGTCGAGGCCGCGGCGCAGGAAGTAGCCGGCACCTCGCTGCGTGACTTCTTCTCGCGCTCACTGCACGGCACCAGCGAGCTCAGCTACGAGGTCTTCGATCACGTCGGCCTCGAGGTGCGCTTCCGCACGCGCGAGTCGCCGCAGGACAAGGGCGGCACGCCGCCTCGAAGCAAGACCGAGAAGGTCGAAGGGTGGATCGGCATCATCCCGCGCTCGGGCAACGCGATCGCCACGGTGCTCGAGGGCTCACCCGCGATGGACGCCGGCCTCTACGCGGAAGACGAGGTCATCGCGCTCGACGGGCTCAAGTGCGACGCCAACTCGCTGACCAACCGCGTCGAAGACAAGAAGGCCGGCGAGGTGATCAAGGTGACCGTCTTCCGTCGCGATCGGCTCGTCGAAGTGCCCGTGACCGTTGGGCAGAAGCCGGCCGATGGCGTCTACCTGCAGCGCGTCGAGCGTCCCACCGAGGCTCAAAAGCAGGCCTTTCAGGCCTGGCTTGGTACCCCCTGGTTGAGCACTGAGCTGGCTGGCTAACGACGGTCGCAGTTGATAGGTGCCCCGCATGCGCTTCACGTTTCCGCTCGTCGCAGTGCTCTGCCTCGCCGGTTGCCCCAGCTACAGCCCCTACCTGCCTGACGGGGGTCGCGCGCGCGTGAACTGCACCGAGTCCACGCTGTCCGTGCCGGTGACCGTGCTCGATCGCGCTGGAGCTCCCGCGCCGATGGCCGTCGTCGCGGTCGACTACACGAGCTACGGCGAGAGCGAGAACCTGATCGCCGACGCGAACGGCAAGGTCATCGTGCACGACAAGTTCGGCCCCGGCATCGTGAAGGTGCAGGGCAACGTGAACGATCTCCGCACCCAGTTCGGCGAGCTCAACTTCAACGGCACTGAGTGCAGCTCGTCGGTCACGCCGCACTCGCTGACCCTTCAGCTGCAGTAAGCGATGCCTCGCGAACGCTCCCTCGGTGAGCTGAGGCAGCGGTACCTGATCGAAGGGGCTGCGCTCCCGGCGGGCTTGCTCGCGAAGCTGGAGACAGACCCTCGAGGTGGCGCCCAGAGTCTGTTCAAGGCGCTCAAGAAGAAGCAGGCGGACAATCGCGCCGAAGGGCAGCGGCTCCGCCACATGCTCAAGTTCGAGACCGAGCTCTGGGACCAGGGCCTCGTGCACATCGCCGGAGTGGACGAGGCGGGCATGGGCCCTCTGTGCGGTCCGGTCTGCGCGGGCGCGGCGATCCTTCCCAAGGGCTACAAGCTCAAGGGCCTCGACGATTCCAAGAAGATCCTCGACGAGACGTTCCGTGACGAGCTCGCGGAGACCATCAAGCGCGACGCGGTGTGCTGGTCGATTGCCTGGGCGCAGGTCGAGGAGATCGATTCCATCAACATCTACCAGGCGGGTTTGCTGGCGCTGCGCCGCGCGGTCGACGGGCTCTCGCAGCAGCCGGACTACGTGCTGGTCGATGCGCGGAAGATCCCCGGGTTGGTTCCCCCACAGCGCGGGATCATCAAGGGCGACTCGCTGAGCCTGTCCATCGCGGCTGGAGCAATTCTCGCGAAGACCTCGCGCGATCTGTTCATGGCCGAGCTCGACGCGAAGCACCCGGGCTACGGGTTCGCTTCGCACAAGGGCTATTCGACGCCTGAGCACCTCGCGGCGATGGAAAAGCTCGGCGCGATCGATCAGCACCGCCGCAGCTTCGCGCCCGTGCGCAAGGTGCTGGGCCTCGATCCGGTGCAAGAGGAGATGTTCCCTGAGCAGTGACGTCTCGCTCGAGCAGTGGCTCGGCGAGTGCGGTTTCGGCTCGCCCGCCGCGAAGGCCCGGGCTCGGAGTGTTCTCGAGGAAGCGGGACTCACGCGCGCCGGCAAGGAGCGGATGAGCAACGAGAAGCTCGTTCGCGCGACGGCGGTGCTCGAGGAGAAGCTGTTCCTGCATTGCACGCAGGCGGAGTGCACCTCGTTTGCGAAGTCCTCGGGACGCGAGCCGGTGCATTGCGAGCCGCGGAATACGTGCCAGCGATGTTTCGGATCAGACAACGCGCGTGCGGTGAAGGACGTGCTCGAGGCGTGCAGGTCGAAGGGCTTCTCGAAGTTGGTGATCGTCGGTGGAAGTCCGACGGTGCGGCAGGAGCTCGAGCGCCTCGTTCCTCAGGAACTCGAGTTGCGATTGGTGGATGGCACCAAGGCGCGTCCCACGGACCAGGCGAAGGCAGATCTTCAGTGGGGCCACGTGGTGCTGTTGTGGGGCGCGACTGAGCTGCACCACAAGGTCTCTGATCAGTATCAGGCCGCGGCGACCGGCGCGTGGAAGCGGAAGTTGGTGCACGTGCCGAAGCGAGGCATCGCGCAGCTCCTCGCGGGGCTGCTCACGCACTTGAAGCACTGACCACAGCGCATTGAGGGAAAGCGTTGGTGAGTGATTCCGGCGTCCTCGTCGCGAACTGGCCCCTCGACGCGAGACTCCAGTCGCCAAGACACGAGGCGTTGTGAACGTTCACGCACAAAACCGGAGCCGGCTCCGGTTTCTTGTGTCAGCGCCTCGAAGCCGAGTCATCTCGTCATAGAAGTCGCGAGGTCGAGAGCCTGCCCGCGTTGAGCAACGCGGACGGCACCGATCACCACTTCCTCTCTCGAGGCTTATCGAACGAGCTCGTTGAGCTTCGGCAACATCGCGCGAAACGCGTGACCGCGGTGCGAGAGCGCGGACTTCTCGTCGCGCGTGAGCTCACTCATCGTCTTTCCGTTCGGCAGCACGAACACGGGGTCGTAACCAAACCCGTGCTCGCCCTTCCGCTCGTAGCCAATCGAGCCTTCGCACGTGCCGCGCGTGAAGATCTCTTCGCCCGAAGGCATCGCGAGACAGAGCACACAAACGAACCGCGCCGTCCGCTTCGCCGCGGGAACGTCCTTCAATTCACCGAGCAGCTTGTCGATGCGTTCGGCCTCAGTGGGCGCGTAGCGCGCCGAATACACCCCGGGCCGCCCATCGAGCGCATCCACCACGAGCCCCGAGTCATCAGCGAGCGCCCACAACCCGGTCGCCTTCGCGAACGTGCGCGCCTTCTTCGCCGAATTCCCCTCGAAGGTATCCGCGTCCTCATCCACCTCGGGGATCTGCGGAAAATCCTTCGCGCTCTTCACCACGAAGTCGTCCCCGAGGAGCGCCTGCAGCTCCTTGATCTTCCCCTGATTGCTCGAGGCGAAGACGACCTCGCGCT
Organism: uncultured Myxococcales bacterium; assembly: GCA_966211295.1. GTDB lineage: Bacteria > Myxococcota > Myxococcia > Myxococcales > Myxococcaceae > Archangium_A. The sequence goes on along the minus strand of CBIHPJ010000019.1, from coordinate 1,472 downwards.
TCACGCGAGGACCTTCTTCTGCAGCGCCACCAACTTCTCCGTGGCCGCGAGACCCGCATCGAGCATCGCGTTGAGCTGACCGCGATCGAACGACCCGTTCTCCGCCGTGCCCTGCACTTCCACCAGGCGCGCGCCGTCGAGGGCCACGATGTTCAGATCGACCTCAGCCGTGGAGTCCTCGGAGTAGTCGAGATCCACCGAGACCTCGCCCTTCACGATGCCCACGGAGATCGCCGCCACGTGCACCAGCGGCGGCAGCTGCGTGAGGCCCTTGCCCTTGATCTTCCGCAGGGCCAGCACCAGCGCGACGTACGCCCCGGTGATGCTCGCGGTGCGCGTGCCGCCATCAGCCTGCAACACGTCGCAATCGAGCGTGAGCGTGCGAGGGCCGAGCGCCTTCAGATCGATCGACGCGCGCAGCGCACGGCCGATGAGCCGCTGAATCTCGAGCGTGCGGCCCTGCTGCTTGCCCTGCGAAGCTTCGCGGCGATTCCGATCGTGCGTCGCGCGCGGGAGCATTCCGTACTCCGCGGTCACCCAGCCGGCGCCGCTGCCGTACACGTGCGGAGGCACCTTCTCTTCCCACGACGCCGTGCAGTGCACCTTGGTGTCGCCGAACTCGACGAGGCAGGAGCCCTCGGCGTGCTTGCTCACGTGGGGCGTCAGGATGACGGGACGGGTCTCGAGGGAGCTGCGGCTGAAAGAACGCATGGCCAGCGCTCTAGCACGGCAGGAATCGCCGACCGCTCACTTCCTCCCCAAGTCGACGGGCTCCGACGGACGGTCTCCGCGGGCCTCGAGTTGGGAGAGAAACAGCTTCACGCCCGCCGTGATCGCGTGCGCGAGCTTCGCCTGATACGCCGCGTCGCCGAGCGACTTCACCTCTTCGGGGTGCGAAACGAAGCCCACCTCGACGAGCACCGCGGGAGCCTCGAGCCCCATCAGCACATAGAACGGAGCCTGCTGCACGCCGCGATCTTGCGCGCCGGTCTCCGCGATCAACGCCTCGTGCACCGCGTAGGCGAGCCGCGAAGAATCGACGTGGGTCTCCGAGCGCTGCAGGTCAGCGAGGATGAAAGAGAGCGTGTCGCCTGAGGTCCCTTTCGGTTGACCTCCGGCTTCAGCGTTCTCGCGCGCCGCCACCTTCTTCGCCTCTTCGCCAGAAGCCGCCGCGCTCAGGAAGTACGTCTCGATGCCCTGGTTGAGCCGCCGCTGCGCCGCGGTGGGCATCGAGTTGGCTTGAATCGAGATGAAGAGCTCGGGGCGCTTCTTGTTCGCCAGCACCACCCGCTCGGACAAGTGCACCAGCGCGTCGCGATCGCGGGTGAGCACCACGGTGGCCTTCAGATCCTTCTCGAGCTGGGCCTTCACCTTCTTCGCGATGGTGAGACAGAGGTTCTTTTCCCAGATCCCGTCGGGGCCCGACGCGCCCGTCTGCTCACCGCCGTGACCGGGATCGATCACCACGAGCG
>CBIHPJ010000018.1:0-27198 GCA_966211295.1 uncultured Myxococcales bacterium | reverse complement strand
GCCCTCGACACTTGAGGGGCGTGCGTGAACGTCATTCGGTGATCAGCTGGAGCATCGCCGCGGTGTGCGTGGCGATCTTCGCGTTGCAGATGCTGTGGGGTGGAGGAAATCCCATTCTCGCGGCGAGCCGCATGGGTGCGCTCATTCCCAGTCGCGTGCTCGGTGGAGAGTGGTGGCGGTTGTTCTCGGTGATGCTGCTGCACGGGAGCGTGATTCACCTCGCGCTCAACATGTTCGCGCTGCTGAGCTTCGGTCCGTTTCTCGAGCGGCTGATTGGTGGCGCGAGATACCTGCTGATCTTCGTGCTCTCGGGTTTCGGAGGCGCGGTGCTCTCGATGATGCGCGGGACCGAGATCATCGGCGTCGGCGCGTCGGGAGGAATTTGGGGCGTGATGGTGGCGGGCGCGGTGGTGGTGACCTGGCCGCGTGGATTGTTGGACGCGGGGCTCGCGCACCAGTTGCGGCAGCGCGCGTGGACTCCGGTGGTGATCAACCTCGTGTACTCAGTGCAGCCCGGCATCGACATGCTCGCGCACGTGGGCGGTGGCGTGGTCGGTGGAGTGCTCGCCTACGTGCTCACCAATCGCGCGGCGCACCATGAGCCGCTGCGTGAATCGGCGCCGTTCAAGGTCGCCGCGGCGGTGGTGGGCGTGGTGCTCGCCGTGTCGTTCGGGATCGCGTTGGTGCAAGGGAGGCCGTGGGCGCTTCACTCGCAGATGTGATTGAAGCGGGAGCATGACCACCAGGCTCTCGTACGCGATGAAGTTCGTGGCGAACATGGACGCGGCCGTGACGTTTCACCGCGACGTGCTCGGGTTCGCCGTGAAGTTTCAGTCGCCGTTCTGGAGCGAACTGGCGACCGGTGAGACCACGCTCGCGCTGCATCTGGCCGATGGCGAGCACCAGGCCGGGCTCGTGCGCATTGGGATTTCGGTGCCGGACATGAAGGTGTTCCAGGCGCAGCTCGCGAGCGCGGGACTCGAGTTCTCGAAGGAGCCCACGATGCAGCACGGGACGCTGCTCGGTGAGTTCGTGGATCCCGAGGGTGCGTTCGTGAGTGTGAGTGAAGCGCGCAAGTAACTCGGATCCCCGCAGGCGCTGTGAGGTGGGTGGTGGGTGAGGGGGGGTGTGGCGTTGCTCGACTCGCGCAGGCCTCTCAGCCTCGGGCTCTTCGTCACTTGGTGACGTGGCTTCGTGAAATTGGCGACGTGTGGTTTGAGCGTCCAACCGGTTGTACGCCCAGACCACAGGTCTCGAAGCTTCGCTCGACGAGTGAATGAAAGCTCGTGGGGAGGGGCCTGCGCGAGTCGAGCAAGGCCGCTGATCACTCCTCACCGCGTCCGCTCAAGGCTGTTTGTCAGTGCGCCATGCGACACCTTCCATCGGAGGTTGGTCAAATGGATGGACTGAACGATTTGGGCGCACTGTCTGAATACCAATACGGGGTCGTTTCTCGAAAGCAGGTGCTTGAGGCGCTCGTGCACCGTTCGTCGCTGGCGTCGGCGCTCGAGCAGGGCGACCTGAAGCGCGTTCACGAACTCGCGTATCGCCTGCGTGGCGTGCCCGACATTTGGGAACGAAGCGCGATGGAAGCGCAACTGATCGGCGGCGACGGCAGCGCGCTCTCTCACGAGACGGCTGCCTGGCTCCACGGCCTCGACGGTTTCAAGAAGCCGAAGATCATCGACGTGACCACTCGCTGGAATGGCACGCGAGAGCACGACGGTGTCCGCTTTCATCGGCCACGCAACGGCCCGGGTACCAACGTCCACTGTCGCCTTCTCGAGACCACGACCGTTCAACGCACCATCGTCGATCTCGCTGGCCAACTCGCCGAAGCACCCCTCGAGCTCGCCCTCGACTCCGCATACCGCAAGTACAAGAAGTTTCCCGACTGGCTCGAGAACTACGTGCTCCGTCTCAAGCCTCAATTCACTCCGGGCCTCTCGACGTTGCTGCGGCTGCTCGCGTTGCGCCGGGGCATGGTCACCGACTCACCGTTCGAAGTGCGCGTGCTCCGCAAACTTCGCGAGCACGGATTGATCCCCGACGAAGAGCCAGTCGAGGTCTACGATCGCGACAACAACTACGTCATGCGTCTCGACTTCGCTTGGGAAGCCCTCAAGGTCGCCCTGCACGTCGACAGTTACCTCTGGCACCAACAACGCGAACGCTTCGATCGCGACGCGCGCCAACGCTCGCGACTCACGGCTTGCGGTTGGCAATCCATCACCGTCACCTGGACCAACTTCGAAGACGGCGCGTGGCTGAGCGACCTCCAGTCACTCGTGGCCCCGCAGGGTGAATTCGTCTTCCACTGAGCCTCGATCGACATTCGGTGCCAAACGATCGACTTGGTGCGCCAAGCGGCTGAAATCACGTAACTCTTCGGCATGCGCCCCGACAAAGGTGCATGCGAATCCAAACTTCATCCTTCGTCCCCGCGGCCCGCTTCCCGGTCATCCCCCACGCGCTCCAGAAGCGGGCGCCGGGCGTCGAGGCGGCGGCGAAGCCGGTCGACGTCTTCGAGTTGCCGAAGGCGAAGAGCGCGAAGGAGAACATCGGCTGGCTCACCCGCAACACCACTGGGAATGATCAGACCGCGAACTTCGAGAACCTCTACGCGCAGGTGAAGACGGGCCAGTCGGTGCTGCCCTCCGACGCGAAGGACAACGTGTACGTCACCGTGCAGGGCCTCTTCGGCAAGCACTACCCCGGCTACATGGGCGAGAACGAGCGCGCGCTGAAGGCGCAGGGTCTCACCGTGAAGAGCGCGCCGGTGAACACCGACGTCGGCATCGAGGAGAACGCGAAGGCGCTGCGCGACTTCGTGATGAAGCAGGAGAAGCCGGTGGTGCTCATCGGCCACAGCATGGGCGGCCTCGACATCACCGCGGCGCTCTCGCTCTACCCCGAGCTGAAGGATCGCGTGCGCGCGGTGGTCACCCTGCAGACGCCGCACGGTGGCACGCCCATCGCGAGCGATCTCCAGAACGATCCGAACTCGAAGAAGTTCGTAGACGACGTGCTCGAGAACGTCCTCCACGGCGACACGAAGGCGATGTCTGATCTGTCCTACGAGGCGCGCCAGAAGTTCCTCGCGGCGCACCCGTACCCCGCGGGGATTCCCACCGTGACGCTCGGCAGCTCGGTGGAGCGCAAGGTGTCGCTGGTCGGCGTGGGCCGCGACTACATGAAGGCGAAGTACGGCATCCCTTCTGACGGCATGGTGCCCGAGGCGGACTCGTACCTCCCCGGCGCGAAGTGGATTCGCCTCACCGGCATGGACCACGCGGGCGCGGGCATGGCGGACCCGTTCAAGCTGCAGTCGCACTCCGCGGGCCCGCTGACGGTTGCTGCGATCGCGGTCGCGTTGCAGAGGTGAGCGACGACTCGCGCTCCCCGCTTCGCAAGGAGCGGGAGCACTGAGAGGATGCAGCTCATGGCCGGGCCCCTCGATCGGGAGTTCATCACTCAGCTCGGCCCGCCTCTCCTCACCATGATGGAAGAGAGCGCCGCGGCTGCGCTGGTCGCCAGGTACGCCTTGCCGAGCGACTCCGCGACGCGCCGCGAGTTCGGGATGCCGCTCCGCGCGTTCCACGCCTTCACCGAGGAGGCCGCGTTCGCGCTCGGGAATCCCTCACTCGGTCTGCAGCTCGCGCAGTTCATGCCGCGCGGCTCGTACGGTGCGCTTGAGTTCACGCTCCGCAGCGCGCCCAATGTCCGCGAAGCGCTCGAGCGTCTCGGGCGCTACAGCGCGCTGATCAACGGGCTGATCAGAATCGAAGTGCAGCTGAAGTCCGGCCGCGGGGAGTTCACGCACTTCATCCCCAGCGTCCCCCTCGTGAACGGACGCGTGGGCAACGAGTTCTCCCTCGCGCTCTCCGTGCGATTGGTCCGCGAGCTCTCCGGTCATCACTTCACGCCGCTCGAGGTCTGGTTCGGCCACGAGCGGCCCGCCGACGTGAGCGAGCTCGAGAGCTTCTTTGGCACGAAGTCACTCCACTTCGGCCGAGGGCAGAACGGCTTCACCTGCGAGCCGAAGTTCTTCGATGATCCGGTGGTGAGCGCGGACGCGGCGCTGCTCCCGCTGGTGGAAGATCAGGCGCGGCGACTCGCACTCTCGCGTCAGACCACGAACGACTTTCCTTCCGAGGTGCGCGAGCAGGTGCGCAAGTCGCTGCAGAGCTCCAGCTTCGGAGTGGCCGAGGTCTCGAAGGCGATGGGCCAATCACAGCGCACGCTGCAGCGCAGACTCTCGGAGTACGGCACCACGTTCTTCGATCTCGTGGACTCGCTGCGCGAGAGCCTGGCGCGCGAGTACGTGCAGGACCCGAAGCTCGGCCTCGGAGAGATCGCGTACCTGCTCGGCTACTCCGACCTCAGTGCATTCGGTCGATCGTTCAAGCGCTGGACCGGCAAGACGCCGGGCGATTACCGGAGATCGGGCGCGTGACCGACGGTTTCAGCAGCGGGCGCTTTCGCACCACGGGCTGCGTCGATGACCTCTCCGCGAATCCTTGACCATGGAGCTCCGTACCGCTCGCCTTCGACTCACGCCGTGGACCGAGGCGGAGCTGTCTGCGCTTCATCGCCTCTGGAGCAACGCGCAGACGATCTGGTGGGGCCCGCACACGTCGCTCGAGCAGACGCGCGCGTTACTCGCGAAGATCCAGGCGCAAGGTGGTTGGTGGGCGGTGCATCTCGACGCGGAGATCATCGGCAACGTGTTTCTCCGCACCTCTCCCCGCGACGAGAATGCGCTCGAGCTTGGGTACCACTTCCTCCCGTCCGCGTGGGGCAAGGGCTACGCGACTGAAGCTGCGCGCGCGTTGCTCGAGACTGCTCCTGATCGCATGATCGAAGCGCCGGTGGTGCCGGAGAACGCGCGCTCGCAGGCGGTGATGAGGAAGCTCGGGTTCTCGATCGCGCGGCAGATCATGCACGCGGACCGGGTGCACGATCTGTGGCTGAAAGCAGCCGCGAGGTGAGGCAGCGATGAAGGATCAACGCCTTGCTAGACGCGACCAGGCCCTCACCGCGAACTTTCTTGACTCGCTCACCGAATCTCTCGCAAGTCGACGCGGGGCCATGGCGTACAGGGTCGGCTCGACGCCCACGTCGCCAATTTCACGAAGCGACGTCACCAGGTGAAGAAGAGCTCGAGACCGAGACGCTGCCCGAAGCGAGCAATGTCACGGATCCCTCACCGGCCACCCCTCAAGGCGCTTGCGGAGATCTCTCACCCTTCGCGGCGACCCAGCGAATGAGCCTGCGGAGCGACTCGCGCTGCTCCGTCGGCGTGAGCTCGTACGGCGTGAAGTCCTCGCCGATGATCATCACGACCTTCGGATCCACGCTCCACACGAGGAACAAGTAGCCATTCACCACGAGCGGCCGCGCTTCGGGGAGGCCGATCACCCGCTCCATCGCCTCGCCGGTGAGCGGATGCGTGAATCCGATGGTGAGGTTGCCGACGTCCATCTGGCGCTCGAACTCGAGCTTCGCCAGCGCCTCGACGCGAGGCCCGTCGGGAGCGCTGTTCCTTCGCCACGACCACGCGGCCTTGACCGCGGCGTAGACGGAGCCGCCACCGATCACTCCGAAGAAGAGTCCGGCGATCACGCCGAAGACGCCGCCCATCGAGGTCGCGCTGAACCAACCGAGCACGCCCATCATCCAGCCAATGATCAGCAACGTGCCGAAGGCGAGGACGCGATCGTAGAGCGAGCTCTGCGCGAGTCGGAGCGGGCGCGTCGGGAGCACCTGCTCACCTTCAGTCCACGGTGCTCCGGCGGGCTCCTGCGAGAGGTTCTCGAGCTTCGCGCTGCGCGAGGGCTCGGGCTTCCAGAAGAACGCGAGCACCACCAGTCCCATCAGCGCAAACGGGGGCATCAGCACGATGCCGACGCGTGAGTCTTCGGGTCCGCTGTCGGTCCAGAGCGAGGACTGCCAGGTGCGCGGCCAGTGATCGAAGTCGTAGCCGGGGAATTCGAGATCGACGATTCGGCCGGGGCTTGCGGTGTTGAGCACTCCCACGACTTTCACCGGAGTGTCCGAGCAGGGACGGCTGCCGCTCACGATGATGCGATCGTCGACGGTGTCGCCGAAGCCGAGGCGGTAGTGAGTGCTTCCCGTGCTCTGTTCTTCTTGATCGCAAGGGAAGCGGACGTCGATGAGTTCGATCCATGCGCCGGCACCGGGATCTTCACGCAGCACGGCGTCGTGCACCGTCGTCGGAGTCGGCACCGCGGGGTACGCGTCGAGCTCTCGCCATTCGCCCACGAAGAGCGCGCCGAAGCCGAGGAACATGCCGAGGCCGACCAGGCCGAAGAACCTGCGCATTCGCCGGGAAGGCTTAGCAGACGTCTGCCCTCACCCCGACCCTCTCCCGAAGGGAGAGGGAGACATTCACAACTGGCTCTGTGGATTGCCCGGCGAGAGCATTTCGGCGGCGACGCGCGTGGCGAGCGCGACCAACGTGAGCGTCGGGTTGAACCCGGAGCCGGTGTTCATGATCGATCCATCGGCCGCGTAGAGATTACCGACGTCGTGCAGCCGACCATCAGGCCGGCACACACTCGTCGCGGGATTCGTTCCGCAGCGCAGCGTGCCGTGCTGATGCGAGGTCTGCGGCACACCATCGGGGGGCGCGACGAACGCCCACTTCGCTCCGGACGCGGCGAGGATCTCCACCATCTTCGGTCCGTAGACGCGCGAAGCAGCGAGCTCGAACGCGTGCTCCTTGTACGTGATGCGCGCGACGGGAAGCCCGTGCAGGTCCTTCACCTCGGGATCGAGATCGACGCGGTTGCTCTCTTGCGGCGCGTCTTCACCGATCATCGCGAGCGCGATGGCGCGATCCCTCCCGGGGCTCTGCTTCATCAGGCGCTGGAATTTGTTCGGCTGAAATCCACCGCCGAGCAACTCGAGCACGGTGCGGTAGTAGTGGCTCTCTCCGATCGGATCCGACACGCCGGAGATCTCGACGATCCCTCCAAGCGGACGATCGGGATCATCCGTCGTTCCGCGGAAATCAGAGAAGCCATGCGTGATGGTGCGTCCGCGATGTCCGTGCAGCCGCTCTTCCCAGATCCCCAGTGCCGCCGTGTGCCGGTGGAACGTCACGTTGCGACCGACCTGGCCTGAGCTGTTGCCAAGCGCGTTGCCGCCGTCACCCGAGAGCCACAAGAGGCGAGGACTCTCGACCGCCGTCGCCGCGAGCACGTAGCGATCAGCCACGTACGTGGTGCGCGTGCCATCGGGTTCGATCGCCTCGACGCCAGTGACTTCCGTCCCCGTCGAGTTGCTGATCAACCGCGCGACCTTCGTCTCGGAGCGCAGCAGACAATTGCCGCTGATCAGCGCCTTGCGCAGCGAGGTCACCGCCGGAGTGCCGCGCGCGTTCGTCGGACAGCCATAGCTCGTGCAGAAGCCGCAGTCGTTGCAGGGCGGACGTCCTTCGTACGGCTGACTCGTCACCGCGCCGGGGTAGGGGAAGGGGTGGTAGCCGAGCGACTCCGCGCCCTGCTTCACGCGCAGGCTCCCGTACATGCCCACGCCGGGCTTCATCGGATACGGAGCACTTCGCGGTCCCTCGAATGGATCCGAGCCGGCGAGACCCTGCACGCCGAGCATGCGCTCTGCGTAGACGTAGAACGGCTCGAGCATGTCGTAGGTGACGGGCCAGTCCGTGAAGCTGGCGCCCGACCACTTCCCCGCGAGCAGCGTGCCGAGCTGAAAGTCCTGCGGCTGAAAGCGAACGGTCTTCAGGTCGGCGAGGAGCGCTGCGCCACCGACGGCTTTCGGCATCGTCACCGCTCCGCCGACTTCGGAGCGGGCCACCGCTTCGTCATCACGCCACGAGTGCGGATCGAGCTTCTCGTCGGGCCAGATCATCCCGCGCACCTGGAACTTGAGCTCGTCGTTGCTGAACGCGGGCACTGGCTGGCGCGTGGGGTCGTCGAGGAAGTCGAAGTAGTTCCGCCCCGCCTCGAGGATCAGCACCTTCTTGCCGTGGCGCGTGAGCATTTCGGCGACCGCTCCGCCGCCCGCGCCCGCACCGATGATCAGCGCGTCGAATTGCGTGAGCGACTCGTTGCCGAGGATTCGCTTTCTCATGACACCCTCCCGCCGAGCGCGCGGGTGACCGTGTCGAGGAGCGTGCGCGTGTCCTGCGTCATCGGATCGGGATCAGGTCCGGGATCGATGGTGGAGACGGGCGCTTCGGGTCGCTCGCGATAGTCGTTCAGTGCGTCGTCCCACAACGAGAAACCCTGAGGTTGACCGCGGCCTTCGAGATGAATCGCGGCCCAGCCCTGAGCATCGACGTTTCCTCCGTACGCAGGCACAGACCAGAGGCCCTGGCAGACGAGGTCGAGCACGAGCTCGCGGAAGGCGAGGGGCAGCGTCTTGAAGGTCGCGAAGCGTTCGTTGAGCGGCCTGGTGGCGAAGTCGGATCCGAGTGTGGCGAGTCCGTCACGCACTTGCGTGCGGAGTCCGACTTCGGCGCCGAGCACTGCCGCGTTCGGGTACGCGACCTCGGAGGATCCGTAGAGCTGGAGGCGGAACGAGTGCTCCATCACGGGATCGAGCGGAACGGGCTCCTTGCCATCGGCGTCGGCGAAGAAGAGCGGGGCGTCGGACTCGAAGGCGCTCAACAGCGAGTCGACGAAGCGGGAAGCGCCGAGCGCGGCGCCTCCGGGAATTCCGGTTCCGGGCGGCCAGATCGTGTCAGCGAGTGCGTCCCACAGCGCGACTTCGTCCTTGGTGAGGAAGACGTACGGCTTCGGCGGCGTGGTCATCATCGGCGGCGCGCACGCCGCGAGCCCGAGAGCACCGAACCACTGCAGCAATTGGCGGCGGGAGACGTTCACGAAGCGAACGTCGCGCGAGTGAGTGTCGTGCGAATAGCCCCGGTCCTCGTCGGTGCATCCCGTGCGTGACAGTGACTTGGAATCTCCGCAGACGCCTTGAGGTGTGCGGTGGTTGAGGGCCGCCGCCCTCGTGAAAATGCCGACCGCGGTAATGGACGTACAACCCGTTGTACGGTGGCTCCCTGCGTCCGTCTTCCACGAGAGCTCGAGTCAGCGAGTCAAAAGAATACGCGCGGCGAGAGGCCTGTTCGGTCGCGCACGAAGCAAGACCCATCGCCACCGCCCACCCTTCAGGCTTTCAGCGCTTCACGGGCCATGGCGCATCTTCGAGCGTCAACAACGAGAGCGGCGCCACTGGCCCCCCATGCTCGACGTACTCGAACACCGTACGCACTTCCTCGCCGCGGAGCGGATAGTCCTTCAGCTCCGCCATCGTGATCCACTTCGCGCCGAGCGTGTGCTCGTTCGGCTCAGTGCGTGGCTCGATCGACGTGCCCGGCTTGGGTCGCGCGAGGAACGTCGTACGCACGCGAACGCCATGCGGCGCCGAGGTGTGCTCGATGCGGAGAATCCCCGTGAGCTCGATATCGAGACCGCTCTCCTCCTTGGTCTCGCGGATCGCGCCTTCCATCAACGACTCACCGGGATCGACGCGTCCCCCCGGGAAGTACCAGGTCTGACCAAACTTTCGCTCGTGCACGATGAGGAAGCGGCCTTCGTGGCGAACGACCACGAGCGCGAAGAACCAACTGGGCTGACCGGTGCGACCTGACATCAGCTCCTCCCTAGCGCAGGACGGATGACCTGTTCGAGAACTCGTCGCAGGGTCCTCACCTGCGGCCTCAGCTCCAGCGTTCGCGCGCGCCACGCCAACAATAACGGCGTCGCCGCCGAGTCGAGGGCCGGGTGCGACGTCATCTTGAACTGCGCTGCAGGAAGTATCGTGCGCGCGAAGGTGGGCAACACGCCCGCGAAGGATCCGGAGCGCACCGCCTGTGCCACTTGAGGAAACGTCTCACAGCGCAACGCGGCGAGACCGAGCTGGCTGATCGCCCGAGTGAGCCCTCGCTCGGTGGTGGGGACCGCGAGTGGCAGCTTGCCGCGACCGACCGCGCTGAAGAGCGCGTAGGTGACGACTCCGAGGCGCACAGACTTGAGCTCGTCCCTCGCCTCGCTCGCACGTAGGAGTCCGAGATCGATCTGATGATCCTGCAGTGCGCTCACCACTCCGTCCGAACCCAACGCGCCCAGCTCGAGCTCGATCCCCTCGAGCACCGGAAGTCGAGGGAGCACCAGCCACTGCAGCACGCTGTCTCCTCCACCCAGCGAGACTCGGACTGGACCGGTCTCCGCGGAGGCCACGTCGGTGAGTCCTTGATCGAGCTCACGCACCACTCGCGCGAGTGAACGGCCCGCCGGAGTGAGCTCCATGCCGCGGCCAGTGCGGAGGAAGAAGGGGCGACCGAGCGCGGTCTCGAGCTCCTTCAATTGCCTGCTCAGTTGGCTCTGACGGACCGGATCGCCGGGAGCCGCGCGCGCGAGCCCTCCGGCGTCGGCGATCGCGAGGAAGGAGTGGAGTCGATCGAGCGAGAGACCCTTCATGGGGCGCACTTGACCGAAGAGTCATGTGTCCTGCAAGGGCATGCATGGTCAGGCAAGTCCTCCGGACAGCATCATTGGGGCATGAATGCGAATGAATCTGCCCTCACGCTTCCGGTCTTCTTTTCGAAAAGGATGGTGGCCGACTCCGCCAGCTATTCACCGAGCGCGGGCAAGCCGTCGCTGGTGGTGGAGTCGTGGAAGCGCCTCGGCCTCCCGCTCGAGTTCATGGGTCCTCAGCCCGTCACCGTCGCCGAGTTCTCCCTCGCTCACGACGAGAAGTTCGTACGGGCGGTGCTCGAGCGAAAAGCTGACAACGGCTTCGGCAATCGCTCGTCCGAAGTCGCCGCGTCGCTGCCCTACACCAGCGGCTCGATGCTCTCCGCGGCCCGGCATGCGTTGAAGAAGGGCGGGGCAGCGGTCGCTCCGTGCTCAGGCTTCCATCACGCGAGCTACGCGCACGTCTCGGGCTTCTGCACCTTCAACGGTTTGATGGTCACCGCCGCGGTGCTGCACCAGGAAGGCGCGCAGCGCATCGGGATCCTCGACTGCGATCACCATGAAGGCGACGGCACTGATCACATCATCCAGCACCTCGGCGCCAACAAGTGGGTGCGCCACTTCACCGCGGGCCGCCACTACAGCGCCCCGTCCGACGCGAAGAAGTTCTTCCAGCGGTTGCCTTCGGTGCTCGATCAGTTCGCCGACTGCGACGTGGTGCTGTACCAGGCCGGCGCGGACCCGCACATCAACGATCCGCTCGGAGGCTGGCTCACCACCGCGCAATTGCTCGAGCGCGATCGGGTGGTCTTCCAGACGCTCGCTGACATGAAGCTGCCCGTCGCATGGAATCTCGCGGGCGGCTACCAGCGCGAGGCCGACGGCACGATCCCGAAGGTGCTCGAGATTCACGACAACACGATGCGCGCGTGCGCCGAGTCCTTCTTACGGCGCGACGCGCCCCGTGAGGTTGAAGCTGATCAGCGGCTGTGAGCTCACGTCGGTGTCGATGGTCAACCTCGCCTGGTGAAGGCTGGTGCTCTCCGCGGTGAAGGCGAGCTCCATCGTCGCGATGCCGGGAATGATCTGGTCTCCGCTGCGCTCCGCTCCCGGGACGCTCAGCGGAGACCTCGTGACCCGAAATACGGTGCTCGGCGTGGTGCCCTCGAGCACTTGGAAGTTAGACAACTGCACGGGCGCGAAGCCCTGATTGCTCAGCGTGACCTGTTGCACCTCCGTCGTCCCCAGCGGGATGTCCCAGTCCACGAACTCCTCGCCAGTGAGGACGCCGGGAAATCCGGTGCCGCGCATGCGCACCAGCTTTCGCTCACACAGCGGACTCATTCGAATCGCGATCGTTCCTTCGTAGCGTTGGAAGAAATCGAACGGCATGAAGTGGACGGGCAACTTCAACGTTTCGCCGCGCTCCACGTTGAACGTCCCACTCGGCAGTGCAAAGCCTTCACCTGATACGTGTTCGATGATCGCGAACGACGCCTCAGGCAGCTCGTTCTCGATCTCCACCAGCTTCGTGGCCGAATCGCCCACCGCGACACCTCCGAAGTCGAGCTCGGTGGGCACCGCGCACTCCGGTTTGTGGGGAGCACCACGCGCGCGCAGTTTCGCGAGCACGTGGTCGCCAGCCCAGAGCTCGATCGTCGCTTCCTGCGGCTCGGTCGCCCACGCAGGCGGCGCGTATTGCAGGGTCAACAGCTCGCTGCCGTGTGGCTCGAGCGTGAGCGCGGGCTCGAAGTTCAGCGTGAAGTACGGGCTGCTCGCGACGGTTCCATTCAGTCGCAGCGGCGTTGGGGTGCGGGTGAAGACCGAGATCTCTCTGGAGTACTTCGCGCCCGCGATCACCTCACCGAAGTCGATGAGCTCTTCGCCGAAAGACAGAACTCCCGATTCCGCGGAGCAGCCCGCGAGCACCACCACGCAGCTCGCGAGAACTCCGCGCATCGTCACTCCGTCTGACGAAGTCGCTCGTACGCAGCGCGCGCTCCCGCTTCCGTCGCGTACACGCCCCACGCGAGGTTCTTCACGTCGCTGCTTACCGGCTCACGGCCATCACGCATGGGAGCTCCTGAACTCCGGCCGCGGAGCACCGTACTGCATCAGAAGCCGGATCCGCGCAGGTTCACCACCAGCTCCGGCTGCGCAGCGATATCGGTCTCGATGGTCAACACGCCCACGCGCGCCTCTGGGCCCTGCGCAGTGAAGGAGACCTCGATGGTCGCCTCACCGGGCATCAGCTGGTTGAAGGCGTCGCGCTGCGCGGCAGGTACTCTCACCGGGAAGCGCGTGACCTGGAAGACGCTGAGGGAAGTGGCGTCTTCGTGCACTTGAACGTTCGAGAGTTGAACCGGCTTCGTTCGACGATTGACCAGGGTGACGGCTTGCACCTCTGAGTCCCCTTGCGGGAGAAACCAGCCCAGCGTCGACGGCTGCACGGAAAGCGGATGCGTCGAGCCCTCTCCGAGGACTCGCAGCAGCTGCACCGGACACAGCGGATGCGGCCGAATCGGCACCGCGGCGGTGTAGTTGCGCGCCTCCCAGGGCGTGAAGCTGATTGGCAACCTCGCTTCTTCACCTGGCGCGAGAGGCACCCAGCCCGCGGTGACCCGGAAGGCGTCGTGCGTGGTGTACGGGTCGTCGACCATCGCGCCGCTCGGGTAATCGGTGCTGTTCCGCAGCGGCACCCGGAACGTCGCGGTCTCCGAAAGAGAGAGTGATCCGAAGTCGAGCGCCTCAGGCAGGCCGCAATCGGGCGCGACCGGCAGGCTGCTCGAGTGCAGCGTCGCCACGATTTCCTCCTCCGTCCACAGCTCGAGGTCGGCCTCCTCGGGCTCAGTGGCGTCCTCTGGAGGAAGGTGCCGCACCGTGACGAGCTGCGGCTGGTGAGGCGACAACTTCATCTTGGGAGGGAAGACGATCCAGAAATTCGGGTTCGTCGAGCGCGCTTCCTTCAGCGAGACCGGCCAGCTGCCGTTGTTGATCAGCTCGATGCGCTCGTACCGCTCCACTCCGCGGAGTGCGGGCCCGAACTCGACGAGCGCCTTCTCGAAGACGAGATCACCCGGCGCGGCGCAGCCAGCACACAACGCCAGGCACCAGAGCCAGCGCCTCACGGGCGCCCCGTGCCAAACAACGCGATGCCAGCGAGCGGCTGCGAGGCGAGGTCAGTGCTGATCCGCAGCTCGGCCGAGTAGTTCTGCACCGCCATCGCGGTGAACGAGATCTCGATGGTCGCCACTCCGGGCATCAGCAGCCCATTCTCCGCGCGCTCAGCCGCTGGAATCCGCAGGGGAGCGCGCGCCACGCGAAAGCTCTGACTCGGATTGGTGCCTTCCAACGTCTGCACGTCGGAGATCGTCACCTCGGTCATCGCCCGGCTCTCGAGCACGAGCTGTTGCGTCTCCGTGTCGCCCACCTTCGTCGACCAGGCGAGCGCGCTCTGGGTCGGCTTGATGAACTCGCTCACGCCCGTCCCGCGCAGCGCCACGCGCTTCGTCTTGCACAAGACGTGACGCCGCAAGCTGAGCACGCCGGTGAACTCCGCGGTGAAACGAGGCTGAAAGGTGATGGGCAACGTCGTCTCGGCGCCTGCGTTGATCGCGAAGCGGCCGAACTCCGCCACGTAGGAGCCCGAGGGCGCGATCACTGGATCCACCTCGGCCGCTCCGTCGAGGGGCGTGCTGTTGCGGAGCGGCAGCTCGCGCGTCAATGACTGACCAACCTTGACCGCGCCGAACTCGATCGCCTCGGGCAACTCGCACTCGGGCGTGACGGGTTGGCTGGTCACTTCGAATTCGGCCTCGGCGCCGTCATCGGTCCACGCGCGCAGCTTCGCGCTCTGCTGCTCCATCGTGTCCACGGGTGGCGTGTGATTCACCGTGAGAATGGTGAGGTCGTTCGGCGCGAGCAGCAGCGTGTCCGGAGAAAGCCGAAGCGCGAAGTTCGGGTTGCTCGACGAGGTGCCCGCGAGCTTCAGCGAGGTCTCGCTCCGGCTGATCAGCTCCACCTGTCTCTGGTTCAATTCACCGGCCAGCACCGCTCCGAGTGCGACGTGCTCCTGGGCGAAGCGGAACTCCACGGGAGCGCAGCCCGCGCAGACCACCATCGCCAGGACAGCATGTCTGGAATTGATCACCCGCGGCGAAGCCTAGCCCAGCTCAATCTGGCAACTCGGGTCGCACCCATCTCCGGCAGTGACATTCCCGTCGTCGCAGGTCTCGCCCTGCTGCATCTGCAGAATGCCGTCACCACAACCCGACTGCGCGCGGCAGCCAGGAGCGCAGCGGCCCGGTCCACCCGTGTTCATTCCGTCGTCGCACGCCTCGCCGCCGTTGGTGTCGACCATGCCGTCGCCGCAGTAGCCGCCGCGCAGCAGACAACCGGGACGACACCCGCCGTAGCGGCCATCGTTCACTCCGTCGTCGCACGCTTCGTACCGAGTGACGATGCCGTCGCCGCAGCGCCACGTGCAGTCGGAGCGAGGTGCGTTGAAGCCGCGCAGCGTGAGCCGGTAGCTCGAGCCCGAGGTGTGTCGCTCGGCCTGGAAGACCACCGCCTCGTAGACGCCACCGACCGCGAGCCCGAGCTGCATCGCGCGCGCGGTGTCGAGCAACACGCCTCCGCTCAGGGGACCGTGCACCCCGCCGAGATCCACCACCAGCTGACCATTGATGAACACCCAGACGTCGTCGTCACCGCGGAAGTCGAGCGACTCGTTGCCCGCGAAGTTGAACCAGTAGCGGAGCTCGCTGGTGAAATTGAAGTTGTGACCGAAGCGCGAGGGCTCGGTGCCGTCGCTCTGCCAGCAGCGCCCGTCGACCGGGAAGAAGTCGTCGCTGTCGAACACGTAGGAGCCGGTCGCGTCGCGCGTGACCACCAGGCGATCTGCCGCGGTGCGATTGACTCCCGCGGTGTCGCGGTACCACTGATCGAACGCCGTCGCGCCGTGCGTGGTCGGAGTGCTCGCGGCCGTGGTGTAGAGCGGCTTGCCCGTGGGGCCGAGGTTGGTGCGCACGATGCCGAGGTCGTCGGCGATCACGTTCTCGAAGTCGACGTGTCCACCGGTGGCGCCGAAGGGGAGGAAGTCCCGGTACACCACGGGAATCGCCAGGGTGGGTTGCGCCGCGGGCGTGAGATCCATGCACATGAAGCCCGCTTCCACCGTGCAGGTGGAAGAGCAGCCATCGCCGTTGCGGGCGTTGCCGTCGTCACACGCTTCGCTCATCGCGCGGATCGCATCGCCGCACACCGCCACGCAGGTGCCGTTGGTGCAGCGCGGCTCGGCGTGACAGGTGGTGTCGCAGCCGTCACCGAGATCGTGATTCATGTCATCGCATTGCTCGGTGCCCTGGCGCACGCCATCTCCACAGGTGGTCGCCACGCAGCGCATTCCCGGAGTGGCGCAGGCGAAGCCTTCCTCCACCACGCACGACGAAGAGCAGCCATCGGTGGACATCATGTTGCCGTCGTCGCACTCCTCGATGCCGGCGATCATCGAGTCACCGCACGCCGCGGCCACGCACGCCACTCCGACCGTCGGGCACGTCCAACCAGGCTCGAGCGTGCAGGTGGCGCTGCAGCCGTCACCAGACATCGTGTTGCGATCGTCACAGACCTCGGCGCCGAGGCGCAGGCCGTCTCCGCACACCACCGTCGACAGGCACGGCATGCCCGGAGTGCTGCACACGTAATTGGGCTCGAGCAGGCAGACCTGATTGCAGCCGTCGAAGTTGTTCAGGTTGCCGTCATCGCAGCGCTCGGCGCCGGTGATCACGCTGTCGCCGCAGACGTCGGTCGAACCTCCGCCCCCGCCCGTGCCGCCTCCGGTACTTCCTCCTCCGCCGCCGCCTGTGCTCCCGTCCAGCTGGCCCGCATCATCGCCACTCGCGCCGCGGCAGGAGCCGCCCACGCAGAGCTGACCCGACGCGCAGTCGGAGGTCGTGGTGCACTTCGTCTCGCCGCACTGACAGCCAGCGAACGCGAGGAGGAAGATGATGCTGAGCGCGCGCAACATTCCATCGCGTCTATCCCACGGCGGGACGTGGCATAAGGGCCTGATGCGCGCGCTCTCCCTCGTGACCCTCGGTCTCTTCGTCGTTGCTTGCGGCAAGGCTGAAACTCCCGACGCGGGGCTCGACTCCGGCGTGGTGGTCGATGCAGGTGCGCCGTCGGTGTGTCTGCCCGACGGCGAAGACGCGGGAACTCCGAGCGATGCGGGTCTGGACTTCTCGTGTCGCGGGCGCACTCCGGTGAACGGAGGCCAGGCGGAGCTGGTGGTCACCGGCACGGCCACCAGGGCGGGCTTCATGCGCACGCCGGTCGCGAACGTGGTGCTCGATCTCGTGCTGCTCGATGGAACGGTGCTCGCGAGCACGCTCTCGGGCGACGGCGGCACGTACGAGCTCCGCTACGACGCGGGCTGCGCTCCGCTCGACGCCGAAGTGCGCGCCACGCACCCGCCGGACGACGCGGGCTTCGCGCTCTCGTACTCAGTGCCCAACGGACCCTTCCGCTACGACCGCGCCAATCTCGAGCTGGTGATGTTCGATCAATCGACGCAGGGACTCGTGGCTGCGATTGCGAGCGTGACGCTGGTGCCCGGCAACGCGGTGCTCGCGCTCACCGTGGAGGATTGCAACGGTAAGGACGTCGAAGGCGCGGTGGTGAGCACGGTGAGCGGAATGGGTGACGTCCGCTACGTGGGCCCGAACGGACTCCCGTCGAACATGTTCTCCGCGACGAGCGCGAGCGGTGACGTGCTGATTTTCAATCTCCCGGGGACCAGCGTCGAAGTGGTCGCCACGCTCGACGGCGGGGTCATCGGCCAGCGAGTGATTCCCATTCACGGCGACGCGGCGACGGGCACGTTCCTCGCGCCGTAACTGATTTGGAACACGCACACGTAGGCGAAGATCGCACCCACGAAAATCACTGCAGCGCGACGTTGGCTTCATCAGAATGTCATCCAGGGCCGGTAAATCGACTCCAGATGAACTTCACAGGAGGCCATCTGATGCAGACCGAATCCGTTCGTTCCGTCGCGACTCGCTTGGAGAGCTACTTCGAGTGGTACGTGCGCATCGATCCCGAGGTGCCCTCGGCGGTGTGGTCTCTGTTGTCTCGCTTCAGCGCGCTCGTGCAGGGTCCCGCCGATGCGGCTGCTGCGAAGGAACTGCTCGACGAGACGAAGGCGTTCTCGCTCGGCTCTCCGTGGGAAGAGCTGCGGCTCGCGCTGGCGCAGCTCGCGCACGCGAAGGCCTGAGTCACTTCTTCGGGAGCAATCGGAACTCGACGCCCTGGGGAATCTTCTCGGGGTCCGTCGTGACGTGACGCTGGTTCTTGTCGTCGATCCACTCGAACGTCTGCACCCCGGCGTCGCGTGAGCCCGCCTTGTAGACGCGCCAATGCGCGCGTTTCGGGATGCGGCTCGGATCTTCCGTGAAGCGCGATTCCTTCATCGGCCCTTCGAACTCGAAGACGGTCTGACTGAGCAGCAGCGTCAGCGCGAGGGCAATCAAGCGAGCTCCGCCGACTCGATGCGGTCGAGTCTGAACTGCCGCTTCTCACCGAGCTCTTCATCCACGCAGTTGAGCAACGTGAGCGTGCGCTCCATCACCACGCTCTCGATGCGCACCTTGCGCTTCATCCGCTCGCCCGAAGACGAGTTGTAGATGAGCCGCAGCGCGCGCTGCGTGAACCACGCCTCTTCGATCGCCTGCGTCACCTTCGCGGTCGCCCCGTGCGCGGGAATGCCGACGAACTGCAGTTGCTTGATGTGCGTGAGCAGCTCGCGCTGCGCGGAAGCCGAGAGCACTCCGCGCACCTTCTCGAGCGCGCGCTGAGTGGCCTCGGGAAACGGGATCAAGCGCATCGCCATCGCGTGCGTGCCGAGCGCGACGAGCATCGCCGCCTCGCGCGCGGTGAGGTTCACCGGCGGCAACGTGTAGTGCTTGTCGAGCGCGTAACCACCACCACGCCCCTGCTCCGCGAGCAGCGGGAGCTCTGCGTCTCGGAGCGTGTCGAGGTCGCGGTAGATGGTGCGCATCGTCACCGAGAAGCGCTCCGCGAGCTGCTGCGCGGTGACTCCCGTCTTCCGCGCGCGGAGGAACTCGGTGATGGCGAGGAGGCGAGCCTGACGTTGCACGCGATGGGTATAGCGCTCTCTTCAGCTCGCCGAAGAGTGAACGCCGACCTGGTTGCCCTCGGTGTCCACCAGCACCGCGTACGAACCCTGGGGACCCATGTCGACCACCGGACCCAGCTGCTTGCCACCTGCCTTTTCGACCCGGCCGAGCACCGCGCCCAGCTGACCGTCGACGTTGAAGTAGATGAGCGTACCGTCGCCCGAGGGCTTGCGGTTCGGCACCTTCACCAGCGCGCCGCTCACTCCGTCGACCTTCAGGATCGCCATCGGAGTGCCCTGAAAGTTCTCGGTCTTCAGCGAGGTGGCGAGCACCTGCTCGTAGAACGCGGTGGCGCGCTTCAAGTCGACGACGGGGAGCTCGAACCAATTGATCATGTTCTTCATGGTGTGCCTTTCGTGGCTTCGCGGCGAAGTGCCGCGGAGATGAAGGCAATGTCGCCCACCGCAGTGACAGCGTTCTGTCAGGTTTGACCAAACGGGCGGGTCATCCCGCGGGTCTCGTGGTGATGCTTCCGGTCGGAGGACACGCCCATGAACCGGTGGAATCGTCTGCAGAACTACGTCGAGGGAAATCGAGACATCGGGCTCGATCTCGTTCGCATCTTCCTGGGCCTGGTGCTCTTCGCGAAGGGCGCCTACTTCGCGGGCCACATCAGCGAGGTGATGTCGATGCTCGGGCCCAACTTCAACCAGATGATGATGGCGCACGCGATCGCGATGGCCCACTTCGCGGGCGGGCTCTTGCTCGCAGCGGGTCTGCTCACGCGCGTCTCTGCGTTCGTGCAATTGCCGATCGTCCTCGGCGCGGTGTTCACCGTGCACATGCGCGAAGGGCTCTTCGGCTCCACCTCGAACCTGGAGTTCGCGATGCTCGTCGCGCTCCTGCTCGCGATCATCGGCGTGGTGGGCCCGGGCCGCTGGTCAGCGGACTACGTGCTCGCCAGACGGCAGGCGCTGCTCGAGGGACACCCGTTCCCTCCGCATGCTCCGGAGCACACCGCGAGCTGGCGAAGAGTGAACTGACTCCCCGCGAATCTCCCGGCGAATCAGCGGTACTGCTTGAGGCGCCAGAGCATGTCGCGCGGCTCGTAAAAGCTGAACGCGACCGAGCCCGCCATCAGGCGCGCGCTGCTCATCAGGCCCTTGGGCTTCCCGTTCTCGAGGGGCGAGCCGCTCAAGCTGCTGCCGTTGCGTGAGCCGGCGTCCTGCACCGTCCAACCCTGCGTCGTGCGCACGAAAGCGAGATGCAGCTGCGAGACGGTGCCGTCGTTGATCACGATGTCGCAGGTCGGGCTGCGACCGAGCGTCACCTCGTTCTTCGTCGGATTGTTCGGCGCGAGGCTGAACGCGAGCGCCTCGGCTCCCGGAGGAGCTGAAGTCGGAGCCGGGGTCGGCGGCGGAACAGCGGTGAGCGTGCGCGCCCCGCCTGGCTTCCACGGGCCCGCTTCCCACACCAACCACGGAGAAGGCTCCGACAGACGGAACGCCTCCTCGTCGAGGTGCGCGTGGGTTCGAACGAACGCTGAAAGGAGATAGCTCTTCATGTCGTCGCATCGCCCCCGGCCGCACACTCTTCTGATCTGCGGCACATGGTCAAGGATTAGCTGACGACTCCAAAGAGAGCGCCCACCCCAGCGGTGACCCCCATCGCGAGCGCGCCCCAGAAGGTGACCCGAATCGCCGCCCGCCCGACCTTCGCTCCTCCGGCCCGAGCGGAGATGGCACCGAGCGTGGCCAGGAAGAAAAGTGCAGTGCCAGCGACACTGGGGACCAGCGCCGCCAGGGGCACCAGCGCCGAGATCGCGAGCGGCAGGGCAGCCCCCGCCGCGAAGCTCCCCGCCGAAGCGAACGCGGCCTGGAGTGGCTTCGCGGCATTCGTCTCGGTGAGCCCCAGCTCGTCCCGGGCGTGAGCGCCCTCGGCGTCCTTGGCCATCAGCTGCTCGGCGACTTGTTTGGCGAGGTTCGGGTCGAGACCGCGCCCCACGTAAATGTTCGCGAGCTCCTTCTTCTCAGCGATGGGATCCGCGGCGAGCTCTGCGCGCTCGATCTCCAGCTCGGCCGCTTCGCTGTCGGCCTGCGAGTGCACCGAGACGTATTCGCCCGCGGCCATCGACATCGCGCCTGCGACCAGGCCCGCTCCGCCTGCGATGAGAATCTGAGTGCGATCGGTGTTCGCCGCCGCGACTCCGAGAAGGAGGCTCGAGGTGGAGACGATGCCGTCATTCGCGCCAAGCACCGCAGCCCGGAGCCAGCCCATGCGCTCCGTGCGATGACGTTCTTTGTGAAACCGCGCCATGGGCGTGCTGCCTAACTGCCTTCGGCGAGCCGGTCCGCGAAATAATTGCGGGTGTCGTCTGAGACCGGGAGCGCCCTCAACTTCGCGGCAGTGCGCTCGTGGTCGTACGGCACGCGGCGGAACTCGACCGAGTCTCCGTCGTAGAGCGCCCAGCTCGCGTCGGGATTTCCGTCGCGCGGCTGGCCCACGCTGCCGGGATTGATGATCACTTTCTTGCCTGAGAGCTCTTCGATGCGACGCGTTCCCTGCGGCACGTAGAAGATCGCCCTCGGTCCGAGGAACGTGAAGCGGCGGTTCCACTCGAACTGAATGGGGAAGAGCTCGCGGTGCTCGTAGGTGGTGAGCACCGAGGGCGCGTGGGTGTGGCCCACGAAGGAGTGCGTGGCGTCGAACGCGGAGATGATCTCCATCAAGTACTTGTCGAGCTGCGCGTTGAGATGAAGGTGATGTTGCGGGTGGCCCGGCCACACGTACTGCGCGAAGGGCTTCGCGGCTGAGGCGTGCACGAAGTGGAGACCTTCGTAGCGATGCTGTGCGGCTTGTTCCTTCCGAGCTTTGACGTCGTCGCGCAATCGCTCCCACGCGTGCAGTCCTTCGAGCTGCTGCACGGTCCAGTCGAGGAGCTCGCGCGCGTCGCCCTCCATTTCATCGGGCTCGGGGTCGGCGCCCTCCTTCTCGTGATTGCCGCAGAGCACGATGTCGGCGTGCGCGTCGACGAGGGAGAGGCACTCGCGCGGATTGGGCCCGTAGTTGATGGTGTCGCCGAGGCAGACCACGAGGTCAGGCTTCTGCGTCTCCACGTCGCGGAAGACCGCCTCGAGCGCCTCCAGGTTGGCGTGCACGTCTGAGATGAAGGCGACCCGTTTGAGGAACATGAACGGGTTCGATTCTCCCCCAAAAGGGGAGAATTCGATCAGCGCGGCCTTCAGCGTAAATTCCGCAGGCCGTGCTTTTTCCCACCGTCGAGTACGCCCTGTTCTTCCTCTGCGCCTTCGTGGGCGCGTGGGCGCTCGCGAAGAATCAAGAAGCGCACAAGGTCTTCCTCCTCGTCGCGAGCTGGGCGTTCTACGCGTTCTGGGACTGGCGCTTCCTCCCGGTGCTGGTGGGCATCTCGCTGGAAGCGGCGCTCATCGCCGACGCGCTCCATCGATCGCTGAAAGAACGGGAGCGGCGCTTCATCCTCGCGATCGGCGTGAGCGCAGTGCTGCTCACGCTGATGCTCTTCAAGTACCTGGGCTTCTTCGCGAGCGCGGTGGTGCAGCTCTTCGCGTTGAAGACTCCGAAGCTGCCCGAGCTCGCGCTGCCGGTGGGCATCTCGTTCTTCACGTTCCACGCGATCTCGCTGATGGTGGATGCGTATCGCCGGAAGATCCCGGTGAAGGTGCGCGTGATCGACGCGTGCCTCTACGTGGCGTTCTTCCCGCAATTGGTCGCAGGTCCGATTCTGCGCGCGGCGACGTTCTTGCCGATGCTGAACCAGCCGAGGGATTCGAAGAACGTCGAGCTCCCGCTGGCGCTGCAGCGCATTGGCCTCGGGCTCTTCAAGAAGGTGGTGCTCGCGCAGTTGCTCGCGACGGCGCTGGTGGATCCGGTGTTCGAGTCACCGGGTGAGCACTCGAGCCTCGAGGTGTTGCTTGGCGTGTATGGGTACGCCGCGCAGATCTTCTGCGACTTCTCCGGGTACACGGATCTCGCGATCGGCTCGGCCGCGCTGCTCGGGTACGCGATGCCGGAGAACTTCGACTCGCCGTATTCCGCGAAGAGTCCGCAGGAGTTCTGGAGGCGTTGGCACATCTCGCTCTCGAGCTGGCTGCGCGATTACCTCTTCATTCCGCTGGGTGGCTCCAGGGGTGGGGCGGTGCGCACGGCCGCGGCGCTGGGCCTCACCATGGTGCTCGGTGGCCTCTGGCATGGAGCGGCGTGGACCTTCGTCGCGTGGGGCGCGTTTCACGGGCTCGGGCTGATCATTCATCGCGCGTGGGCCTCGGTGCCTTCGCTGAAGTCGTTCCGCGAGAGCCGTGCGTGGAACGTGGTGGCGGTGCTGCTCACGTTCCACTTCGTGTGCGCGGGTTGGGTGTTGTTCCGCGCGTCGTCGCTCACGGGAGCGCTCGAGGTCTTCAGCGCGATCGCGCGTGGCGCTCCGGGGCCTTTGCCGATCTGGGTGCTCGGAGTGGTGCTCGTCGCGCTCGGCTCCTCACTCATCTCGGGTGATGGCTTTAGTACCGCGCGGGCGCGCTTCTCTCGGTTGCCGTTGCTCGCGCAGGGCGCGGCGTTCGGACTTCTCGTGGTCGCGCTCGATGCGCTCGGGCCGCGCGGCATCGCGCCGTTCATCTATTTCCAGTTCTGATCATGAGCGCTCCCGGATCACAGCCTTCAGATGGAATCGCGGCTGCGCTCGAGAGCTACGCCGAAGCGCCGCGGCCCGTGGCGCGCGCGTTCTCGGTGCGGGACACGGCGATCGTGCTCGGCGTGGCGTGCGTGTTCGCGGTGCTCTTCGACTCTGAAGGTCTGCTCGGCTGGGCGCGGCGGCTCGAGGTGGGGCGCACGCAGGCGGTGCTGGTGCACGCGCTCACTCCGATGCACGAGGCGCTGAGTGGGCTGCGAATCGATCTCCCTCGGCAGTGGGCGAGTCGTGGTCGTGAGCAGCTCGCTCGTCGCGTGGGCGGGGAAGGTGATCCGCTGTTGGCGAAGGGCTGGGTACCTCCGATCGCGCGCGTGGTGGCTCCGGTGATGATCTTGAGCGCGACGCTGCCTCCGGAAGAGACGGAGCCGGAGCCTCAGCCGATGACGCCGGTGGTGGAGGCGACTCCCGGTGAGGGCGTGCTGCTCATCGGTGACTCGATGATCGGCGGCAGCCTGGGCGCGATGTTGGAGCGCACGCTCGCGATGAGCTCAGGTCTTCACGTCACGCGCGCCGCGCAGCTCGGCACCGGACTGGCGCGGCCTGATCTGTACGACTGGATGAAGGTGGTGCCGCCGCTGGTGGAGCGAGAGCGTCCGCGCTTCGTGGTGGTGTCGATCGGCGCGAACGACGCGACCAACCTGCTCGAGGGTGATGAGCAGATTGATTACGGCACTGCGCGTTGGCGGCAGGTCTACTCGGCGCGCGTCGAGGCGATGATGCGCGCGCTCGCGGGTGATCACACCCGGGTGTTGTGGCTCACGTTGCCGCCGATGCGCGATCGCCGGCTCTCGGCGCGCACCTCGTACTTGAACGGAGTGTTCGCGCAGTGCGCTCGGAAAGTGCCGCGCGTGGAGTTCCTCGAGGTGGATCTGCTGATCGGGGATCCGCAGCGGCAGTTCGCGACGTTCGTGCAGGCGCCGGATGGTCGTCTGTTGCGGTACCGCCTCGATGACGGCGTGCATCTGGCTCCGGCGGGATCACGCGCCGTCGCAGTCTGGGTGCGCGACTGGTTGCGTGAACGCTCGCACTGATTCCCTCTCCCTGCGCCAGGGGGGAGAGGGGCAGGGGAGAGGGCGGCGCAGACTTGAAGATCTCTGCCGTCACCCCGACCCTCTCCCGAAGGGAGAGGGAGACACTTCACGGAGGCGCGACGCGCAGCACTGCATCGGTTGCGTCGTCGAACCAACGCGGCTCCACGGCAACGGTAAGCTGCGAGCCCCCAGCCTTCGGAGTGACCACCGAGATTTTGCAGTCGGCCTTCTTGTTCGCCGATGCGCTCACGATCTCGCAGCGCCACGCGGCGGTGGGCTTTCCCTTCACCACGCCCTTCGCCCACGCCTCGAAGTAGATGATGTCGGCGATCACTTCGCCGCGCTTCACGGTGCTTCCGCTCGGCTGCTTGATCATCGCGAGGCCGACGTTGGGTGAAGTGAGCACAGACTCCGGGCCGCCCTCGCGCGCGATGCTGCCGAGCGACTGCTTGGTCTTCACGCGCTCCTCCAACTGAACGCTCCAGGTGACCACCCCGCTCGCGCTCGCCTGCACTTCGCCCATCTTCACGCGGCCGCGCGCCTGCACGGGGCTCTCCAGCCAGCTCACCTCGGTGGTGGCTTCCTCCACGACGACTTCTTCACTTCCCGCATCGATCACGGCGACGGGCTCGGGAGTGACTGCGACGGGAGGAGCTCCCGCATCCACCACGACCTCGGCCTCTCCCGCGTCCTCCGTGGGCGCGCCGGCATCGACGACAGGCTCCGGCTCCGGCTCCGGAGGAGGAGGAACGGGCTCGGGCTTCACCACCGTCGTGGGATTCGGCTGCGTCGGTCCCTCGGAAGAAGTGAAGAGATCGGGACGCAGCAAGAACGTCGCGCCCACTCCGAGGCCGAGAATGAGAATTCCCGCGAACGCGAGGAGGAGCGGACTCGGCTTCGAAGACGCGGGCTCGCTCGGAGGCGTCTTCGCCGGAGCGGAGAGGCGAACCGGCTCGGCCTCGGGTGGCTGCTGCACCTGCTCGGTGTGCTGCGTCTCCTGCACCGCGCTGATCTGATCAGCGGGGCTCTCCTCGACAGTGCTCGGCGCCGCGACCGCCGGCTTCCCCTCGGGTTGCGTGAGATCTCCGGCCTCATCGGCCTCAGGCGTCACCTCCGCGAGCGGGAGATCGTCCTTCGTCTCGGGCTCTTCGTCAGCGGCGGGCGCCTCAGGCTGTGGCTGCGGAGCCGGCGTCATCGTCACCGGCGCGATGCTCGGGATCTGCGGCACCGTCGGCGCGTCTTCGATGTCGAGCTCGTAGAAGCCCGCCTGCGCGACGAAGTCCACGTAGAAGGGCCGGTAGCGGTTGACGACCTCCGAGATGTCACCGCGCTCGGGGTCCAGGCCCTGCTCTGCACCCGAAGAGAGGAGCGCGTAGTCGGCGGGCGGCACCACCAGCACGTCGCCCGACCTCGAGTCGGTGAGGTGACCCACCCCTCCGGGACCAGGTGAAAGCGTGAAGCCCTTCCGGAGCATGAGGCGAGCCATGAAGCGGTGCGCATTGTACTCCCGCCGCCGAATCCGCCGAGATTTCGCACCGGTGAGAACGTCGAAGTAACGTGGGGCTCCCGTGACGACGAAGTTGGCGCTCAACCGCATCCTCTTGTGGGTGCTGATGGATACGGAGCGGCGGGGCGCGAGTGCGACCATCGTCGTGAGCTCTGGAATGGCGCGCCGAGCGCTGCTGGTAGAGAAGGGTGAGCTCTTCGCCGCCGAGAGCAATCTCAAGGCCGAGCGCATCGGCGACATGTTGGTGGCCGAGGGCCTGCTCGATCCCGTGTTGCTCGAGCCCGTGGCGGCCGAAGCGGCGCGGCAGCACACCTTGCTCGGCACTCAGCTGGTGAAAGACGGGCTGATGAGCATCGAGGATCTGCAGGCCGCGCTCGATCGACAGGTGACCTACCGCCTGGGTGCGGCGCTCTCGATGCGCGGCCAGGTGACGATCGAGCCGTCGCGGCTCGCGGTGACCAACCTGCGCATTCCGATGACGGTCGCGGTGACCACGGCGTTCCGCAACTGGGTGCCGCTCGCTGCGATCGAGACGGATCTGATGGTCTCCGCGGAAGATGATGAAGAGCCCATGCTGCTCGACGACCAGTCGCCGAAGTTCGCGATGATCGAGCTCGGCCCCGCGGAGCTGCGGCTCGCGAAGAAGCTCACCAGGGGCGAGCGCATGGACGATCTGATTGCGAGCGGCGCTCCACGTGAACCCGTGCTGCGCCTGCTCGGAGCGTTACGCGCAGTGGGCCTGTGGCGATGACTCTCCCGTGTCACCCAGGTTGAAAGTTCCCCCTGACCGCGCTGTCTTCCTGTGCATGGACGTCAAAGGAAAGACGGTCGTGGTGACTGGGGTACTCGCCGGTCTGAAGCGTGACGAAGCCGAGGCGGGGCTCGAGGCGCTGGGGGCGAAGGTGAGTGGCTCGGTCTCCAGGAGCACGCACATCTTGTTCGTGGGCGCGCAGCCCGGCTCGAAGCTCGCGAAGGCGGAGGCGCTCGGGATCACCGTCGCCGACGAGGCGCAGCTGCTGGCGGTCCTGGGGAACAAGACGATCTCCAAAGCGAAGCTGGTCGCGCGCGCGGCGGATGAGACGCAGCGGCGCGAGCTCGAGGCGCAGGCGCTCGCTGGCAAGGGCGCGGCTCCGTCGAGCTTGAAGGACAAGGTGGTGGTGGTGACCGGCACGCTCTCGGTGGAGCGCGAAGAGATGGAAGAGCTCCTCCGGCGCGCGGGTGCGAAGGTGACGGGCAGTGTCTCGAAGAACACCCACTTCCTCGTGGTGGGCGCGGGCGCTGGTTCGAAGCTCACGAAGGCCGAAGCGCTCGGGGTGAAGATCCTCAC